>DATELR010000315.1:0-4962 GCA_035276345.1 Streptosporangiaceae bacterium | reverse complement strand
CCCCACGCGGCGTTGCTGCGTCAGGCTTTCGCCCATTGCGCAATATTCCCCACTGCTGCCTCCCGTAGGAGTCTGGGCCGTGTCTCAGTCCCAGTGTGGCCGGTCGCCCTCTCAGGCCGGCTACCCGTCGTCGCCTTGGTGAGCCGTTACCTCACCAACAAGCTGATAGGCCGCGAGACCATCCCTAGCCGATAAATCTTTCCACCACAGTCGAGGCCGACCGTGGTCGTATCCGGTATTAATCCCGGTTTCCCGGAGCTATCCCAGAGCTAAGGGCAGGTTCCTCACGTGTTACTCACCCGTTCGCCGCTCGAGTACCCCCGAAGGGGCCTTTCCGCTCGACTTGCATGTGTTAAGCACGCCGCCAGCGTTCGTCCTGAGCCAGGATCAAACTCTCCATTGAATGTCTTACGCGGCCGCCAGGCTCGCAAGCGAGCGGCGCGACCGCAGACTGAAGAGATTGCCCCATCGGCCGGTTAAGACCGAGCCGGTGAGACGATCTGGCATATACCGTCTGGGAACTGAGCTGGCGAGCCCAGGTCCCGTTGACGGGGATGTGCATGTGCACTGGCTTTTAGCACGCTGTTGAGTTCTCAAGGAGCGGACGCTCACCATCGGAAGTTTTCTCAAACTCCGTCTGGGGCAACCCTGCTAACTTACCCGCAAGTCATGTGACTGTCAAGGTTGTCAGCCGATTAAGTTTTCGCAGGTTACTCACTGTCAACCAGCGTAGTCCTAGCGTAGTCAACCGGCATGGAAGACGGTCGGCTACTGGAAGGTGGTCTGCTGGTCGGCTCGCGCAACCGGGGCCTGCGGGCCGCCTAGTTCGCAACGAACTCTGTGAAGATTAGGGAAGCCTGGCTACTGTGTCAAATCGGGACTCAAGTGCTTCGTGCACGTGCAGATGCACGGCGGATTCCTTATATCACAGGCGTTCTGAGTATCACCATGGCGATCGTCATGCGGTGATCTCGATGCCGCCGATGGTGCGCTTCCCGTGCCGCAACACCAGGAACCTGCCATGCAGCAGGTCCCTCTCACCCGGCACCGCCTCGACGTCTGTGACCTTCTCGTTGTTCAGGTAAGCGCCGCCTTGCTCAACCGCACGTCGGGCCGCGGACTTGCTCGACACGATCCCGGACTCCGCCATCAGGTCCGTGACCGCGGGGCCGAGCTGGCCGATGGTCGCCTTCGGAACCTCGGCAAGGGCAGCCGCCAAGGTCGCCTCATCGAGCTCCTTCAGGTCCCCTTGACCGAACAGAGCCTTCGCTGCTGCCGTTGCCCTGGCCGTCTCGTCGGCTCCGTGCACCAGCGTGGTCAGGTCATCGGCAAGCACCCGCTGAGCGGCTCTGGCCGCTGGCCTTTCGGCGGTCTGCCGTTCCAGATCCTCGATCTCCTCCCTGGTGCGGAACGTGAAGACCCTGAGCAGGCTGGCGACTTCGTCGTCGGCGCGGTTCAGCCAGTACTGGTGGAACGCGTACGGGCTCATCAGCTCAGGGCTCAGCCAGATAGCGTCACCTTCGGACTTGCCGTACTTGGTCCCGTCCGGCCTGGTGATCAGCGGTGTCGCCAGCGCGTGGACAGCGTCGCCGGTCACCCTCCTGATCAGGTCGACTCCTGAAACCAGGTTGCCCCACTGATCACTGCCGCCGATCTGCAGCGTGCAGCCATGCCTGCGGTGCAGCTCCAGGAAGTCGTTCGCCTGCAGGATCTGGTAACTGAACTCGGTGTAGCTGATGCCGCCGGACTCCAGGCGCGCCTTAACGGTCTCCCTGGAGAGCATCTGGTTCACCGGGAAGTGCTTGCCGATATCCCGCAGGAACGCCAGCGCCGACAAGTCCTCAGTCCAGTCCAGGTTGCTGACCATCAGCGCTGCGGCCGGGCCCGGCTCGAAGTCCAGGAACCGGCTCACCTGGTCACCGATGTGCTTGACCCAGCCAGCGACGACCTCAGGTGAGTTCAGCGAGCGCTCAACCGACTTCCCGCTTGGATCGCCGATCAGGCCGGTCGCACCGCCCACCAGGCCGATCGGACGGTGCCCGGCAAGCTGAAAGCGCCGCATGGTCAGCAGCAGGACCAGGTTGCCGATGTGCAGGCTCGCCGCGGTCGGGTCGAAGCCCCCGTACAGCGTCACCTGGCCGGCGTCGAGTGACCTGCGCAGCTCGGTCAGGTCGGTCGAGACGGCAATCAGACCGCGCCAGGCTAGGTCGTCGATGATGTCGGTCACCGCTGCATACTCCCATCAACCGCGCCAAGCCACCTAGTCGAATTCCCGGGTATCCATCGCGCCGCTCATGCCAGCGGAGTGCGCCGCTTCGGCATATACGGCCGGAAGACGGATACGGCCGGCTCGCCAGTCACCCAGAACCGCCACGGGTCTTCGGCACCCAGCCTGACGCCTACCCTCGGACCGCTGCTGATCGTGCCCGATGGGAGGCCGTCGAAGCCGGGGCGGGCAAGCACGCGCAGCGGGCTCGCGGGATCGCAGACGTCGGCACCGTTCTGCGGACGCTCAATCGCAAGCGCCTGGCAGAGCCGCGCCGGTCCCCTGGCCAGATCACGCTCCGCCACAGCACGCGCTCCGCGCCGCTTCGCTGCTAGCTCGGCGCCGGCCACCACCCGGCCTGCCCTGAGCAGCACCGCAGCCGCGTGGCCGGGCGCCTGGCAGACCAGGTTCACGCAGAAGTGCATGCCATAGGTGAAGTAGACGTAGGCGTGCCCGGCCTCGCCGAACATCACCGCGTTGCGCGCCGTCTTGCCTCGGAACGCGTGCGACGCCGGATCCGATTCGCCCCGGTAGGCCTCGACCTCCACGATCTCCGCGGCGACGAGGCCATCATCGGTCTCGTGGGCGAGCAGGCAGCCGAGCAGCTTGGGCGCGGCCTGCAGGACAGGGCGATCGAGGAACTCGCGGTCCAGCATGTCCCAGCGCGCACCGTTCAGCATCAGTGACCCAGATGGAGCCGACGGGCCGACACCGGCCGGGTCTGGCCAGCCGTCCCCGCCATGAACTTCGCTCGTCATCCCTCCGCTGCCCACGCCGCACCGCTCGCGACCCGCCGCCGGAGACCGGCTAGCTGATCGGCCACCCTGCTGGGCGCGGTGCCGCCCACCGTGTCGCGAGCGGCGATCGCCCCAGGCACCGACAGCACCGATCGCACATCGGGCGTCAGGTGCGGCGACACCTTCTGCAGGTCCTCGTCGCTGACGTCGCCGAGCTCGCAGTCATTGACCTGGCACCAGACCACCAGGTGCCCGACCGCCTCATGCGCCTCGCGGAACGGCACTCCACGCCGGACGAGGAACTCGGCCACGTCGGTCGCCAGCGCATGGCCAGCGGCGGCGCCGCGGGCCAGCCTGGCCGTGCGGAACTGCATCGAACTCACCAGTCCCGCCATCGCAGGCAGGACGAGCAGCAGCGTGTCGACCGCGTCGAAGACCGGCTCCTTGTCCTCCTGCAGGTCCCGGTTGTAGGTGAGCGGCAGGCCCTTGAGCGTCGCCAGCAGCCCGGCCAGTCCGCCGATCAGACGGCCCGCCTTGCCGCGGGCAAGCTCGGCGACGTCGGCGTTCTTCTTCTGCGGCATGATCGAGGATCCGGTGGCGTAGGCGTCGTCGATCTCGGCCCAGCCGAATTCTTCCGACGTCCAGAGCACGACTTCCTCGCCCAGCCTGGACAGGTGCACCCCGGCCAGCGCCGCCGCGAAGCAGAACTCGGCCGCGAAATCACGGTCTGCGACAGCGTCCATCGAGTTGGCGGCGGGGGCAGTGAAGCCGAGCTCGGCCGCGACCGCCTCGGGATCGAGCGGTAGCGACGAGCCAGCCAGCGCCCCTGATCCGAGCGGGCAGATCGCGGCCCGCTTATCCCAGTCCCGCAGCCGCTCGACGTCCCTGGCCAGCCCCTGCACGTGCGCGAGCAGCTGATGGGCAAGGAGTACCGGTTGCGCATGCTGGGTGTGGGTCAGGCCAGGGGCTGGAGTCTGCTCGGCGAGATGTCGTTCTGCCTGGTCCATCAGGGCGGTTTGCAGCTCGGCCAGCCTGGCGACTACCTGCCGGGCGTGATCGCGCAGGTACATCCGCAGGTCGGTAGCGACCTGGTCGTTCCGGCTGCGGCCCGCGCGCAGCCGCCCGCCCAGCGACCCGACACGCTCGAGCAAGCCGCGCTCCAGGGCTGTGTGCACGTCCTCGTCGGCGGCGGTCGGCCGGAAGGCGCCGGTCTGGCAGTCCCGGCTGAGCTCGTCGATGGCCGCGAGGAGGCGCGCGACTTCCTGATCGTCCAGCAGCCCGGCGCGGTGCAGCACTCGCGCGTGCGCTCCCGACGCCAGCAGGTCATAGCGCGCCAGCCGCCAGTCGAACTGGACGCTCACCGAGAGCCGCGCCAGCGCATCGGCGGGCCCTGACTCGAACCGGCCGCCCCACAACCGCACGGCCGGTGCCCCAGGCTCGCCGCTCACAGACCCTCCCGCTTTCACCGCATCTGCTACCCGGACAAGCTATCGGCAGAACAGGACCCGTCGCGCACTCCCCCGCGCAACCGGGTCTGGCCGCATCGCCAGGCACGTGCCGGTCGTGCAAGACAGGTAACGGGCGTTCCTCCCGACGGCGGACTAGACGGACGCAGCCGCCTTCCTGTCCCGCTCGGCCGAGACCTTCGTCGGCAGCCCCCACAACTCCACGAAGCCTCTGGCCAGCTTCTGATCGAAAACATCGCCGGTGTCATAGGTGGCGAGGCCGTAGTCGTAGAGAGCAACCGGGCTCCGCCGGCCGGTGACGACGGCCTGGCCGGCCTGCAACCGCACCCGGACATCTCCCGTCACGTTCTTTGACGCCTCAGCCATGAACGCATCGAGCGACGCCCGCAGCGGGGAGTACCAGAGGCCGTCGTACGTCAGCTCCGTCCACCGCTGGCTGGCGAGGCGCTTGAACCGCGCCAGGTCGCGCTCCAGGCACACGCTCTCCAGCTCC
>DATELR010000314.1:0-16278 GCA_035276345.1 Streptosporangiaceae bacterium | reverse complement strand
CAGCAAGTGCCCCGCCGCCACGAGGCGGCGGGGCACTTTCCAGCTACGAGGCGCCCTCCTGGTTACTTGAGTAGCAGCCTGCTGATCCTGCGGCCCGCGATCGCGAGGCCGATAGCCCCCATCACGGCGAGATAGGCGATGCTCCATAGCAGGTCGGGATTCACGACACCGAGCGTCAACCCACGCAGCAGCACGACGCCCTGATACAGCGGTGTGCATTCCACGATGATCTGGAGAGCGCGGGGGTAGACGCTGAGCGGATAAAACGTGGTGGAGAACAAGAACATCGGGAGCGTTGCCAGCATTACGAACTCAAAGTGCTGCCAGCTCTTCATGAACGTCGTCGCGGCCATCCCGGCGCCTGCGAACGCGAATCCGATCAGCAGTGCCGCCGGCACGTTGAAGATCGCCCACACCGAGTGCACCAACCCGAGAGCCAGCATGATCACCATGAAGGCAACCGCGTAGATGCCGCCCCTGATCAGAGCCCAGCCGATCTCGCCGAGCGCAATCTCGTCCGATCTCATTGGCGTCGCCAGCGCTGCATCGTAGAGCTTGGCGTACTTCATTCTGAAGAACACGTTGAAGGTGGAATCCATCACCGCCCCGTTCATGGCCGAGGTGGCCAGCAGAGCGGGTGCGACGAAGCTCGTGAAGTCAACCGGATGACCACCCGGGCCGATGACGGTGCCGACGAGCTTGCCCAGACCTATCCCGATGGACAACAGGTAGAACAAGGGCTCGAAAAACCCGGAAATCAGCACCGTCCAGGTGTGCCGGTAGACCCTGGCATGCCGTTCGATGAGGTGCACGCTGCCACGGCCGCCAAGGCCGGATCGCCTCGTCGCCAGCATGGCGACGGGGATGATGCGCAACGGCAGCTCCCGGAGCCGAGCTGACAGCGGCGGCGCTCCGGCCCTGACCGCCGAGTCGGCCGTAGCACGGGATTCGCCTACCTGTTCAGGCATAGAGCCTCCGGACGTATGTCCGGTTCCCGGCCACGATGCCGAGGGCCGTCACCAAGACCAGATATCCGACATGCACCGCTGACCCGCCGAGCTGCGCGGTGCCAAGGCTCAGCGTCCTGCACAGCGCAACGCCGTGCCAGAGCGGCGTTATGTAGGCAAGCGGCCTGACGTAGGCCGGCAGCTGACTGATCGGGAAGAAGGTACCGGAGAAGAGAAACAACGGGATTATCCCGAATCTGAACAGCATCGCGAACGAGGTGTCCTTGGTGCAGGTCATTGCGTACGCCTCGATCGGCGTCGCGAATGCCATCCCGGTGAGCACCGCCGCGGGAAGGCACGCAATGGCCCAGGCGGACTGGACAGCGCCGAATGCAGCCATCACGGCCAGGAAGACCACCGAGTTCATAACCAGCCTGGCCGTCGTCCAGAGCAGGTGACCGTGAAAGAGGTCGGTCGGGCGCAGGGGTGAGGCGATCGCCGCCTGATAAGTCTTCAGCCACTTCACCGAGCCGTAGACCGGATAAGTCGATTCGCCCATAGCGGTCTGCATCGCGGAAGCGGCCAGCAGGCCAGGCGCAAGGAACGCAAGGTAGCTGACGCCACCCAGACTCGACGTACTGTGCTTGTCGACCAGCGTGCCGAGGCCAAGCCCCATGGCCCCCAGGTACAGCACCGGATTGAGCACGCCGGAGTAAATCGTGCCGCGCCAGGTCCGCCGGTAATTCGTGAGCCAGAACCTGAACTGCCTGACGGCGTAGGACTGTGATCTCAGTGACTGGCCAGCCACCGGCAGAGCCATCAGTCCTCCAGCCGCCGGCCGGTGAGCCGGAGGAACACGTCCTCCAGAGTGCTGCGGCGCACCAGGGAAGTCGCGGGCTCAAGACCACGCGCCCGAACGGCATCGAGCATCGCTTCTCCGTCGCCGGTGTACAGCAGGATGCGGTCCGCCAGGACCTCGGTCCGCTCAGCCGTCACGTCGGCCAGCTTCTCCGCCGCCTGCTCCTGCTCGTCGAGCGCGAAGCGCAGTTCGAGCACCTCGGGGGTGGAATAGGTCTCGATCAGCTGCCTGGGCGAGCCCTCCGCTGCGATCTTGCCGCGGTCCATGACGACGAGCCGGTCACACAGTTGCTCGGCCTCGTCCATGTAGTGCGTGGTCAGCACCAGCGTCACGCCCTGCTGCTTGAGCCGGTAGAGCCGGTCCCATACGACGTGCCTGGCCTGCGGGTCGAGTCCCGTCGTGGGCTCATCGAGCAGCAGGATCTCCGGTTCACTGATCAACGACCTGGCGATGGTGAGGCGCCGCTTCATACCGCCAGAAAGCGGCTCCACCTCGTCGTCGGCTCGCTCGGTGAGCTGGACGAAGTCGAGGAGCTTTGTGCTTCGCTCCCTGATGACGTCCCGGCGCAGGCCAAAGTACCGGCCGTAGACGAGCAGGTTCTCTTGCACGGTCAGCTCGACGTCGAGTGTGTCTTCCTGGGGCACGACGCCGAGCCTGGCCCTGATCGCCGGGCCGTCATTCGACGGATCAAGGCCGAGGATCGTCAGCTCGCCGCCAGATCGGGGGGAGACGCAGCCGATCATCCGCATCGTTGACGACTTGCCTGCTCCGTTGGGCCCGAGAAATCCGAACACCTCGCCGCGGCTTAGCCGGAAATCGATCCCGTCGACGGCAGTAAAATCGCCGAATACTTTCGTTAGCCCCCTGGCGCGAATCAGGATGTCAGGATCAGCCACGTGCGCGACCCTACCTTCCAGTGCCGACAGTGCCGAACGAATAACGCAGCGCTACGACGCGAATAGCCGCCGGACATTGGGGATTTGCGCTCTGGGCACGCAGCACATCCAGCGCAGGTAATCTTGCCGACAGTGCTTTGAGTACCAGCGGCGCGGGTAGCACCGCGAGGTGACGCGATCGAACGGAGGACCGCCTCGGTGAGCGGTGTGCGAAGGCTCTACGAGCGTTTCCGGCTGCTCATTCATGAGGGTGCCAAATTCGGCATCATCGGCGTTATCGGCGTCCTCGTGTACAACCTGGTCAACGGTCTGCTGCATTTCAAGTTGCACACCGGCCCGCTGACCGCAGCGACCGTCGCAGTCGTCGTCACCACGATCGCCAGCTACATCGCCAACCGGTACTGGAGCTTCCGGCACAGGGAGCGCACCACCGTACCGCGCGAGACCATCATGTTCTTCGCGCTCAACGGGGTCGGGCTGCTTATCCAGTGGGCGCTAGTCGGCTTCACAGCCTACGGGCTTGGCGAGACAGGCAAGCTCGCCAACCTCGTTGCCAACAACGTCGGGATCGCTCTCGGAACCCTGTTCCGGTTCTGGTCCTACCGAAGGTGGGTCTGGGCGGCCCCGCGACCGGCTCCGCAGGGGCACGAGGCGCTTGAACCAGCGCTGGCGTCGGCACAGAATCAGGCCGACCTGCCTGAAATGGCACCCCCGCCAGGAGACGAGGCCGGAAAGCCCCGTTGAGCACGACCCGTCCCACAACCTCAGGGCTGACCCAGCGCGTCGCTGACTTTTACCAGCGCTTCCGCCACCTGATCCACGAAGGCGCCAAGTTCCTTATCGTCGGCGGGATCGGGATCGGCGTCACCAACCTGGTGTTCATTCCGCTGCACGGCCCGCTCGGCCTTGGACCGCTCACGTCGGTGACCATCGCCACCGTCGTGGCGACGGTCGTCACCTTCCTCGGCAACCGGCACTGGAGCTTCCGGCATCGCCAAGGAGCAGGTACCGCCAAAGAAGGCGTGACCTTCTTCCTGCTGAACGGCGTCGGGCTGCTGATCCAGTATGCGGTCCTGGGTTTCAGCAACTACGCACTCGGCATGACGACAAAGCTCGAGAACGTGATAGCGCTCAACCTGGGCATCGCTCTGGGCACGCTCTTCCGCTTCTGGTCCTACCGCAAGTGGGTGTGGGTCCCGCAGGAAGTGCGGAACCAGCGGATCGGCCACGGCAGGCACCGCAAGGGCCGCACCGATGAGTCAGCCGGCGCACCCGAACGGACGGTCGTCTAGGAGCGGCAGCCGCCAGCGTGCTCGAGAAGCTTGCCCATTGGAACCGCGAGCACGGCAGCGCCCTGGTGCTGGCTCAGTACGCCTGTGGCCACCAGCCTGCTGACCACGTGTCCCTCACGCGACCTGGCAAGTTCGGAGTGTTGCAGCGGGTCGTAGGCGGACGGCGCCTGCACCAGGCCCGCCAGCACCGCCGACTGCGGCCACTGCAGAGCACCTGGCGGGCTACCGAAGTACCCGCAGCTCGCTTGCTCGATGCCGTAGTAGCCGTGCCCGAAGTAAGCAACGTCGGCGTACATCCGAAGGATCTGCTCGCGCGTGTAGCTGAACTTCAGCTTGATTCCGAGCGCTACCTCGTAGACCTGCACTGTCAGCCCGCTCTTGTGCTTGGCGTAGAGGAGCTTCGCGAGCTGTTGGTAGAGCGTCGAACCGCCCTGATCCTTGCCGGTCACGACCGACTGCAGTACCCGGCCGAATGCGAACGGGTCGAATCCTGGTTCAGATGCGAACCTGTGGTCCTCGGTGGCGATCAGCGCAGTTGCGAACCTCGCGGGAACGGGCGGCCCAGGAAATCGCTCGTTATGGGCCTGCGCCTCCGCTCTGGCCAGCGACCATGCGTTGCTGACGGATGGCGTAACCAGAAGCAGGACCGATGTCGCGATGACCAGCAGAGTGATCAGCGTGAACAGGACCAAGAACGCACGGCGCAGCATGCGCCGGCCGCCCCCGAATCTCGGCACCCGCGGCACCGTAAGTTCTGCTGCCACTGGGTCATCCGGGTACCACTGCCACCCGGGCTGCCCCCGTTCCGTCGTGCTCACTGCTAGCGCAACGAGCAGCGAATGCGCGGAGTGCCCGATGCTGTCCAGATCATCACGTGGTCGGGACGCCGGGATTTGAACCCGGGCTCTCTGGTCCCCCAGACCAGCGCCTTAACCAAGCTGGGCCACGTCCCGTCGCCCTTAACGGACGGGACAGATCATAGCGCAGGATCTGAACGAAGCCGCTGAAGCCCTGCACCACTCCTCTTGTGGCCAGACGGAACCTAGCGCCGGATGCCGCTAGGTCCCGCTGCGGAGCGTGACGGCATACTTCCTCCACGGTCTCTCGATCAGCAATGGGTAGAGCATTCGCACCGGCGCCGGCAAGGTGCGCATCATGAATGCGCGGTCATCATCGCTGAGAGGCTCGAGGATCATGCCGAAGGCGACGCCCCGCTTGTTCCGCGGGATCCGCGCCACCGCGTACTTGCCCATGGCGTCCCACTCCTGTTGTGTGAGCGTCGATGCTGCGAGCGGGACCACCTTTTCCTCCTCGTCGTCGAGATGGGGCTGGGCGACCGCGTTAAGGTGCTCGAGCGCTGCAGCGAGTGATTCGCCGGTCTCAGGGCTCGGCTGCTGACGCCATGCCGCGCATGCGGCCGACGCATCCTCGAGCGCCGCCTTGATGAGCAGGTGCTCCTTCTCGACTTGCTCAGTCATCACCGCTTGGTCGGGCACCCGCTCAATGAGTTTGGGGTAGAGGAGCTCGTCCTCACCCTCGTGATGGTGGTGCAGCGCTGCGATGCCGAAATCGATGTGATCGGCCAGGAACGCTACCCGGTCCCGTGCGGGCGCTGGCTCAGCTCGGACAAGCCGCGCGGATTCTGAGTACACGTTGCTGAACATGCGGTGGACGATGGCCATATCGCGCACATCGATCGGCTGTGACGTTGACATCTACTGCCCCCTGGGTTTGCCGGCCGCGATTTGTTCCCCAGGCGATGGCTCCGCGCGCGTTGATTGATGCAATGAGCATCCGGCGGTGGGCCTAGGAGCCCGGGACTGTTACTTCGCCGTCGATGCGTCGCTGCATCCCAGCAAGATCGCGCAACGCATCAGTCATCCCCAGGTCAACAGCCTGCGACACATCCGGCTCATCCCGCCGCACCTTCCGGAGCTGTTTCGCAGCGTTCGGCTCTACCTCGACGCGCAGTATGTTCGCCTCGGCCCACAGGCGCGCCAGGTCATCACGCGACATCACGGCCTCGGCCCCCGCCACCGCCTACATTGCGCTGCGCCGGTCGCCGACATGCCTTTCTCTGACTCGCGGCTGTTGCGCTTAGACCACGGGCTCGCCGTATGGCGTGTAGGCGTACAGGCCGTGGTCCTCGGCGCCAACGAATACCGAGTTGTCCATGATGGTCGGGGTGCCGTTAAGGCCGGCGCCGGTCTTGGCTATCCAGACGACCTCGCCGCCGATCCGGAGTCCGGTGACGGTCCCGTTGGAGGATTCAGTGAACAGCATTCCGCCGGTTACGCTGACGCCGGTGACCGGGCCGGCCAGCGACTCGCTCCACATGATTGAGCCGTCGCTGGTCTGCAGCGCCGTAAGGCTACTATCCGCGGCGCCGACGTACAGGTGGCCTGCCTGGAACGCCATCGATCCGGTGATGGACGTTCCGACTGCTTTGGACCAGTTCAGTGATCCGGCGGATTCCGACAGGGCGTAGACGACACCATCGGCCGAGCCAACCAGGACCTGCTGCTGAGCGATCACCGGGCTGTTGTTGACGGCCGATCCGACATCGGCTTGCCAGCGGGCTGAGGCAGATCCGGCGGCCACGCGCAGGGCCGTCACTTTGCCGCTGTCATCTGCCACGACCAGCGTGGATGCGCCAGGATCGAAGGCTGGCGAGCCAACGACCGCGCCGGGGACGGTGTGGGTCCAGGTGATGTTCCCGGTCGCTTCGTCGATCGCGTAGACCTTGTGATCCTGGGCGCCGACGTAAACCACGCCGCCGTAGATCAACGGCGACGACGTGACGGCCCCTCCGGTCGTCGCCGTCCAGGCGGGCTTACCGGTCTTTTCCGCGTACGCACTTACCGTGTTGGCCGACGACCCCACCACGACCAGTCCGGCAGCAGAGTCGACGGCCGGGGACGAGGAGATCGAGCCGCCGGGTGATGCTGACCACGCGAGACCTCCTGTCGTGATGTGGACCGCACTGAGCGTGCCCGAATTGTCGCCGACAAATGCCAGCTGATTGGCGACGGCGGCAGAGCTGTCGATCGGCGCGCCTGCCGCATACACGAAATAGGGATTCAACCGGTATGCCTTGCCCGGTGTGACCTCAATCGTGAGCACGCGATCGTTGGGTTCATCGCTGGTGCGCTGCGGATCGTGACCGAACTCCGGCCACGGGCCTGTGACGTAGAGCGGCGCCGTCGCCGACGTACCCGATGCCTGTCCGGTGCCGGTGATAGCGGTCAGGCCGAAGTCATAAGTCGCCGGAATCTTCACCGACGTCTTCGGGAATCCGCCGTTCACCCCGGCAGTGACGGTCGCCAGGCTCGCGCCAGGAAGCGACAGGCTGACCTGTTCGTGCGGCTTGAAGCCAGAGCCGGACGCCATCAATGCGGCATTGGGGGCCGCCTGGGCGGCCGTGACGTACACGTGCGGGCCCGTCGTGACAGGGCGGACCGTCACACTCGTCCGTGCCAGCGACTGGTCGACCAGTCCGTCCCCTCCCACGGCCCGGGCAGTGAATGTCAGCACGCCGCCTGGCCGTGTGGCGGGAACCCCGATCGTCCAGTTAATCGTCGAGCCCGACCCGCTCAGCGTCGCTCGATTGGTTGTCGGGCCTGTTTGCCAGGTCCCGGTGGCCGCGTTCCACCATGGCCCAGCCGTGCCGTTCCGCTGCACGGCGACATCGACCGCCGTCACCGATGCGGACCCGGCCTGAGCCGTGCCCTTCGCCACGACGGGGTTGGCACCGGGGTTGGCGATGACCGAACCTGAGGCCGGACTCGTGATGGCCGTCGCGGGCGGGTTCCCGTTAGAGCCGCCGATGGCCAGGTCGTACAGGAAACCGTCACTCGAGCCGATGATCAGATTGCCCGCAGAATCCGCAGCAGAACTGATCACATAACCCTTGGTCTTAAAGGTATAGAGCGGCGCCCCCGTCGCCAGGCTGAGCACCTCGATGTCGCCTTTCAGGTCGCCGTAGACCACGACCTGCCCGCCGGCCGGCCCGGTGATCAGCGGGGAGGACAAGACCTCGGTGTCCGGCGGGCCGGCGTCTTCCGACAGCCAGATCTGCTTGCCGGTCACTGCGTCCACCGCCGCGACTCCGATCGGCGTGCCGAACACCAGCGTCCGCCCGACCAGGGCAGGCGCGGACCGGCCGCCGTCGTGCGTTGTGCCCGTCGCCGCGCCGTAGTCGAAGTGCCACATCAGCTGACCGGTCGTCAGGTCGATGGCGTAAAGGATCCGGTCCTTCCCTGGCACGTAGGCCATGCCGTCGGCGATGCCGTTGCGCCCTGGCGGCGAGATGACCGTGCCCGCGCCGAAATCGTTGAGCCCACCGACCAGCGACGACACACGCCACAGCGTCGCGCCGGTAAGCGCGTTGAGAGCGTAGACGGCGCAGTCCGGATCGCCGCTGCCGAAAATCACCAGCGGCACCCCGTTGGCGTTAACGCCATAAGAGTCCGGGCTCCATGTTCCCGAGAACTCCGGATACGGTGTCTTCTGCCACTCGACCTGGCACGTTGAATCGTTGATCGCCATCATCGGGCCCTGAACGGCTGCATTGTCCTGAACGCCAATGAACAAGGTCGTGACGCCGCCCGGCGGCGTGGCAACTACCGGACTGGCGTCATCAATGCCCGGGCCGATAGATACCTGGCACAGCACTTTGCCGGTATTCGCATCCAGCTTGATCATCCGGCTGCTGACAGCTGTGCCCACCCATACATGACTGCCCGAGACGACAGGCGTGGCGTGAATCGGCACGCCGAACGATTGAGACCAGACAATGGACCCGCTCGCCGTATCGACCGCCTCGACGAACCCTTTCTCGTTCGCGACGTAGGCGAGCGTCTTGTTAAGGCCCCCGCTGTAATGCGTCACAGGCGAGGACAGGACCGGCCCGAACGTGTGCGTCATCCACCGAACGCCGAGCTGCGCAGCATTAGAGGCCGAGATAGACGTGTCATGAGAGACGCCGGTCAGCTGCGCATTGCCGTGGAAGGTCGGCCAGTTCGCATTCGCAGGCGCCACTGCCTGTGCAGAGCCTGATCCCCGGCTCGCAGCGGCAGCGGTCATCGGCGTCGCCGCCAGCGGCGTCAGAATGAGCAGCGCAGTGAGTGTGGCATTGACCGCCAGCCTTGCCGTCTGCAGGATCCGGTGCAGGTGGACTCGTCCATTCTTCGTTCCGGACACTGGCGACTCCTCGATGGCGGTCTGCCCGGGATAGTAGCGGCCCGACCATCATCAAGACGCGCGAAAGGCTGAAATTGGGTGCCAGTCCGTTAAATGGTCAGAATCTGACTCCACAAGCATCGGCGGGGACATCATCCCGGTTGCGTCAGCGCCGGGGTCACCCGCAATGGCTCGCCTCAACCACGAAACTGGCCTTCATCTCAGCCTTCCCGTGACCGTGCTGCTCGCCGGTAGAGTAGGAGCAACGCGCTGACGGAGACAAGTAGCGCCGGGTACCGCGAGTCCAGAGAGCCGCCGGCTGCTGGAAAGGCGGCGTCGCGGCCGGTCGCGAAGACACTCCCGAGTGCGGGGAGGAACGGCCGCCGCGCCCAGCGGCAGGCTCAATGCCCCGCCGGCTAGCCCTCGTGACCGGGCGCCAGGAGGCGTGTGACCGCTCACGCGGTCGCATGCGAAGGTGTGGTGGCACAGCGAGTTCCCTTCTCGCCCGCACTCCCAAGGGACGTCCAGCCAGGGAGCGTGTCATGACACCTTTCGTTTCCGAGCCGCCGAGCAGTCGCGTCCTGGCCACTGATCTGCCCGCGCACGCCGGGCGGCGGGTGACCGTGGCCGGCTGGCTGCATCGCAAGCGGGTTCTCAAGGCCGTCACCTTCCTCATCATCAGAGACCGCAGTGGCGTTGCCCAGGTCGTGCTCACCGGCGACGAAGCGGCAGCGGACGGCGTCGCGGGACTGCCGGAGGAAACGGTTCTCGAGATCACCGGGACGGTCACGATCAACTCGCAGGCGCCGGGCGGCGCCGAACTGACCGGGCCGACGCTGACTGCGCTGAGCGAGCCCGCCGAGCCCCCTCCGTTCGATCTCTACCGCCCGACGGTGACAGCAGCGCTGCCGACGATTCTCGACAACGCGCCGACATCGCTGCGCCACCCGCTGCTGCGTGCTGGCTTCGAGATCTCGGCGGCCAGCGTCGCCGGATTCCGTGATGCCCTGGACGCCCGCGGGTTCACCGAGATTCAGACGCCGAAGATCGTGCGCTCAGCCACTGAGTCCGGCGCGAACGTCTTCGCGATCGACTATTTCGGCCAGGCCGCCTACCTCGCGCAGTCGCCGCAGTTCTATAAGCAGGCCATGGTCGGGGTCTTCGAGCGGGTCTATGAGACTGGCCCGGTCTTCCGCGCAGAGCCGCACGACACGGCGAGGCACCTGGCTCAGTACACAAGCCTGGACGCTGAATTCGGCTTCATCGCAGATCACCATGACGTGATGACGGTGCTCCGCGACGTGATCTCCGCCATGGCTGCGGCCGTTGCCGCACGTGCTGGCGATGCTGCCGAGCGGCTGGAGCTGAAGATTCCCGACGTGCCAGCGCAGATTCCCGAACTGCACTTTGCCGATGCGCAGCGGCTCATCGCCGCTGAGGCAAGCTGGGACCCGCGCGGCGAGCCCGACCTCTCCCCCGCCGACGAGCGCTGGCTGGGCGACTGGGCGGTTCGCGAACACGGCTCCGACTTCCTCTTCGTCACCGGATACCCCATGGTCAAGCGACCGTTCTACACCTATCCCGACCCGGACAGCCCGGAGTATTCGCGCAGCTTCGACCTGATCTTCCGTGGCGTGGAGCTGGTAACCGGCGGGCAACGACTGCACAACTACGGCGACTACCTGGCTGCGCTCCGAGCACGGGGCGAGGACCCGGCCCCGTATGCGGGTTACCTGCAGGTATTCAGCCACGGCATGCCGCCGCATGGCGGGTTCGCGATCGGGCTCGAGCGATGGACAGCGCGGCTGACCGGTTCGGTCAACGTCCGCGAGGTCACGCTCTTCCCGCGCGACCTGCATCGCCTCGAGCCCTGAGACCGCCGCGCGCCTAGCCGGTAAGCCCGAGCGTGATGGCATCGACCTCGGCGAGCTCCTCGGTGGTCGGGATCCAGTCGGCCGTTGCGGCGTTAGCCTTGACCTGCTCGGGCGACATCGCTCCGGCTATCACGCTTGAGCAGCCGGGCTGCGCGGCCAGGCATGCGATCGCGACGGCGAGCAACGAGACACCGTGAGCTTCTGCCCAGGTCGCCAGGCCTTCGACGATGTCCAGCTTCGCCTCGGTGACGTAGCCCTCCCTGCCAGCTAGCCTCGTGCCTTCCCTCGCCGGCTGGCCACGCCGGATCTTGCCGGTCAGCAGGCCGTTTGCGAGCGGGAAGTACGGCAGCACGCCAAGGCCGAAATGCCGCGCCGCAGGCACGACCTCGGCTTCGGCCGCGCGCTCAAGCAGCGACCAGTGATTCTGCGCGGAGACGAAGGGAACCTGGCCACGCCGATCGGCGATGCATGCGGCTTCGGCAATCTGCCAGCCGGAGAAATTCGAGTGACCGAAATAGCGCACCTTGCCCTCGGCGACCAGCTCGCCGAGCGCGTCGAGCGTCTCGGCAATCGGGGTCTTCGGGTCGGGCGTGTGGATCTGGTACAAATCGATGTAATCGGTCCGCAGCCTGCGCAGCGACTGCTCGACCGCTCGCCTGATGTACGCCCGGCCACCCTTCGCTCCTGCAGCGGGCCCGTATCCCATGTCGGCAGACTGATGGCCGAACTTCGTCGCCAGGACGACCTGGTCGCGTCGGCTGGTCAGAACTTCGCCGATCAGCTCCTCCGACCTGCCGCCGCCGCCGTAGGTGTCGGCGGTATCGAACAAAGTGATGCCGCAGTCGATCGCAGCGTCGATGACCGCCTGCGTACCGGCCAGGTCCAGCCTGCCGCCGAAGTTGTTGCAGCCGAGCCCGACCACCGAGACGAGCAGACCAGAATTGCCGAGCGGCCTGTAGTGCATTGTCCTGCCTTCTCTCGCCGGAGCAGATGCCCATCAGATCGTACCGACCGGTCCGAACCGTCCCGAGATCGGCGCACCAGCGCGATATTCTGTGCCGCACCATGCCAGAGTCAAGAACGCCGGGACCTGTGGTCCTGCGGATCAGGCTCGGGGCGACGCTCCGCCGCCTGCGTGAGGCGCGCGGCATCACCGCTCAGCAGGCCGCAGAAGCCATCAGGGCGTCAGATTCCAAGATCAGCCGGATTGAGCTTGGCCGGCATGGCGCCCGTGAGATCGACGTCAGTGACCTGCTGACTCTGTACGGGGTCACCGATCTGGCCGAGCGCGAGCAGTTGCTGCAGCTTGCCAGTGATGCGCTTGCCCGGCCGTGGTGGCAGGGCAACGTAGACATCCTGCCAGCATGGTTCCAGTCCTATCTGGGCCTCGAGGAGGCCGCGGAGACCGTTCAGAGCTACGACACTCACTTCGTCCCCGGCCTGCTGCAAACCGCGGATTACGCGTCGGGGCTTCTGGCGCAAGCGCGCTTTAGTCCGGAGGAGATCGCGCGCTTCCTTGACCTGCGTGCCCAGCGGCTCGAACGATTCGCGACCGGCGGCGGCAGGCTGGCGGCCGTGATCGACGAGGCCGTGCTGCGAAGACCAGTCGGCGGCACGGACATCTTCAGAGCCCAGCTTGAGTACCTCGCCGAGTCCTCCCGCCGGCGGGCCATCACGATCCGGATCAGGCGATTCGCCGCAGGGGCGCCGCTGAGCCCAGCCGGCTTCACGATCCTGCGTTTCGCAGACGAGGCATTGCCCGACGCCGTTTACAGCGAACAGCTGACCAGTGCCAGCTATGTGGACCGGCCAGCTGACGTGTCCCGTTATGCCTCGACGATGCATCTGCTCGTGAACAGCAGCATGCCAGCAAGCCAGACAGCAGCGATGATTGCGGAGGCGCTAGCTCGCGTCAGCTAGCTTCCGGATCAGCTGTGCCGACTCTTGCGGTGATGCGGCCTGCTCAGTCAGCGCATCGAACATCTGGCGGATTGCCTGAACTTCGGCTGGCCGGTGCTCAAGCAGCACCTGGCCGCGGATGCCCGCGGCGCAGGCGACGTCGGCGTCGTCCGGCTCGGCGAAGCTCAGGATGCCGAACGAGCTCGCGGGCAGCTGACGGACCCCGCAGCATAGCGGCAACACCTGGATCGTGATGTTCGCGGCGCTTCCCTTCTCGATCAGGTGCTCCAGCTGGGCCCGCATGACGGGCGGCTCGGCCACGGCTCGCAGCAACACGGACTCGTCCAGGACGATCCTCAACCTGACCGGATCGCCGCCATGCAGCACGTCCTTGCGGCGGACAGCAACCTGGAGGAGCCGATCCGCCTGGCGCGGATCCAGCTCGGGCCTTCTGGCGGCGATCACCGCCCTTTCATAGTCCGGCGTCCTGACCAGGCCGTGGACTAGCTGGGACTGGAAAGCGCACAGGTCGGTGGCTTCGGCCTCGAGGCCGAGGTAGTTACCCATACCGGCGGGAAGCAGGTCGTCCGATCCGACCCACCAGCCTTTCCGCTGGCCCTCACGGGCCAGGTCCATCAGGCTCCGGCGCTGATCGGGATCGTCGACCCCGTACAGGTTCAGCAAGAGCGCGAGATAGCTGGTTCTCGTGGGAGCCTTGCCGGTTTCGATCCTGGACAGCGTCGAAGGCGCGACGCCCAGCTGGCCGGCAACTTCCTCGAGCCTCAGCGATCGCTGTTCTCGCAGCCGCCTTAAATCGCTGCCGAGCCTGCGCCGGCGAATGGTCGGTCCTACCAACACGGATCGTCGCCTCCTGCCCCGGAACTGCGCCTACCCTACTCTTTCGGTCGTTCACTTGGGAACCCATTTGCAATCCCGTTTCGAAGATGTCCTCAATGCACTTGTAAATTTTGCATTCCCATTGAAGGATAAGCGGGAAGCCGCGAGGGAGGATCGCCGGAAGGAGTGACCCATGCCCGCGGAGACGGCCCGGACCAGTGACCCGATCGCTGACCCGGCATTACTGATCTACTGGGTGATACTCGGCAGGATCACGCTGCAGGCACAGCCCGAGCAGGTGCGGGAAGCCAGGCGCTTCATCACCCGGGCCATCGGTCCAGGCCACCTGCACGCTGATACCGCCGAGCTGCTGACTTCGGAACTGGTAACCAACGCGATCAGGCACAGCAGGTCGGGGCAGGCAGGAGGAACCGTCGAACTGATCGTGGCGGCTAAGGCCGCTAGTCTGCTGGTCTCGGTGATTGATAACGGCTCGGACGGCGTGATGCCGCACAAGGGAAATGACCCCGGCGGGGAGAGCGGAAACGGTTTGTTGCTGGTCGAGAGCCTTTCTGACGATTGGGGGTTTGCCAGCCGCGCCGGGCGTACGGTCGTCTGGTTCCTGCTCAACCTGAGCAGAAGGACTAACTAGCCCGCCGCGATCGCGAGTTGTGCCTTGTAGTTGGGCCGGCGGCGAGTCCGATGGCGAACATGCCGACCGGCAGATGCACGGCCACCGGGACGCGCTTGCTGGCCGTCCCGCCAATGCCGAGCTGCCCGAACTCATTGTGCCCCCGTGCAAGGATCCTGCCGGCTGAGGTCAGGGCGATACTGAAGCCGCCGCCGACGCTCACCTGCGTGACCTTCGCCCGCGAGGCAACCGGATGACCCGTGATTGATTCAGCTGCGCCCGGTTCCTCGCGCGCCACGGCCGGCCGCCGACCGCTTCTCCCGCAGGCGCATCGACAGGTGCACTGGAGTCCCGCGGAAGCCGAATTCTTCGCGCAGCCGCCGCTCGATGAAACGCCGGTATCCCGCCTGGAGGAAGCCGGAAGTGAACAGGACGAAATGCGGCGGCTTTGTCCCGGCCTGGGTAGCGAACATGATCTTCGGCTGCCTGCCGCCGCGTGCAGGAGGCGGAGTCGCCGCGACCAGAGCCGACAGCCAGGCGTTCAGCCGCCCGGTCGGGATCCGGGTTTCCCAGCCAGCGAGCGCAGCATCTAGCGCTGGGACGAGCCGGTCTACATGCCAGCCCGTCGACGCCGAAATGTTTACCCTGGGCGCCCAGCGCGCCGTGTAGAGCTGCCGGTCGATTTCCTTGTCGAGGAAGTTCCTGCGGTCCTCGTCGACCAGATCCCACTTGTTATACGCGATCACCAGCGCTCGTCCGGCGTCGATCACCATCGAGATGATCCGCAGATCCTGCTCGGCCAGCGGCTCGCTGGCGTCAATGAGCACGACCGCTACTTCGGCCCGGTCCAGGGCACGCTCAGTTCGAAGCGCGGCGAAGTAGTCGGCTCCCTGCGTCTCCCTCACCCGTCGCCTGATCCCCGCCGTATCGACGAAGCGCCACGTCTTGCCGCCAAGGTCGATGAGCTCGTCGACCGGATCTCTCGTGGTTCCGGCGACCGCATCCACGAGAACGCGGTCGTGTCCCGCGAGCTTGTTAAGCAGGCTCGACTTCCCGACGTTGGGACGGCCGATCAGCGCCACCCGGCGCGGGCCGGCGTCGGCAGCGTCGCGGTCTTCTGGCGCGTCGGGCAGTGCGCCGAGCACCGCATCGAGGAGATCGCCGCTGCCCCTACCGTGCAATGCGCTCACCGGGATCGGTTCGCCGAGCCCGAGCGACCAGAGTGAATGCACCCCCAGCTCGGCAGGAGCGTCGTCGACCTTATTGGCCGCCAGGACGACGGGCTTGCCTGAGCGGCGGAGCACGGCCGCGACGGCCGCGTCGGCATCGGTGACCCCGACGACGGCGTCGGTAACGAACAGGACCGCGTCGGCCGCGTCAACGGCGACCCTGGCCTGGGCTGCGACCCTGGCGGCTAGCGCTGGCGACCCTTCGATGGCAGGCTCCCAGCCGCCTGTATCGACGACCGTGAACGCGCGGCCGCGCCAGATCGCGTCATATGCAACGCGGTCTCTGGTCACTCCTGGCGTGTCTTCCACCACGGCCTGACGGCTGCCGAGTATCCGGTTAACCAGTGTCGACTTTCCGACATTAGGCCGCCCTACGACGGCGAGCACCGGCGCGTCCGCGAAGTTGGCTGCGCCGGGATCCGGGTCGCGAACCTGCTCGTTCATCCGTCCGCTTCCTTAGCGGCCGCGAAGCTGACGATCTGCCCCACGACGTCATCCAGGCTCAGATCGGTCGCGTCAATCTCAATGGCGTCCGCTGCTGCCTGGCTCTGCGGCGCGTCCCGGCGATCGCGCTGGGCCTGCTCGGCCCTGGTAACCGCCGCGCTTGGCGGCGCCTCCTCGCCCGCGTGGCCG
>DATELR010000313.1:0-4241 GCA_035276345.1 Streptosporangiaceae bacterium | reverse complement strand
TTCACGGACAGTAAACCCTGTATCATGACACGATACAAGGCGTTGGTTCGATCGGATCTTGTTGCTCCGGCCAGTCGGCCCAACGCCCGGAAGGAAGGGCTGCAGTGACGCAGCTGATGGATCTGACGCCGACGGGCGATGGCGAACCGGACCAGGACGCACCGGTGTCGCATGAGGGCCTGGAGAGCGCGCTCAGCGCTGTCATCGCTGAGCGGGTCCGTGAATTCCGGCTCCAGCTCGGGCTGACGGTAGGCCAGCTCGCCGAGCTGACCAGCTTGTCCAAAGGCATGCTGTCGAAGATCGAGAACGCGCAGGCATCGCCCAGCCTGGCCACGCTCGCCAGGCTGTCGGAGGCGCTGAAGGTCCCGGTGACCGCCTTCTTCCGCGGCCTCAACGAGGAGCAGGACGTGCTCCACGTCAAGGCGGGCCGCGGCCTCGACATCGAGCACAAGGGATCGGGGCCAGGGCATCGGTACCAGCTGCTCGGCACAATGCGGGCGCCGCACAACTCGCTGGAGACCCTGCTGGTTACCCTCACCGAGCGAGCCGAGGCCTTCCCGCTGTACCAGCATCCCGGCACCGAGCTGATCTACATGATCGCGGGCCGGCTTGAGTACCTGTGCGGATCCTCCAGGTACCTGCTCGAGCCTGGCGACGCGATGCAGTTCGTCGGAGAGGTGCCGCACGGCCCGTGTACGCTGATCGAACTGCCGATTCAGTTCCTTTCGGTCAAGTCGATCCAGCCTGCTAGCTAAGAGCCCTCGGTGCGATCTGTTTCCTCCAAGTGGACACGGTTTCATCTCTGGCGTAGCCTAATCGGCGCAGAGAATCCGGCTGCCTCCCGTCCCCTAGCCCGCGGAGGGCGATGAACCGTGCTCCCGCACGCGAACGGCCGTCCGCGCAGCAACGGCGCTGCCTATCCCGCCAAATACTCGGCCGCCGGGCTGCTGAGCCGCGGGCTTCGGCATCACGACTGGCCGCCAGCCTGGCGCCCGCACCCGATGAAGCCGAGCTACGACGTGGTCATCGTCGGCGGCGGCGTGCACGGCCTGGCCGCTGCCTATTACCTAGCCGCGAATCACGGGATCACCGACGTCGCGGTGCTGGACAAGGGCTACATCGGGGCCGGCGGATCCGGACGGAACACCGCGATCCTGCGCTCGAACTACCTCACCCCAGAGGGAGTCAGGTTCTACGACCGGTCGGTGCAGCTTTACCAGCGCCTCGCGACAGACCTCGACTACAACGTGATGTTCTCCCAGCGCGGGCACATGACGCTCGCGCACAACGACTCGTCGCTGCGGACCATGCGCTGGCGGGCCGAGGTGAACAAGGTGGAGGCCGTCGATTCCGAGGTGATAGGGCCAGCCGAGATCAAGCGGCTGGCGCCGTTCCTCGATGTCAGCGACGAGGCCAGGTACCCGATCCTCGGCGCGCTTTATCACCCGCCTGGCGGCATCATCCGGCACGACGCGGTGGTCTGGGGTTATGCCCGCGCCGCCGATGCCCTGGGTGCGCATATCCACCAGCACACCGAGGTAACCGGGATCGACGTAGCGGACGGCAAGGTCCGCGCGGTCAGGACGGCAAACGGCGACATCGCCACCGGGACCGTGCTCAACGCGACCGCCGGCTGGGCCACGCTGATCGCGGACATGGCCGGGGTTCGGTTGCCGATCACGACATCGCCGCTGCAGGCAGCGGTTACCGAGCCGGTCAAGCCGTTCCTCGGCACGGTGATCGTGTCCGGCTCACTGCACGTCTACATCAGCCAGACCGACCGCGGTGAGCTGGTATTCGGCGCCAGCGTCGACCCGTTCACCTCCTACGCCATGCGCGGCTCGCTCGAGTTCATCGAAGGCCTGGCCGGCCACGTGCTCGAGCTGATGCCCGCTCTCTCCAAGTTGCGGGTCCTGCGGCAGTGGGCGGGATTGTGTGACATGACTCCCGACTTCTCGCCGGTCATGGGGATGACTCCGGTGGAGGGATTCCTCGTCGACGTCGGCTGGGGCACCTACGGGTTCAAGGCCGGCCCGGTGTCAGGCGAGGCGATGGCGCAATGCATCTCGTCCGGCAAGACGCCCGAGATCATTGAGGCGTTCGGCCTGGACCGCTTCATGTCAGGTGCACTGGTCGGCGAGAAAGGCGCGGCCGCCGTCGGCCATTAAAAGAGTGAGGGACCTCCGATGATTCTCTTGCCGTGCCCGTGGTGCGGACCGCGGGACGCGTCTGAGTTCAACCATGTCGGCGAGTTGTCGCCGCGGCCCGATCCGGCCGTCGCGACGCCTGCGGAATGGCGGGGATACCTGTACCTGCGGGCAAATCCCCGTGGCTGGGTGAAGGAGACCTGGTATCACCGGATGGGCTGCCGGCGGTTCATCAAGGTGGAGCGGCACACAGACACCAACGAGGCCAGAGAACTGGGGCGCGCCGAGGCATGACACGTCCAGCGATGACGCAGCCAGCCAGCGGCGAGAAAGCCAGCGGCCCGCTACGGCTTGGCCCGCAGCCCGGTGAGGTAATCGACCGCACCAGGACGGTGCAGTTCAGCTGGAACGGCCGCGCGGTCACGGGCTTCGCCGGGGACACGATCGCGTCCGCGCTCGCAGCAGCCGGGGAGCGCGTGTTCTCGCGGAGCATGAAGTATCACCGCGCCAGGGGCTTGGTCACCGCGTCGTTCCACGATCCCGGCTGCATGGTCCAGGTGGGCGACGAGCCGAATGTAAGGGCCGCCCACCGGCAGATATCGGCCGGGATGGTTGTGACATCGCAGAACGCCTGGCCGTCGCTGCGATTCGACATCAAGGCCGCCAATCAGCTCGCCGCTCCGGTGCTTACGGCTGGCTTCTATTACAAGACGTTCATGCGACCGCGGGTGCTCTGGCCGGCCTATGAGGGTGTGCTGCGCCGTTTCGTTAATGGTGGGCGAGTATCGCCCGACACGCCGACAGCTCGCCCAGCCAAGCGTTATGCCCACCCTGACGTGCTCGTCGCAGGAGGCGGGCCAGCCGGGATGACGTCGGCCCTGGCCGCCGCTCGGGCCGGCGCCACCGTCTTGCTGGTCGAGGAAGAGCACGACCTAGGCGGACATCTGCGCTGGGGCAACGAGCGTGATCTGGCGGTGCTGGCCGACCTGACCGTTCAGGTTGCCGCCGAGCCGGGCATCGAGGTGCTGACCGACGCGGTGGTGCTCGGCCGGTACGACGGCAACTGGATCGGGGTGCTCGAGCGCCGCGGCGACCTCGGCGGTGCCGAGGCCGAGCGCCTGGTCAAGGCGCGGGCCAAGACGCTTGTCGTCGCGCCAGGACTGATCGAGCGGCCTTACGTGTTCGCGGGCAATGACCTGCCTGGCGTGATGCTTTCCACCGCAGCACGCCGTCTGATCAACCTGTACGCGGTCAAGCCAGGTGAGCGCGCCGTCGTGCTGTCCGCCAACCCCGAAGGGGACGCGGCGATTGCCGACCTGAAGCGGGTTGGCGTCCAGGTGCTCAGGGTCGAGGACGCGCGGCTGGGCGGGGACATCGTCGCCGCGAGCGGCCGGATGGGGCTGCGATCGGTCCGGGTCGCGGATGGCACCCAGGTACCGTGCGACCTGCTTGTGGTCGCGGCCGGCTGGACCGCGCCGACCTCGCTGCTCAACATGTCGGGTGACCGGCCGGTGTACAACCCGCGGGCCGCTCGCTACTTTCCTGACGCCTCGCGTCTCAGCCGCGATGTCCTCGTCACGGGCGGTATCGCCGGCGATGGCACGCTGGACGAACTGACCGCCCACGCGGCGGCGGTTGGGGCGGAGGCGGCGCGGAGAGCGCATCGCATCGGCCGTGCGTGGCTGGGTGCCATGCCAGGCAACGACCAACAAGGTCCGCGGCCAGCCGATGCGGGCGACGTCGCGGCTACCTGGCCAGACCTGCCCGTGGACGCTCATCCCGAGCTGTTCGTCGGCCAGACGAACGGTTTCGTGGACTTCAGCGAAGACGTGACGGCCAAGGACCTGCGCGCCGCGGTCGCCGAGGGATTCGATTCGGCCGAGCTGGCGAAGCGGTTCACGACCGCCACCATGGGTCCGCTGCAGGGCAAGCTCGAGACGGTTAACGCCGCAGCCGTCGTCGCAGCTGCGACCGGGATATCTATCGCCGAAACCGGCACCACGACCTGGCGGCCTCCCTATGTGCCCGTGAGCCTCGGCGCGCTCGCCGGTCCCGCGTTCGAACCCGTCCGCTACTCGCCGATGCAGCCGTGGC
>DATELR010000312.1:0-10655 GCA_035276345.1 Streptosporangiaceae bacterium | reverse complement strand
CCCAGCACGACATCGAACGGTCGGCGCGGCTCGCTGCCGAACGCGACGCCCTGATCGGCGAGCTCGCCCGCGCCACCGGTCTCGGCGGGCGGCGCCGGCGGCTCGGGGACGTCACCGAGCGAGCGCGCACCACTGTGACAGCCAGGATTCACGCCGCGATCGGCCGGATCGAGCGGGCTCATCCCGAGCTTGGCCGGCATCTGCGATCCAGCATCGTGACCGGCGCGCGGTGCGCCTACCGGCCAGCCGAGACCGTGCGCTGGGACATCTCACAATCGTGAGGCGCGATCTCACGCCATCAGGGCAAGACCCGATCCAAGGAGGACGTCCTGATGGATATCGACGAGAAGCAGGTCGAGGAAGCAGTAGGCAAGGTATTTGGCGAGCTGGGCGTCGCCATCACGGGGCCGCTGATCGCGCTCGGCGATCGGCTGGGCCTGTGGGCCGCGATGGCAGGCGCTGGACCTTTGACGCCAGGTGAGCTGGCGGCTCGCACCGGCACGGTCGAGCGTTACGTGCGCGAGTGGCTCCGCGGCGTTGCCGTAGCGGGCTACGTCAGCTACGACCCGGCCACCGGCTCGTTCTCGCTGGCCGACGAGATGGCGCTGGTCATCGCCACCGATGACAGCCCGGCGTCGCTGATCGGCGTGTTTCAGGGATTCGCCGCTCTGTGGAGCGATCTTCCGACGATCGAAGGATTCTTCCGTACCGGGGGCGGAATGGGATGGGGCGATCATCAACCCGCGCTGAACGACGCGCAGTCACGCTTCACCCGTCCGATGTACCGGGCCTCGCTCGTCGACGGGTGGCTGGCGGCCTTGGACGGCGTGACCAGCCGTCTGCTGGCTGGCGCCCGGGTGGCCGACATCGGCTGCGGCCAGGGCACCTCGACCATCTTGATGGCCGAACGGTTCCCTGCTTCGACCTTCGCCGGCTTCGACCACAGCGACGCGCTGATCGCAACCGCCCGCAAAGCGGCCGCCGACTCCGCCGCGGGCGACCGGGTCAGCTTCGAGGTGGCCGACGCTGCGGTGTTCCCTGGCCACGAATACGACCTGATCACCTTCACTGACTGCCTGCACGATCTCGGCGATCCAGTGGCCGCCGCTGCCCATGCCCGCCAGACGCTGGCGCCTGGCGGAACCGTGATGGTGGTCGAACCGCTCGCGGCGGATCGGCTCGAGAACGACTTCACCAACCCGTACGCGCGCATCGGTTACGCGATCTCGACGCTGGTATGCACGCCTTCGTCCCTCGCCCAGACCGGCGCGGCGGCTCTCGGCGCCATGGCGGGCGAGAGCCGGCTCCGCCAGGTGCTCGCCGACGCCGGATACACCCGGGTGCGCCGTGTCGCCGAGGACGCGGCTCCGTTCAACATCGTGCTGGAGGCACGGCCGTGACGGACGAGCTTTCGCTGCTGGACGCCACCGCCCAGGCCGAACTCGTCCGCACCGGACAGGTCACCGCGGTCGAACTGGCGACGGCGGCTATCGACCGCGTTGAGGCGCTGAATCCGTCCCTGAACGCGGTCGTCACGCCGGTATTCGAAGCGGCGCTCGAGGCAGCAAGCGCCGCTCCGTCAGGTCCCTTCGCTGGCGTGCCGTACCTGCTGAAGGACCTGGCCTGCGAAATGGAAGGCGTGCGCTTCACTGAGGGCTCACGCTTCCTTGCTGGCCACGTGTCGGCCTTCGACTCCGAGCTCGTGGCGCGCCTGCGCCGCGCCGGCCTGGTCATCCTCGGCAAGACGAATACGCCCGAATTCGGGATGGCGCCCGCCTGCGAGCCTGAGTTGTTCGGTCCTGCCCGCAACCCCTGGGACACGCAGCGATCCACCAGCGGATCAAGCGGCGGGTCAGCGGCGGCGGTGGCGTCCGGCATGGTGCCGTTCGCGCACGGCAACGACCTCGGCGGTTCGCTGCGGTATCCGGCTTCGGCCTGCGGGCTGTTCGCGCTCAAACCCACCAGGGCGCGTAATCCGCTCGGGCCTGAATACGGTGACGTCGCCGCCGGCGGCGCTGTCGAGCACGCGCTCACCCGGTCGGTCAGGGACAGCGCCGCGCTACTTGACGCCACATCCGGGCCCGCGCTTGGCGATCCTTACTGGGCACCGCCGCCCGCCAGGCCGTTCGCGGCAGAGGTCGGCGCCGACCCAGGCCGGCTGCGCATTGCCTACACGCTGCGGACTCCCGATGGCGACCTCGGCCATCCGGATTGCGTGGCGGCCGCCGAGCACGCGGCCCGGCTGTGCGCCTCGCTCGGTCATGAGGTCATCCAGGCCGAGTGGCCCGGGTTCACCCCCGAGATAGGCGCGGTGATCGGGACGATGATCACTGCCGCGACATCGTGGATCATCCGGTACTGGATCCGCCGCATTGGCCGGGAACCAGGTTCGGACGAGATCGAGCCTCTTACCAGGGCGCTGTGGCTGGCCGGCGAGAAGGTCACCGCGGCCGAGTGGCTGCTCTGCGTCGAGGACATCCAGCGATTCGCCCGCGCGGTCGCACGGTTCTTCACGACTGCTGACGTGTTCCTCACGCCGACAATGTCTGCACCTCCGCTACCGATCGGCGCCATGTACTCGACGCCGGAAGATCCGTGGCGGTCGCTCAGGGTCAGCGGCCAGACCGTCCGTTACGCCGGCGTGGTGGCGAACCTCACGGGCAACCCCGCCATGTCCGTTCCGCTCTGGTGGAACGACGACGGCCTGCCCATCGGCGTCCATTTCCTCGGCCGTTTCGGCGACGAGGCCACGCTTATCCGCCTGGCATCACAACTCGAAGCAGCGCAACCGTGGGCCGCCCGCCTGCCGGCCGTCCACGCAGCTGTGCCAGCGCAAGACCGTCAGGCAGTCTCCGCGTCCGGTACCTAGTCCATGGATCTGTGAAGAGCGGTGGTCGTAGTTGTCGACGCCACGACCGATCCTGCCCTGAGCACCCAGCTGCGTGGCGCCTGAAGCCGCAACGCCTCGTGCATGCTGTCCGCATCGAGGACGACCAGGTCCGCCGCGCAGCCGGGTTCTAGGCCGTACCCGCTGACGCCCATGACGCGGGCCGCGGCATGCCTGATCGCGGACAGGGCCGCGTCGATCTCCGGCGGAACCGAGAGCTGCGCGGCGTGGCAGAAGATGAGCGCGACCTGCAGCTGGTCCGCGGCGCCGAACGGGTAAAAGCCGTCGTGGACGCAGTCCTGACCGGATCCGACGGTCAGGCCGGCATCGAGCAGCTCCTTGACGCGCGGCAGGCCGCGCCGCCGCGGTTCCTCGTCTAGGCGGCCCTGGAGCAGCAGGTTGGTCGCCGGGTTAGAGACGAACCGCAGATCGGCCGCGACCGCTCGCGCGATCACGTCGCGGGCATACGCATCGTCCCAGGCGGCCATCGCGCAGCAATGTCCTGCGGTGACCCTGCCCTGCCAGCCGTGGCTGATGGTGGCGTCGATGAGCATGGCGAGCGTCCTGGAAGCCGGGTCGTCGGTCTCGTCGACGTGCATGTCGACGTCGGCGTCATAGCGCTGCGCGAGCCCCATGCAGATGGCGATGTGCTCGCGTGATGCCTGCTCGCTCGTTTCCCAGTGCGGCATGCCGCCGACGACACCGCCGCCTTCGCGCATCGCCTCATCCATGAGCTCGGCGGCACCCGGGTCGCGAAGGATGCCCTCCTGCGGGAAGATCACCGTCTGGATCTCGCAGAGGTCGGCATGCTCCCTGGCCGCCTGCAGGACACCGCGCAGCGGGGCGAGGCCGCCGACGGTGTCGACGTCCACATGCGACCGGATCCTGGTGGTGCCAGCTGCGACTGCCTGACGGATCACGACGCCGGCCCGGGCGGCGACGTCTTCAGGCGTGGCCGAGCGCTTAGTCCGGTGCAGGATGTCGATCGCCTCGGCGAGCGTTCCCGTGCGGTTCTCGCCGAGCAGCGGCAGCGTCCCGGCCTTGTCCAGGTGGATGTGCGGTTCGACGAACGCGGGGCTGACCAGGCGCCCTGCGACGTCGAGGTCGGCGAGTGCGTCACCGTTGATCTCTCCGACCTCGGCGATGAGGCCAGCCGTGATGCCGATGTCGGCCAAGCTGGCCCTGCCCTCGAGACGGCAGTTCCGCATCACCAGGTCGAATGGCACCGTAGCCACGATCAGCCGCCTCCATTTTGTGGGTCGCGGATGGTTAGCCCGCGCTGGCAGCGTAAGCCCAGAAGCCGTTCAGCCACTGCGACGCGGCCGGGCCCTCCGCCGCCACCTGGGTGAGCATGATCGACACGGTGCCCTGTGAGGGGACGATGTACGCAGTCGTTCCGGTTCCGCCGACCCAGCCGTAGCGGCCTGGCACGTTCCACGGATCGATGGCGGCGATGTCGACCGAGCCGCCGAACCCCCACCCCTGACCATCGAGGAAAAGCTGCCCCATCTCACGCTGAGCGGGCGTAGTCTGATCGGTCGTCATCCGGTGCACGGCCTCCTTGGACAGCAGCTGATGCCCGTCCGCCGCCGCGCCGTCGGCCAGCATCATCCTGGCGAACGCAAGCCAGTCATCGGCCGTCCCCGCCAGGCCGCCGTTGCCGAGCGGAAAGGCCGGTGGGGTACTCCACTGGCCGTCAGGCGGATCGGCCAGTTCCAGGGCGCCATCCTCGCCGTTCCGGTAGTAGCTGGTGAACCGGTCGCGCTTGGCAGCCGGAACCACGAAGGCGGTGTCTTTCATGCCCAGCGGACCGAAGATTCGCTCTGCCATGAAGTCCGGCAGCGGCTGGCCGGTGACCCTGGTGACCAGAACGCCCTGCAAGGTCGAGCAGGTGTCGTACAACCACGCCTCGCCCGGCTGGCGTAGCAGCGGCACCTGTGCAAGCTCGGCCATCCAGACATCCGGCGCCGGGAAGCTCTGGACCTCGCGGCCGTCTTTCTGAACCGCAGCGAGCCGCTGCACAGCCGGCAGCCCGAAATCGGATGCGAATCCGTATCCGGCACAGCCGTTGAGCAGGTCGAACACAGTGATCTGCCGGACCGCGGGTACCACGTCGTCCGGATCGCTCGCTGGTGTCCTGACCACCTTCGGCGCGGCCAGTTCCGGCAGCCACCGGTCCACCGGGTCATCAAGGCGAATCGTGCCGTCGTCGACGAGGAGCATCACCGCGGCGGCCGTGATCGGCTTGGTGATCGACGCGAACCGGAAGATCGTGTCCCGCGCCATCGGGGCGCCGCCGAGGCTCGCCTCCCCCGCCGCGGCGAACTCGACCGAGTCGCCGCGTGCCAGCAGGGCAACGGCTCCGGGCAGCGTTCCGTTGCTGACCTGGGTCTGCAGAAAGCCGCGCAGGTCACTCATTCAGGTCTCCTTCTGTCGCGTGTCTTTACGAAGGTAGACCGGGGCGCGGCACTCGATTCATCGGCCGTGCGGCCGAGGGGGGCAAGAATGGCCCCCCTCGATCACCTGCCGTCGACGGCTTTGTGGCAGGGGTCAGCTGCCCGGGACGAGGATCAGGTGTACGGCCGTTTCGTAGGGAGCGGTCGCGGGCATTTTCAGCACCCACCAGCCCTTGCCCCCGATACCGGGAGCGTAGATCGTGCGCACGCCGTTTTCGACCGTGCTGAAGATGCCGGGGAAGCCCGTGATGTGCAACGGGGCAGCGTTCCCTGGCTTGGTGTCAGCCCCGCCGACGGCAACGAACACGCACTGTTCGTTCGTGGAGATCCAGACACCCGGGACACCCGCCGGGTTCACCGCTTTGACGAGCGGGGCGGTCGCGTTCGCCGGACAGTTCGCCGGCGCGCTGTGGTGGCGGCGTACCACCCGGTGATCGACCCCATAGCTGACGAGCTTCACCGGTACCGACGTATGCGGCGTGGTGCTCGACCCCGAACCACTTGACGCGGACGCGGACGGCGGCGCAACCGCCGTGTGGCCCTGGTTGGGGCCCGACCCGGCGGCGAGTGCCAAGCCGTAGCCAGCCGCGATCGCGGCGACGGGGACAGCCAGCGCGACGACAACTCGGCGCCGACGGGCGCTGACGTGCCGGCTGTGGATGACGCGGACGAGGTCTGGCCTAGGGTCAAGATCTGCGGTGGCATGCGCGAAACCGCGGCGCAGCAGCGTGGTGAGCTCGGCATCAGTTGGCATGATCGCTCTCCTTCAGGTCGGCGGTATCACTGAGCGCCTCGCGCAGTTTGCTCAAGGCATGGTGGGTTTGGCTCTTGACGGTTCCAGTGCTGCAGCCCAGGGCGGCAGCCGTCTGTTCGACCGAGAGGTCCTCGAAGTAACGCAGCACGAGCACTGCTCGCTGGCGTGCCGGCAGGTCCAGCACCGCGGGCAACAGCACTTGCTGCAGCAGCACGTCTGCCTCGGGTGGGGCATAGCCAGCCTCGATGGTCGCACTGCTCTCGCCGGGGCGCCGGAGGCGGTCGCGCCAGTGGTTCTTGGCAAGGTTGACCACCGCCCGACGGGCATAAGGTGTCGGCTCGCCGCGGATCCGGCGCCATCTCCGAGCCACCTGCAGCAACGCTGTCTGCACCACGTCCTCGGCGTGGCCGCGATCACCGGTTAGCAGATATGCGGTGCGCAGCAACCCGGGCGACGCATCGCGCACGAACTGGTCGAAGTCGCGATCCAACACGTCCATCAGCACGCCCACTACGACACCGTCTCCGAGCAAAGGGTTGCACGGGCATCGCGGACCGACCTCATGCCGGAACCGGGGCGAACGAGCACTTATCGGCTACTTGTCCGCGCCGCCGCCAGCGAAATAGTCCAGCAGGCACCCCCTATCCGGGGTTCGCTGGTCAACATGCTTGGCTGGCAACCGGCACGAAGCGCAGAAAGGAAACCGCAATGCAGAAGCTGTCCCTGGACGCTCTGGCCCGGGAACTGCTCGAAAAAGCGGCCGGTACCGCTGTCGGTCGTGCCTCGCGAACCGTCGTCGGAGGCCACGAAAAGGTGCTGCGGCAAACGGTCATCGCCATGACCAAGGACACCGCGCTGACCGAGCACGCCAACCCGGGCGAGGCAAGCGTGCATGTGCTCCGCGGCCGGGTTCGCCTCATCGCGGGAAATGACACCTGGGACGGCAGGGACGGCGACCTGCTCATCATCCCGGACGCCTCTCATAGCCTGAAGGCACTGCAGAACTCCGCGGTGCTCCTCACCGTCGCCAAACGTCCGTGATCTTATACTGCGGTATGCCCGCTTCTGAGCGAATGGTCATTCGTCCGCGGCTGCTGCTTGACGTGGTATCCGGGGAGTTGCTGACCGGCCGCGCTGTGATCATCGATGGTGATCGCGTCGCCCAAGTCGCCGGGGTGGGCGACGCGCCTGCCGAGGGCACTGTCGTTATGGATCTGCCGGACCATACGCTCCTGCCTGGATTGATCGACTGCCATGCGCACCTGGTTGGCGAGCCCGACGATGGCCACGGCTATGCGGGACTGCTGTCACGGACGGGCGCTCAGGAAGCACTGTCTGGTGTCCGCAATGCGCGGGACACCTTGCGGGCAGGTTTCACGACGGTCCGCGATGTGGGGTCGTTCCGCGCATTCGTCGATGTCGCGCTGCGAGATGCCATTAATGCGGGCTGGCTGCCCGGCCCCCGCATGCGTGTCGCCGGAGCGTACGTGACCTGCTCGGGCGGCGGAGGCGACATTACCGGGCTAGCCCCGGACGTCGACGCGGTCGTGCCGTATGAGCTGCGGGTCGGGGTAGTCAGCTCAGTCGATGACATCCGCCGGGCCGTGCGGCGCATCCTGCAGGGCGGCGCGGACCTGGTGAAGCTGATAGCAACCGGCGCGGTGATGACGCCCGGCGGCGTGCCCGGCGCTCCGGAGCTCAGCGAGGAACAGATCAGGGCGGCAGTCGAGGAAGCGTCCTTGTTCGGCGCGGACGTTGCGGCGCACGCGCACGGCGGCGAGGGCATCAAGCGCGCCGTGCGCGCCGGCGTGCGATCGATCGAGCATGGCTCGCTGATGGACGACGAAGCCATTCAGCTGATGGCCGCCGCCGGTACGTTCCTGGTAGCGGACATCTACTCCGGCGACTACATCGCCGAGGCCGGACGGCAGCAGGGCTGGCGCGAGGACGTCCTGCGCAAGAACGATGAGACAACCCTTGCGCAGCGCGAAGGATTCACCAAGTGCCTGCAGGCCGGGGTGCGCATTGCGTTCGGCACCGACAGCGGCATCTACCCGCACGGGCTGAACGCGCGGCAGTTCGCCTATCACGTCCGCTGCGGCCAGAGCCCCGTGGATGCGATCCGTTCCGCCACCTTGAGCGCGGCCGAGCTGATCCGGTGGGACGACCGGGTCGGCCGCATTCAAGCTGGCTACTTCGCGGACATGATGGCGGTGCCAGGCAACCCGCTGGACGACATAACCCTGCTCGAGCACCCCGACTTCGTCGTCAAGGGCGGAGCCCTGGCCCGCACTCCTGACTCCCGAGCATGAAAGCGGCCCTCGACCCGGGCTCTGCCGGGCCAAGGGCCGCCTTGGCGTCGTGATCAGCCAGCCTTCGGCACCTGACCTGCATGGTCGACGAAAGCGCGGGCCATGATCGCCGACTTGCCTGTCAGCGTCCCGTTGACGAAGTCGAGTTCGCCGAGCATCTGCAGGCTGTTCTTGTCAAACAGCCATTCGGACTTTTGTCCGTTGAAGGTGAAGGAGACTCCTATTCCGGGTCGGTTGGCGGCGTCGACGGCATTGGCGTCGACGGTCACCCCGGGGATCAGGGCCGCAGCCCGGAACAGCGCAGCGCTGACCTCGGGCGGCGCGATCGACTCGCGGAGCAGGTCGCCGATCGTTGTGAACGCCTCCTGATCGGGCGACTGCCCGGCTCCCTTCGTCTTTGCGTAGATCAGGTTCAGCAGGGTCTGCGGATTGGTGGACAGTCCCTGGATCAGCCGGTACGACGGGTCATTCAAGGAGCCCTGGTACGGGCATTTGATGTGCACGCCGTTGGCCACCATGTCCGGCGTGGGCTTGTCCGAAATGATGAACCGCTCGCCGTGGTCGATTCCCAGGCCACGCTTGCACAGATCGGCCACCGGAATCCAGACCTGCCGCAGGTGTGCCTTGTCCGGGGCGGGCTTGCCGTATGGCGTGCCAAATGCTTCCTCGGTCTCGATGTACATGAACTGGTTATCGGTGGGCTTCGGCGCGGGTGCCTGCGCAGCTGCCAACGCAATCCGGTGCAGCAGGTTCACTGCGGTGTCATGGCCTGCGGTACTTCCTCCTGACTGGCCGGTCAGGACGATCACGCTCGTAGCGGCTGCGGCAGCTGCGAGCAGCCCGATACCCGTCGCCTTCCATGCAGTGCGGCGAGGGCGGGGCGCGCGAGCTGCGCGGTGCGCGGCTGGCTGGTCGGTGCGGAGTTCGGTCATCAGGTGCTCCTTGACAATGGGCAGCCGGCCAGCAGGCAGGTCCCGTTCTGCCGGAACCGCCAGCATCCGCGCCAACTCGGCGACCTCACGTGCGCGAAGCGAGTCGTCGGCGTTCATCGGGATCCCTCCTGCAATGGCCGGGCCGCGAGATCGCGGTCACCTTCTACCTGTTCGCACCTGGCTCGCGGTTCCCAGTCCGCGGCCAGCTTCCGTAGCTTTGTGCGCGCCCTTGATAGCCGCGACCGCACCGTCCCGGCCGGCACGCCGAGCGCTTGTGCTGCGGCGGCGTAGTCCAAACCGGACCAGACGCACAGCGCGATCACGTCCCGCTCGTCAGCGCGCAACCGGTCAACGGCGGCAAGGACCCTGCGCAGCTGGCGAGCGTCATCGAGCTGACCAGCCAGATCATCAGCGAAGTCGGGCACAGGCGGCGGCGGTGGGAGCCTGCTCAGCGCGGCCTGGTGGCGGCGGGCGGCGCGGCTCATGTTGCGGTTCACATTGATCGCGATACCGAGCAGCCAAGGCCGCAGGGACCCGCCATCGGGCTCGACGCTGGCTCTTAGTCGCCAGGCTTCGAGGAACGTCAGGGAGACGGCTTCCTCGGCGATTGACCAGTTGCCGGTAAGCCGGAAGGCCAGGTTGTAAACCGCACGGGAGTACTCGTCGAAGAGAAAACTGAAAGCAGCTGGGTCACCCGCACGCACGCGGGCACGCAAACCTGGCTCCATGTACCTTCACTGTCCGCTGGCCCCGGCCAGGTTCCCTGCCGGCGCGAAGGCCGGCGCGGATCGCCAGCTTGCCGTCGAGCATGCCACAGATCAGGCGAGACCGACCTGCGCGAATGCGGACAAGCTGATCCGTCAGGCGACGCGATCCTGCCTGTTCTGCCTTAACTCCTCTGCATCGCGCGGTTCTGCTCGGTCGGTGCTCAGATTGTCCGCGGCGATGAAGGCATCGGGATAGTCGGTGCCGAGGAAGCGGCGGCGGTCCAGGGCCTCGCGCTCCAGTTCGCGTGCGGCCTCCACGTCACCCAGTTCGCGCAAGTCTGCGGCGAGGTTGCTGGCCGAGGCGCGGGTGTCTGGGTGATCGGGACCCAGGACGCGGCGACGGCGTTCCAGTGCGTCCTGATCCAGGTCGCGGGCGGCCTCCACATCGCCCAGCTCGCGCAGGTCGGCCGCCAGCCCGGTGGCCGAGGTCAGGGTGTCGGGGTGGTCCGGGCCCAGAGCGCGGCGGCGGCGGTCCAGGATGTCTTGTTCCAGGTCGCGAGCGGCCTGCAGGTCGCCTAGCTCGCGCAGGTCTGCGGCCAGCATCGCT
>DATELR010000311.1:0-27469 GCA_035276345.1 Streptosporangiaceae bacterium | reverse complement strand
GCGTTCCACGCGCCGTGGGCGGCAGCGACCCCGGCCGCCCAGGCCGCGCGTTCGCCGGCGTCGTTCAGCTGGAGTGCCGCGGCGAGTGCCGCCGCCTCGGCGAGTTCGTCCTCCGGCTCGTAGGTCTTCATTCGGATCCCGGTGGCCGCGGCAGCGAGTGCCGCCCGGGATGCGCCGACATCTCCGCAAGCTGCCGCGGCCCGGGCGAGCATTGCGCCGAGGTGCCGGCTCAGGAACCGGTAGAACGGGCTGACCGTGGCCAGGCAACGGGTGAACAGCCGCCGGGCGGTCTCGGCCTGGCCGCGCAGCAGCGCGACGCGCCCTAGGCAGTAGTCCGCGCGCGGGCCGGCGAATACGTCACGGTCGGCCTCGGCCTGCCTCTGCATGCGCCGTGCACGCTCGTCGGCCGCGTCGAGATCGCCGCCTTCGGCCAGGGCGCAGATGCCGAACAGTTCCAGGGATGCCGCGCCGTACGGAACCGCATCGCGGGTGCCCGGTGTGATCGGCGCGAGCCGATCCACGGTCGTCACGGCGTCACGGAACCGGCCCGTCCAGTAGCTGGCACCGACGACAGCCATCGCCGCCAGCGTGCGCGCGACCGGATCCGCGCCGGCGTTGCGGACAATCGGGTCGGCGAGCTCGCGCGCCAGACCGAACCGCGCGTCGAAGCACACAAAGGCGGCGTGTAGCCCATGCAGCTGGTCCGACGCTGCCGGGTCGCCGGCTAGGACGGCCGCGACGAGGTCGGCGCCGGAGTCCGTCTGGCCGGTCATCAGGTGCTCGTGGGCAGCGCAGTAGACCAGCGCGTCCCGGTCGGCTCGCCTGAGGGAGTCAGGCGGCAAGCGCGAAGCGAGGGCGGTGGCCTCTCCGTCGCGTCCGGTGTGCGTGAGGATCTCGGTAAGCAGCAGGGCGGCAGGCAGCGACCCGCTCGCCTCATAGGCGCGGCGCGCGAGCCGCTCCGCGGTTGCCAGGCTGATGCCGCGAGCTGCCCGCGCTGCGGTAAGCAGCCGGTCGGGGTCGTCGGCCTGCCCGGCATCCAGTCGCCAGACCGCGGCTCGCACCAGGTCGTGCGGGACGGGTTGGTCGCCGGATTCGAGTCGGTGAGCGAGAGCGAGGCGCAGCCTGTGCAGTCGCAGGGCAGGCAGTTCGGCGCGCAGCACGTCTCCGTAGATCGGGTGCGCGCTGCTTACCTCGGGGCCGGCGAGCCCTTCGCGGACCGCGACGAGCCGCTCGGTTGCGAGTTCGTCGAGGACCGTGTCGCCGACCAGGTCCGCCGCTACAGCCGCGGCGATTGGCTCGCCGGCGGCGACGAGTTCGAGTGCCGCGCGATGCGTCTCTGACAGTCCGGCGAGCCGGTCGGCGACCGCTTCCCTGATCCCGCTGCTGACCGGCGGTTCGCCGTCGAGCATCCACACCTGGCTGTCGTCGACTTTGCCTAGCACCAGCACCGACCGGTCGATCGCGGTCGTGAGCAGCTCACGCAACAGCAGGGCGTTGCCGCCCGAGCGCTGGGCGAGTTCGCGGATCGTGTCGTCCTCGACGGGAGCGTCAAGGACGGTTTCGAGCAACGTTCTGACGTCGTGCGTCGATAGCGGTTCCAGATCGATCCGCTCGCACAGCCCGTCGCGCCATAGCCGCTCGATCGCCACAGGAAGCCGCACGTGTGCCGGCGCCGTCGCGATCACCGCTGCGGTCCCATCGGTGGCGAGTTGGAGCAGGACCTGCGCTGAATGCTCGTCGACCAGTTGGGCGTCATCGACCACGAGTACCCGGCGGCCGCCGGACGACGGCACGAACGCGGCGGACAGTCGGCGAGCGACATCCACGGCGTTGACTTCGCTCGAGGGTTGCTCGGCCAGGACTGCGGCGAAGGCCTCGTAGGCGGTCTTGCTGGAGACGGCGTGGCCAAGCAGGTGGCCGACTGCGGCACCCCCGGCATTGGCGTGCCGGCCCAGCTCACGAGCCAGGGCGGTCTTGCCGACGCCGGGTTCGCCGAGGATGAGCATCCCGGTGCCGGAAGCCAGCAAAGCTCGGCCCCTGGCCAGCTCACGCATTCGGCCGACAAACGGCCAGATTCCGGTCACGAGGAGCAAGATATCGCGGCGCGTACGGCGACGGCTGGGCACAGAGCAGTCTGGGCGGGGCTGCGCGCTGCGCGCATCGGTGGTGACTACGTAGTCCCTACCGATGTGCGGTTCGTTGCATTGGTCTTCAATCCTCACGACCGCTTTGTTGCGGCCGCAGTACAGGGGGGGTCCAGGGTGAACCGATCCACGGAGGCAGCCGATGCGCAAGAACCCTTCCCTAGCCGTTCGAAGCAGGACATGGCGCCTCGGCGTCGGTCTCGTCGCTGCCTTCATAGCGACGCTTGCCGCGACTTCGGCGCAAGCGTCCGCGAGCGCACACCGCGCTGGCACTGGCCCGTGGAAGACGCTGGACAGCAGTAAGACGGTGCAGTCCACCACCCCGACGGTGTGGCTGAATAGCAAGAACGTCGCAACGGTGCTCTGGCTGCGCCAGCCGGGGGGCAACAATTTCAATTACGAGGCTGGCACCATTTCAGCCACAGGAAAGATCGCTGGCGGGCTCACCGACGTCTTCGCCGGCGCCCACTGGGGTTCACTGTCGAACGAACCGACGGTGCTCGGAGACAACGGCCAGCCGCTGGTGGTGTTCACAGGCCTGCTGTCCACGACCGGCCCGTACAGCCTCGGCTGCATCTACGGCGCGCGGGCCGGAACGTCGCCGTGGACATTGCAGACCTGGTCCCTATCGAATAACTGCGTGAATCCGGTCGGGTCAGCGGGCGAAGGAAAGCCCGGAGCGCTGGCGGCGGCTTTCCCTGGCGGCTGGGTCAACGGGCACGGCGTGCTCTACCGGATTGGCGTGTCGCCGACGATTCCGGCGACCGGATCCGACCAGCACATTCCGCTCACGGGCGGCGACACCGCTTACAAGACCGGGGTCGTCGCCGACACCGCGGGCAACGGGCATTTCTACGTTGCGTGGGCGCAGACGTTCTCCAACTCGCACGATGGCTATTACGTCAAGGACGTCACGGCGGGTTCCGCGGTCCGCAAGGCCCCGCAGAGTGGCACGAACAGCATCACCCGGCTTGGCCAGTTCGCCGATCTGGCGATCGCCAACCGGAATACCCAGCCTGGCGCCTATGTCGCCTACTGCTCTAACACGTCAACCTGCCAGGTCAAGTTGTGGCGCATCGGCGCCGCGACGGCGATGACGGTGCCGTCGTCGGCGAATGCAGGCGACGTCGCTATCTCCCAGGGACCGGCCGGTCGCCTTTGGATCGCTTGGTACAACGAGAACACAAACAAGGTGTCGGTGGTCCGCACGAACAAGGCTGCGACGAAGTTCGGGCCGGTGGCGACGTTTGCCACGCCGTGTTTCGAGCACGGCTTGCTCGGCTTGAGTGGCGGGTCGTATGGCCGGCTCGACGTCGCGATGCAGTGCGTGGCCAAGAGCACTCTCCGCGTCGAGGAATACGTGACGCAGACGCGGGTGTCGCTGCATGTGGCGCTGAATCCTTCGACCGTCAGCAACACGCACTCGCATCAGGTCGTCGTGACCGTCACTGACGCCGGCGACGCGGTCGCCGGAGCGACAGTAAAGTTCGGCACCCACCAGGCCACAACAAACAGCAACGGAAAGGCGACGCTGACGATCCCGCAAGGGACGGCCGTGGGCAAGCACAAGGTGACGGCGTCCGCGCCGAACTATCGCTCAGCTAGCGCGACCCTCACCGTTACGCACTGACCCGCTGCCGGTATCCAGATCATCGCGGCTTCGATCGGCGGCCCGCCTGCGCGACATCCGGCGGGCCGCTAGGTCGTTGCGTCCGGCCATAACAACCGGCCATGCCGCGAGGCCTGTGGCAATGCCGAAAGGTACGGACAGCCATGGGTTTCCGACGTAGATACCCAGCGCCAGGAAGCCGGCAGCGAGCAAGAGGACGGCGAGACGACCGGAGCTTCCGCCCTTCAACGTGCGGTTGACCGCGTCAGTTGCCCGCTGATTGTTCCATCCTGTGCTCATGCTTCTATCCAGTGACAAGGAGGGTGGGTTCGGGGGGATCGACGATCGTGAACTCGCGTCCCGGCAGGCTGGCTGCAGGGAACACCCGGAGGCCAACGGGTAGCTGGAGCGCGGCAATCGGAAGCTCGAGTCTGGCCGTCCGGTTGCCACCCGCCATCCGGCCTGCCTCAGTGCCGTCCTCGGCGCTGGCCGGAACCCCGTTGCGCTTCGAGCGCACCACCAGGTCCGGCATTCGATCGCTGGCAGTGACCTCGATGATCACCGTCCGGCGGAAGGTGCCGGAGCGGCGGACCGAGTAATTCGCGGTCACGGGAGTGGATTCCCTGGCCCTGAGCTGGAGCCCGGTCGGCGCCGCGATCCTGGCGGACCCGTCGCGGAGCACAGAGTGGATGCTGAAGTACCAGCCGAGGCCATCGGCCGGCGCTGTCACGTGCAGGCCACCGTCGATCTCGAGCTTGGTGTTCGTGATGCCCCAGGTCTGGGCCTTCGGATCATCGGGCCCGGTAGGCGGCGCGTCGCGCCTTCCGGCCACGACCGCCTCTGTGACGCCCGGCGGCAGCGTGAAAGTGAGGACGAGCTCTGATCCGGTGTCGGACACCGCGGCATTGGAGGGCGAAGGGACCGGGAGATGCACGACCGATGGCCCGGCCACCGCCTGGCCGCCATCCACGGTGACGGACGTGTACGTCACGATGCCGCGGCCTGGGTTCGGATCTGCAACGCGGCGCTGACCGGCGCCGACATACCGGCCTCGCCTCGCCAGGTCGCCGAGGTCGACTTCGGTGTCGGGATCGGCCAGCGGCTCATTTCCCGCGTAGATTCGTACCTCACCGCTGGCCGGCCTGATCCATCCGATCAGCGTATGGCCAGCGTGCGTGCTCGCCCATATCTCGCTGACCGGCTTGGGGCGCGGCGCCACTCTCGCCCTGACCGTTGCTCCAGGCGTGCGGACCAGCACTCCCTTGGCGTCTCGGTACTCGGCGTACACGTGGTAGCTGAACTCGACGCCAGTCTCTGGGTTCGCATCGCGCCATGACTGATCTTCGGCTCTCGCCCTTCGCAACGGCAGGTTCAACCCGGATCGCGGGTCGACCTCCCGCTCGACCACGACGTTGCCGTCGGCGATCGGAAGGTTCCAGGACAACGTGATTCCCGTGGCGTCGGTCCTGGCCACGAGGCTGGTCACGTCGCGTGCCATCAGGACCGGGTCAGCGGTCGCGACCACCGACGTCCGCCGGCCTGAGACGGCCGCGACCTCGTGGGCGACCATGGCGCCGCCAGGTGCGCCGGCGTCGTCGAACTCCGTCGCGCTGGTTGTGCCCAGAACCCTGCGCTCGACGTCGCGGCCGGCGACCGTGATCCGGCGCGTGACCTTGTAGGACACCTGGCCCGCCGACGGTGATGGCTCCCAGCGCAGCGAGATCGAGTCAGGTCCGGCTTCAGCCACCAGACCTTGAGGTGGCGCAAGGGGCAGCGCCGCGAGCAGGTCGTTCGCCTCACCGCAATCGCTCGCGACGCTGAGGATCCGTGCGAGCGTGGCTTCTTTCTCCTGGTCGGGCAGCTTTCGCGCGGCGGCGATGTCCGCCTGCACCGAGGCTTTGGTCGTCGCGAGCTCGGCGAGCTGTTCGCTGGCTGACTCCCCGCCAGGGCCGGGCACGTCTGCGGCGAGCCTGGCGATCCTGGCCAGCCTGTCCATCGCCGCATAGAGGCGATGTGCGTGAAGGTCGCCCTCCGCGGCGCGCCAGTCTGAAGCGGCCGTCGCGATCACGCGGTCGATGTCGCCGGACAGCGATGCGATCTGCGCTTCGAGTGCGGGCGCATTTCCTGCCGCTGCTGCCGCCGGTGCGAGCTGGGCACGAGCAGCGGCGGGGCGACCTTGCGCCAATTCGTCGCGCGCTGCAGCTACCTGCTCGATGGCTGCCTGGATCGCCCGGTAACTAGCGCCGCAGTGCCTGCAGGCGACGGCGGCGGCCTCGGCCTGCTGTCCGCATGCTGGGCATTGGACGTAGAGGTCAGCGCCGCAATACCGGCAGGCCTGCTCCGATCCCGCAGGCTGCGGCTCCCGGCAGTTCGGGCAGAGCAGATAGTCCACTGCGGGGGCGACCGCTAGCGACGCGCCCAGATCGGTAGCTACCCGTCTGACCGCGAGCCTGGCCTGCTCGCTCGACAGGCCGAATCCGAAGCCGATAACCCTGCGAACGCACGCCTCGAAATCGGCGGCGTTCAGTTCGCCGTCCACGATGACTTTCTCGGCCACGGTGTCGCGGAGCCGGTCCTTGGCGTCCTCGATCAGGCTCGCGGCGTAGCGCGCGGCGTCACCGGTCATCAGGTGCTGTTTGACGTAAGTGAGCAGGTTGGCGACGATCGTCATCTGGTGATCGTGATGCCGGCGCTCGTTCTCGGCGCTGAGCGCGGTATGCCGGGCAGCGATCTCATCGGCTGACGTGGTCGGCGCGATGCCGAGGAACGTCCACAACGTCGCTGACCGGCTCGAGTCGCCGGTCAGCCGTCCGAACTCATCGAGGTCGCCACGGATCTGTGCTCGCAGGCCGGCCGGAAGCGGTTCGGCGCCCGCGCCGTCCTCGATCACATGCTGGCGTTCCGTCCACTCGGCGAAGGCCGCGTCGTCCAGCCCTCTGGTCTTCGCGAGCCTGGCGAGCGTGGGCAGCCGTGACCTCGGCAGGCCGTGGTAGCGGGCCACCAGCTTCTCGGCCAGCGAGTCAAGGGCGCCGTACCGGTCGGCGTCCGCTTCCGCCCTCGCTGCCTTGACCTTCGCGGCGCAGCCCGCTCGACGCGCCGGATCGAGCAGAACGTCCTCGAGATCACCGCGATGCCTGGCGAGTTCGGCAGAAAGCGCCTTGTAATTGGGGCTGCGCTCCTTATTCCAGAATCCGACCAGCGCCGAAATGCGCGCCCGAATCAATTCGCTATCGTCGACATCCACGGGCAGGTCGACGATGAAGAAAGGGTCAGAGAGGTCGAGCGTGGCCGCGCCGCGGAGTCTAGAGAGCACGCGTTGCCGATAGCCGGTCGCGTCGAATGCGCCGACCTCGGTCATCTCACCGCTCCCCGGGCAAAGTCAGAACTAAGCAGCCGCGACGCGAAATCGCGCCCGTCAAGCGATAGATATCTCAGGTCTTCTGCTTGAGCAAATTAACTTTTGCCTGCTCCGCCTCGCGCATAGCGCTTGAGGAGACGCCGACCTCGATCCGCAGCACGAGCGGCTCGGCGACGGCAGCGTGACGGGCCGTCACCTCGATGGTCTGGTCGCGGCCCATCGCAAACGTGACCTCTACCGGAGTACCGCGCGGGAAGCCAGCAGGGATGTTGTCGATCGGCCCTTCGATGATCACCTTGTTGTCCTCCGGTCGTGCCGATTCCACGCTCGTGGCCTGCTCAACGACCTGGATCTGGACAACGTGCTGGTCATCGACGTTGGTGTAATACAGCTCGGACACCGTGATCGGCAGCGTGTCGTTGGCATGGGCCAGGAAGTCGACATACTCAGTGTTGGTCTCCCTGTCCATCACGATCACGCCGAAGCCGCGGCTCGTGACGTTGCTGACCTGAGTCTGAACGAGGTCAGCGACGGCCGTGCTAGCCAGACCGTATTCACTCGCCGTGGTTGCCACCGCATCGCTCAGGTCGGCCGGGTGCGCATCGGCGATGGTCTGGCCCTCGGCCAGCTTGCCCTGGGCAACGAGGTCGGAGATGACGAAGTTCTCTAGTTCTTTCTTCTGGCCGTAGATCGCAGCGCCCTTCGCGACCGCGAGATCGGGATCGGTTAGCTCGGCGGGCGGCAACTCAGGGAAGGCCTCGGCGAGGCGTCTGGCGACGACCGGCATCTTGCTCATGCCGCCGACCAGCAGCACCTTGTCGATGCTGTGAACGCCCTTTTCCTGCGCCGCGGTCAGCACCTTCTGGGTGAGCGTGATCGTGCGCTCAAGCAGTGCGCTCGTCAGTTCCTCGAACGCCTGCCTGGTGACAGTGACGCTCGCCCGGTCTGCGCCGAACACCACCAGCGCGTCAACGGACTCGCGCGCGGTCAGCGCCTGCTTCACGTCCTCGGCAGAGGTGATCAGGTCCTGGGCGCCATAGGTGTCGTCGAGGGGGTCGCCGGCCGCCGGAGCCGCCTCGCCGAACTTCTGCGACAGGTACTGAGCCAGCCGGTCATCCCAGTCCGCGCCGCCCAGCGCGTGATCGCCATCGGTCGCGACCACGTTGATGTTCTTGTCGGCCAGCGTGATCACGGTCGAGTCAAACGTTCCGCCACCGAGGTCGTAGACCAGCACGGTGTGCATGGACGAGCCTTCCTGCGCGAATCCGTAGCTGAACGCGGCCGCGGTTGGCTCGTTGATGATGTCGACCACGTTCAGCCCGGCGAGCTCGCCGGCCAGCTTCGTGGCCTTCCGCTCCTCGTCCCCGAAGTAGGCCGGAACCGTGATCACAACGTCGCTGGCCGGCTGGCCCATCGCGCGTGCGGCGTCGTTGGCAAGGCTGCGCAGGATCTGGCTGGAAATGGCCGACGCCGAGTACTCCTGCCCGTGTGCGGCGAACCGCCAGTCAGCCTCGCCCATGTGCCGCTTCACCAGCGAAGCCACGTCGTCCGGCCTGATCCTGGCCTGCCGCTTGGCTTGCGCCCCCACAACTACATCGGTAGGTGTGTCGAACAAGACCACTGACGGCGTGGTCGGCTGGGAGTCGGCATTGATGATCACTGCCGGCCGGCCGTACTCGTCCACGTGCGCAATACACGAGTATGTCGTGCCGAGGTCGATGCCGAATACCTTGTTAGCCACGGGTACCTCTCATGCTTGGGCGCACCGCTCTGTCGGGCGCATGTTAAACCGACAGCCGGTGCACTTCGACCTCGGCGACGCGGACGACCGAGCCATCGGCGCGGACGAACCCGGCCTTTATGGCGTCGGCGATGGTGCCGTCGGCCGATGCATCTGTCGTCGGGATCCGCCTGGTGCCGGTATGGCGGGAGGGGTCGAAGCGCTCGCCGCTAGCCGGGGTGAACGGCCTGACGCCGCAGGTCAGCTCCATAGTCTGGAGCAACTGCGTGTACAGCATGCCGACCGGGCTGGACGGATCAGTCACGGCGCCGAGGCTGACCATCTGGTCGTGCAGCTTGATCATCCCGAACACGACAGGGTTCAGCGCCGCCGCGAGCTCGCCGGTTCGCAGCTTGGTGACATCGTCATGCAGGCGCGAGATCAAATCGGTGTCGCGAGTCCGGAGCCTGGCGAGTTCGGCCGTCGCGGCCGCGAGGTCGTCGACCTTGCCGCCGAGCGACGTCACCGCGTCAAGTACGTCGGCGAGTGCGGCAACCGAGTCCGTCGGCCCGTCTCCCTGATCGGGATCGAGTTCGTCCATCGCTTCGGCCCACCCGGCGTCTGACGACGGTACTGAGGCTTCGGCGGGTTGATCGTCAAACGCCACGGTGCTCGCGATGTCCGGCGGCTCGGCCGGGGCGGTCACGTCGTGCGGCAAGGCGTCGACTAGCGGCTCAGCCGTGTCCTGGGGCGGCTCGGCTGCGGTGTCGTTGCGCGACTCCGACGCCGTTTCACTGTGCGACTCCGCTGGAGGGTTGAGTGCGGGGTCGTCGGCGGCTCCTGGACCCGGCTGGTCGCCTGCTGAGCCTTCGTAGCTGGCGGAGGAAGCCGCTTCCTCCTCGCTGGTCTGGCCCCCGGAGTCAGCGTCGGGGGCTGGCCGGACATCGTCCGGCACGGTCATTTACGACCCTTGGTCCAGGACATGCCCCAGTTGTAGGCGTGGTCGAGAGCGGACTGCGTGCCCTGGACGTAGCGAACCTCGCGGCGAACCGACAGGTCGGTGCCGCTGCTCTCCAGCAAGGCGATCGCGCAGGTACGCGCGGCTGGATCGGCCTCGTCCAGATGGATCTCGATTGGCGCGCCGCCCTGCGGGTACAGCGTCACGATGGCGCTGGCTCCTGCCCAGTTCGGGGTGCCCTCGTAGATGTAGGTAAAGATCAGGACGCGGCGAACCTCGCGGAGCCTGGACAGGTCGATCCGCAGGTTCTCGCCCTCGGTGCTGTCGCCGGTCCGGTCGTCACCGTCAAGGGAAATGATCGGGCTGCCGTCGTTGCGCGAGGTAAACGAGTTGCCCAGCGCCTGGACAACGCCCTTCCTGCCGTCGCTCAGCTCATACAGGCAACCGAGATCCAGGTCGATGCTGCCCGAACCCTGGCGCCTGAAGAGGCCGCCGCCCGCTGCCGGGCGCGCGTTCCAGTTCAGGTTGACCCGCAGCTCGCCGCTGGCGGCGTTCCCGCCCTGCTGCTTGCTGAGCGAGACGGTCGGCGCATGCTTCGTGAGGGTGACCTTGCTCAGGCTGACCCCTGCTCCTTGCGCGGGCTCGGGTCGGCGCTTGGTGTAGTCGATCGGCATGGCATGACCCTCCTGGCGGTGCTATTCCTGGTGGCGTGCTTGACGTGGGCGGACCTCACGTCCCGAGCGGCTCTGGCAAGACGGGCGCCTCGACCCTCTCTTCCGCGCGGCGGTTGCGCACGATCGACGAGACCAGCGCGGCGGCAATGAAGCCGACTCCGATGAGGCCGGTCACGATGTCGGGGACGTGCACGCGGATGGTGACGAAGAGCAAGACGGCGAGCGCTCCGATCGCCCAGTGGGCACCGTGCTCGAGATAGACGTATTCCGCCAGCGTCCCCTTGCGCACCAGGTAGACGGTAAGGGCGCGGATGTAGCACGCGCCGATTCCGAGACCAAGGGCGATCACGAAGATCATGTCCGTGATCGCGAAAGCTCCGACCACCCCGTCGAAGCTGAATGAGGCGTCCAGCACCTCCAGGTACAAGAACGTGAACAGGCCCAGCCGCGCGAGGTTGGGCGGCGCCTTCACCGGTGCGGCCCCGTCACCATCAGGGGCCGCCTCATCGCCCGCTTCGCCGTCCCCGGTTACCGCCTCTTCTTCCGATTCGAACAGGCTGCTCAGGCTGGACACTGCCAGATACGTGGCTAGTCCTGCCGCGCCGGAGAGCATGACCTTGACGGTGTCATGCTGCGCGAACGTGGACGCGGCGACGATCAGGAACAGCAGGGCGATGATGACCGAAGCCTGGTCGAGCTTGCCGATCTTGGCGAGCGGGCGCTCGAGATGCACCAGCCATTTGATGTCCTGATCCTCGAAGATGAAGTCGAGGAAGATCATCAGCAGGAAGATGCCGCCGAATGCCCCGATGGCGGGGTGGGCTTCGGTGAGCTTCGCGGCGTACTCGTGCGGGTGGTGCAGGGCGAGATCGAGTGCTTTGACGGGCGAGACGTGCCCGGCGATCGTGACGACGATCAGCGGGAACAGCAGCCGCATTCCGAAGACAGCGATCAGGATTCCGACGGTCAGGAAGATCCGCTGCCAGTACGGGTTCATCCGCTGCAGCACGCTCGCGTTGACGACGGCGTTGTCGAACGACAGCGACACCTCGAGAATGGCCAGAATGGCGACCACGCCAGCTATCGACGGCCCGCCAATTATCCCCGCGGCGACGATGCCGATGATGGTGACTGCTATTGGAAGCCGGAACAGCGCCAGCACTAACCCTCCATTGCCCCGTGCGATGTGGTCGGCGCGGCCCGCTGCCCGGAAATAGCGTCGGGCGAGCGGGCCGCGTAAGACGCGGGCCGCGTCAGCCGACGTTGACGCCGAAGTCCTGAGCGATGCCCTTCAGGCCCGATGCGTATCCCTGGCCGACCGCGCGGAACTTCCACTCGCCGAAGCTCCGGTAGATCTCCCCGAAGATCATGGCGGTCTCGGTGGCAGCGTCCTCGGTGAGGTCGTACCTGGCGATCTCGCTGTTGTCGGCCTGGTTGACGATCCTGATGAACGCGTTGCGAACCTGGCCGAAGTTCTGCTGCCGCTGCTCAGCTTCGTAGATGCTGACCGGGAACACGACCTTGCCGCACTCCGCGGGCACGCCGGCGAGGTTGATCTTGATCTGCTCGTCGTCCCCTTCGCCGCCGCCGGTGAGGTTGTCACCCAGGTGCTCGACAGAACCGTCCGGGCTCTTCAGGTTGTTGAAGAACACGAAGTGGCTGTCGGACACGACCCGGCCGTTGTTGTCGAGCATGATCGCCGATGCGTCGAGATCGAAGTCGGCGCCGGTCGTTGTGCGGGGGTCCCAGCCGAGTCCGACTACGACCGCGGTGAGGCCGGGCGCCTGCTTGGACAGCGAGACGTTGCCGCCCTTGGTGAGACTGACACTCACTGTTGCTCCTTGCTCAGAACGAAGACTGTACGAATGTGCTCAGTCACGCTCAGTTGCTGGCGACCTCGCGCATCAGCGCCAGTATACGGGGCTGCCAGTACAAAAGAAGGAAGATCACTCGTCGGTACAAAAGTACGACTTTAGTCCCACTGAGTATTTTATCCAGGTCGTTATATAGCGAAATGCGGCGCAGATGAATCTGGGGATTCATCTGGGAATCTCGGATGGCCGCCGACGTAGTCTTGCACGGTGCATGAGGTAACAGCCTGCGTGGACGAGCCGGACGAGCTGGCCTCGCTGGAGGTCTACAACACTGTGTGGCCGCACGACGCCGTGACGATCGACGCTGTCCACTCATTCAGGGACAGCGCCCAGGATTACATCGACTACCTCGTCCGCGAGGATGGCGTCATCGTGGGGTCCGGGGTCGGGGCTCTCTTCGCCTATCGCACGGGCCGTGTCGTTACGCTCATCACCGTGCTCGCCGGGCACCGCCGACGCGGCGGTGGCACGGCGCTGTATGAGGCCATCTCCACGTGGGCCAGCGAGCGAGGGGCGCGCGAGCTGGAAGTGTCGGTCGCCGGCAACGATCCGGAGAGCCTGTCCTTTGCGCAGCGGCGCGGCTTCACCGAGGAACGGCGCGAGGTTGGCCTCGTGCTCAGCCTCGCCGGCATCTCACCGCTGCGGGTCCAGCGACCAGCCGGGATCGAGATCGTGACCTGGGCGCAACGGCCGGAGCTGGCGCGCGGAATGTACGAGGTCGACCTCGAAACCCGTCGTGACATCCCCGGCTTCGCGGACGTCGCCGTCGAACCGTTCGAGGACTGGATGGCGCACCAGATGCAGCGGCCCACTGACTCTCCCGAGGCGACGTTCATTGCGCTCGCCGACGAGGAGGTCGTTGGCTTCGCAAAACTGTCGCTGAGCGCGCCGACGGCCGCGGGCCACGCCATGACCGCCGTCAGGAGAGCCTGGCGCGGGCGCGGCATCGCGGGTGCACTGAAGGCGACCGAAATCAACTGGGCGCTCGCCAACGGCTATACCGAACTCCACACCAGCAACGAGGAGCGGAACGCGCCGATCAAGCGCCTGAATGCCCGCCTCGGGTACCGACCAGGAATCGGGCGGATCCACCTCGTCGGCCCTCTCATCGGCGGATTCTCGCGATGAGAAATCGGCTGACCCATCCGATCAGGAGGCCTTAGCGCTCAGGCCTTGCGGCGGCGGGCTTTGCGGCGCAGGCCGATGAACAGCGCTGCGACGACGCCGGCGAGCACGGGGATCGCGCGCTTGAGTACCGGCATGCCGGCCACCTTGAGCAGGTTGATCGCCTCGTCCTCGAGCTGGTGCGCCGCGTGCCTGGCGGCTGACGCATGCGGCACGGCCTTGGCCGAGCCGCCCGCCTCGGAAACCGGCGCGCTCGCAGCAGGGGCCGCACTGGCTGCGGCCGCAGGCACGCCGGCTTCGGGAGCGGGTGCGCTCGAGGCCGGAGCCTTCTCGGCCGCTGCTTGCGGCTGATCGAGCGTGAGGCCGAGATCGCCCAGCTTGGCCTTGATTTCGACGACCGACGCCGGGCCGATTCCGTCGATGGCCAGCAGCTCGTCCTCGTTCTTGGCCGCGAGCTGACCGACGGTTGCGATGCCGTTCTTCTGCAGGCTGCTCGTCGCCCTCGCTGGCAGCTTGAGGTCGTCGATCGGCGCCTCTGACCCTTGCTTGCTGGCTGCCGAGCTCTCGGCCGCTTGGGCGTTCGCGGCAGGACCAGCGCCGTTCGAGGCGGGACCTGGGTTGCTCTGGCTTGCTGCCGTGCCACTAGGCCCCGATCCTGCTCCGTCGTCCTGGGCCAGCGTCGCAGCGAGGTTCGCCGCGAAGATGCCAAGCAGCCGGCCGCCGACCTCGTTCATCACGCCGCGGCCGAATTGTGCTGGCTTGCCTGTGACGTTGAGCGTCGTCAGCACCTTGACATGGGTCTCGTGACCGCCGTCTTCGAGCACCGACCTGACCGATGCCGAGGCCGTGCCGGCGCCCCTGGTCTCCTTGCCGGACGCCTCGAGCGTGACCACTCCGAGTTCCTGGTCCCGCTCGACGAAACGGGCCGTGCCCGCGTACGTCATATTTATCGGGCCGACCTTGACCTTGATCCTGCCGCGAATCTCGTCGCCGTCGACCGAGTCAAGGGAGGCGCCGGGCATGCACGGCGCCACCCTCTCGACGTCGAGCAGCACATCCCAGGCCCGGCTCTTGGGGACCGGGACAGTGAATGAGTGCTCAAGTTCCATTTCTAAGGCTCCCGCCTCTTAGCTCAGGCTCCCGCCGCCGCTGCCAATGCTCGGCCGGTCAGGACCCGCGCCAGGTGACGCCGGTAATCGGGCGCTCCGTGCAGATCCGCCGGTGGTTGCGTCCCGTCGGCAGCGCTCGCGGCCGCCGCGTTCAGCGCCTCGCGGGTCGCTTCCGCGCCCGCAGCAGCCGCCTCGACGGCCCTGGCCCTGACCGGTACTGACCCCATGTTGGTCAGCCCGACCCTGGCCTCGGCCACATGCCCGTTCGATCGTCGCGCCAATGCGGCTACTCCCACGATCGCCCACGCTTGCGCGGTCCGGTGGAACTTCTCGTAACGATAGCCCCATTCCCCGCCGAGTTTAGGCACCCGGACCCCGGTCAGGATCTCGCCTGGCTGCAGGGCCGTCGTGAGGTAGTCGACGAAGAAGTCCGACGCGGCGATGTCGCGCTCGCCGCCAGGACCGCGCGCGATCATCGTGGCGCCCAGCGCTACGGCTACGGCGGGCAGGTCACCAGCCGGGTCGCCGTGAGCAAGTGAGCCGCCGAACGTGCCCCGGTGCCTGACCGCCGGATCCGCTACCATCGCGGCGGCCTCCGCGATCACGCCACAGTGCGCGGCGATGAGCGGGTCGTGCACGAGCTGGTAGTGCGTTGTCGACGCGCCGATCAGCAGATCGTTGCCGGCGTCGGTGACTCCGTGCAGTTCGTCCAGGCCGCCGACGTCGACGAGCAGGTCGAGATAGGCAAGCCTGAGCCGCAGCAACGGCAGGAGGCTCTGTCCGCCCGCGATGACCTTGGCGTCCTCGCCGCCGTCGGCTAGCGCCCGCAAAGCCTCATCGACGCTGCCTGGCTTCACGTAGTCGAACTTCGCCGGGATCATGCCGCACCTCCGTTACCGGTCGCGCCGCTGCGCGCTTCCTCGATCGTGCGCCAGACGCGTTCCGGGCTGCACGGCATCGTGACGTCCCTGACTCCGAGCGGTCGCAGCGCATCCACGACCGCGTTGACAACCGCCGGCGTGGACGCGATCGTGCCGGCCTCGCCGACTCCCTTGACGCCCAGCCTGGTCGCGGCCGGGGTCTCGGTCCGGTCGGTCACGTACGAAGGCAAGTCGGCCGCTGACGGGACGAGGTAGTCGGCGAGCGTCGTCGTGAGCAGGTTGCCCGCGTCGTCGTAGACCGCCTCCTCGTAGAGCGCCTGCCCGATGCCCTGCGCGATGCCGCCGTGCACCTGGCCATCGACGATCAGCGGGTTAACCACCTTCCCGATGTCGTCAACGGCCACGTACGAGCGGACCTTGACCATTCCGGTCTCGGTGTCTACCTCCACCGCGCACAGATGGGTCCCATGCGGGAAGGAGAAGTTCTCCGGGTCGTATGTGGCGTCCGAGTCGAGCGAGGGCTCGTGGTTGTCCGGAAGGTTGTGCGCCGCGAAGGTGGCGAGGCAAACCTCCTGGATCGTGCGGCCCTGCTCGGGGTCCCCTCGTACCTGGAACCGGCCGCGAACGAACTCGATGTCGTTCTCGCTCGCCTCCATCATGTGCGCGGCGACGCGCTTGCCCTTTTCGATTACCTTGTCGCAGGCGCCGACCAGGGCCATGCCGCCGACCACCAGCGATCGCGACCCGTAGGTGTCCATCCCCTTCGGCGCGACCTGGGTGTCGCCGTGCAGCACCCTGATGTCCTCGAACGGCACGCCGAGCTCGTCGGCCACGATCTGGCTCCACGCAGTCTCGTGTCCCTGGCCGTGCGCGCTCGAGCCTGTGACGACCTCGACCTTGCCAGTTGGCAACATCCTGATCGACGCATGCTCCCAGCCGCCTGCACCGTAGGCCAGCGACCCGAGTACCCGAGAAGGGGCCAGGCCGCACATCTCTGTGTACGTGGAGATGCCGATGCCTAGCCGGACCGAGTCACCCCGCGCGTTCCGTTCTGCCTGCTCTGCGCGGAGCGCGTCGTAACCGAACAGTTCCATCGCTCGCTCGGTTGCGGCCTCGTAGTTCCCCGAGTCATAGACCAGGCCCGCGATCGTGGTGTACGGGAACTCCTCGTGCTTGATCCAGTTCCGCTGGCGCAACTGCATGGGTTCCATGCCGAGCTCAACGGCGAGCTCATCCATGATCCGCTCGATCGCGAACGTGGCTTCCGGTCGGCCGGCACCGCGGTAGGCGTCGGTCGGCATCTTGGTGGTGAAGATGCCGGTGCACTTGAACGCGTACGCGTCCATCTTGTAGATGGCTGGGAACATGAACGCGCCCAGCAGCGGCACGCCAGGGGTCACCAGCATCAGGTAGGCACCCATGTCGGCCAGCAGGTCGACCTTCAGGCCGCGGAGCCTACCGTCGCGGTCGGCGGCGATGGCGATCCGCTGCCACTGGTCGCGACCGTGGTGCACGGTCATGTTGCCCTCGCTGCGCGACTCGGTCCACTTGACCGGCTTGCCGAGCCTGCGCGAGGCCAGGACCGCGAGCACTTCTTCCGCGGTCACCTGGAGCTTGGAACCGAAGCCGCCGCCCACGTCAGGGGCAATGACCCTGATGGTTTGCTCGGGGATGCCGAAGAAGGCCGCGATCGCGAACCGCAGGACGTGGGGGATTTGGGTCGCCGACCACAGCGTGACGTCATCACCGAGCCAGTTGGCAACGACTGCTCGTGGCTCCATGGCGCTCGGGATCAGCCGCTGCTGCCGGTACTCGCGTTCAAGGACGACGTCCGCGCCAGAGAAAGCGGCATCAATGTCGCCGCTCGTCGGGAACACGAACTCGTAGCTCTTGTTGCCCGTTGGGTGAACCTTCGGCGCGCCTTCCTCGATCGCAGCCTTCATGTCGAGCACGGGCTCGAGCGGCTCGTAAGTGACGTCGATCGAGGCGAGTGCGTCAGCGGCGGTGTAGCGGTCGCGCGCGATGACCATGGCCACCGCCTCGCCGACGTACCGGACCTCGTCGGTCGCCATGGGCTGGTGGGTCGGGATCACGATGTCGGGCGTGACCGGCCACGCGCACGGCAGGCTGCCCTGGTCTTCGGCGAAGTCGGAGCCGGAGAACGCGGCCACGACACCTGGCACCTTCTTCGCTTCGCTGACGTCGATCGAGATGATCTTCGCGTGCGCGTACGGGCTGCGCAGGAACGCCATGTGCAGCATCCCTGGCAGCACCAGATTGTCGGTCCACGCCGTCTGACCGGTGATGAGCCTCGCGTCTTCCTTGCGCGTGCGGGCCCTGCCGAGTTCGAGGGCAGGCGATTCGGCGGTTGCGGTCACTGGCCTGCTCCTGCCTGTGCGGCGCGCCGAACGGCGCGGACGATGTTCTCATAACCCGTGCACCGGCAGAGATTGCCTTCGAGGCCCTCCCTGATCTGCTCGTCGGTGGGATGCGGGTTGTCCTGCAGCAGGTCCACCGACGCCAGGATCATCCCGGGAGTGCAGTAGCCGCATTGCAGCGCGTGCTCGGTGTTGAACGCCTTCTGCAAGGGATGCCATTCGCCATCGGCGAGTCCCTCGATAGTGGTGATATCGGTTCCGTCCGCCTGGACGGCCAGAACGGAGCAGCTTTTGACCGAGGCTCCATTCATGAGCACGGTGCACGCACCGCAGTTGGAGGTATCGCATCCGATCGGTGTGCCGGTCTTGCCAAGCACGTCGCGTAGGTAGTGGACGAGCAAGAGCCTGGGCTCTACTTCATCGGCGTAGCTGACGCCGTCGACTGTCACGCTGATCTTGGTCATGCTGGGGCTCCTCCGGTACGGCTGATGCACCTGATGCCAACTTAGGACCGCAGGACGCGCCACACCAGCCCCATTCCCCGGCTATGCCTGGCCACGAGTGTTTTGCCCGACCGGATGATCCAGGGCCTGATAGCGGGCTAGCAGTCAGGAATCAGGCAGGTATGACTGGCGGGCAAGGGCCTGAATGGCCGGGGGAAGTTCTCCGCCCGCTACATCGGCCAGCGTGACGGAGCCGAGAACACTGGAAAGAGAAGTGCGCACCGCGAGCCACATATCCCTGAGCGGCCCGGCGGCACCCGGGTAGGTGACTTCCTCGATTGCAGGCCGCGAGAGGTCACGCTGGATGACTGCGATGATTTCGCCGATGGTGATGCGTGCGGCGGGGCGCGCGAGTTCATAGCCGGGCGCAGCGCCGCGGTGACTTCGAACGAAGCCTGCTCGGCGGAGTTCCCCGAGGATATTCAGCAGGAAGCCCTGCGGAATCGCCTGTGCGCGGGAGATCCGCTGGGCGGTGATCGGCTGCGGGCCCGATGCCGCGATCTCGGTTAGCGCTCGAATCGCGTAGTCGGCCCTGGCGGAAAGGCGGAGCGGCAGGTCGAAATCCGTTGGCGCCGCAGCAGCCCTGCCTGGGTCTGTGGCCGTCATGTCAGAGTCCCGTGTGGCCGGCCATGACCTCGTCTTCGTCGCTGGTGTGCAGAGCGTCTTGACTGGTGCTGCCCTCGGTCGGGCCGGCCGGAGGTTCTCCAGCGTCGACGGAGAAGACCTTGGCGTTGCGCAACCTCGCGTTGACGTCGTGGCCTTCATCGATGCCGTTGAGTTCGTCGTTGGGCAGTTCAGCGAAGATGGCCTGGCCGTCGGCGAGCCGGAGCTGCAGCTTGGACTGCCACCCCAGGTTGGTCCGGCGCTCGACCTTGACCGGGAATGACCGGTCCCCTGGCGCGGCGGTGAGCAGTACGTCGTGCGGGCGGATGTAGGCCTGCGCGTCGGTTCCGTCGGCGAGGTCACTGGCGTCCGCGACGGCGGTACTGCCGAACAGCAGCTCGCCGCTCCGAACCGTGCCCTTGAGCAGGTTTGAAGCGCCGACGAAACCGGCGACGAACGGGGTGGTCGGCTGGTTGTAGATATCCACTGGAGCAGCGGCCTGCTCGACCCGGCCGCGGCGCATCACCACGACCGCGGAGGCCAGCTCGAGAGCTTCTTCCTGGTCGTGAGTGACCAGCAAGCTGGTCACGCCGAGCTCGCGATGCAGTCCGTCCAGCCAGCGGCGTAGCTCCTGGCGGACGTGAGCGTCCAGTGCGCCGAATGGCTCGTCGAGCAACAGCACGTCGGGCCGCGGCGCGAGGGCGCGAGCGAGAGCGACGCGCTGGCGCTGGCCGCCGGAGAGCTGGTCGGGGTAACGGTCCCCGAACGGAGCGAGGCCGACGAGCTCGAGCAGCTCGTCGACGCGGGTTCGGGCGTCGGGCTTCGGGGTCTTGCGGACCTTCAGCCCGAACTCGACGTTCTGCCGGACGTTCATGTGCCGGAACAGCGCGTAATGCTGGAACACGAATCCCAGCCGGCGTTCCTGGGGGGATTTGTTGGTGTGCTCCACGTCGCCTACCCAGATGCTGCCGGAGTCGGGCAGCTCCAGGCCGGCGATCATGCGCAGCACGGTGCTCTTGCCCGAGCCGCTGGGCCCGAGCAGGGCGGTGATCTCGCCCGCCCGTGCCTCGAAGCTGACGTCCTCGACAGCACGGAACGTGCCGAACGATTTTGTCAGGCCCTGAACGGTAATGGCGCCGGCCATCTAGCGTGCCTCCCTGGTTCGCTTCCGCTTGAATATCTCGATGCCGATCAGAAGCAGGATCGAGAAGACGGCAAGCGTCAGCGCCACGATGTAACCCTGCTGGTACTCGAACTGATCGAAGGCGCGCAGGATAAAGAGCGTCGCCGTTTCGGTCTGGCCCTGAATCGCTCCGCTGACGATCAGCACCGCGCCGACCTCACCGACGGCGCGGGCCGCTGAGAGCGCGATCCCGTAAAGCAGGCCCCAGCGGATGTTCGGCAGCGTGACCCGGAGGAAGGTCTGGGCCTTGGAGGCGCCGAGCGTCCACGCCGCCTGCTCCTCCTCCAGGCCCAGCTCTTGCAGCACGGGGACGGTCTCGCGGATGACGAACGGGATTGATATGAAGATCGTCACTAGGACCATCGACGGCAGGGCGAAGATGATCTGAATGCCACGGGCCGCGAAGAAAGGCTCGAACCATCCGCCGCGGCCGAACAGCAGCACGGCCATCAGGCCGACGATGACGGGGGAGACCGCGAGCGGAAGGTCGACCAGGGCCGAGACCAGGCGCTTGCCGGGGAACTTGTCGCGTGCCAGCACCAGCGCGACCATGATCCCGAACACCGTGTTCACGACCACGGTGATCAGCATGATGATGAAACTCAGGTACAGGGCGTGCAGCACATCGGGCTGGGTGAAGGTCTGCCCGATGACGCCCAGGCCTGACTTGAACGCGTAGTAGATGATCCCGGCCAGCGGCCCCAGCAGCAGGACCAGGACATAGCCCAGCGCGACCGCCAGCAGAATTCCGGGCACCAGCTTCTCGCGCCGGTTGCCGCGCCGCGTTGGCGGCGCCTGCGCGGCAGGACGGTGTGTCGTCTGCGTGGCGCTCATGTTCTCAGCCACCCCGACCCGCGGGAACTGACTCTCTCGGTCACGACAACGATCACGAACGCCAGGCCGAACAGCAGCGCGGAAACGGCGGCAGCCTCATCGGGTCCGCCCGTCGCGCCGTAACTGGTCTGGGTCAGCAACTGCGAGATGAAGACCGGGGCAGTCAGGGTCTTGTTCGGTATGTTGCCTGCGACCAGCACGACGGCGCCGAACTCGCCCAGGGCGCGGGCCAGCGCCTGCAGCGATCCCGCCGTGATTGCAGGGCGCAGAGCTGGGAACACGACCTTGCGGAAGGTGGTCCACTGTCCTGCGCCGAGCACCCGCGCTGCCTCTTCCTCGGCCGGGTCAAGCTCGAGCAGCACGGGCTGCACGCTCCGGACGACCAGCGGCAGCGTCACGAACAACAGGGCGAGCAAGATTCCTGGCACAGCGTCCACGATCTGGATTCCGTGCTGCTCTAGCCAGCCGCCCACGACCGAGCCCGGGCCGTAGAGCGCGCCGAGCATGACCCCTGCCACCAGGGTGGGAATCGCGAACGGGAGGTCGACGACGGTGGACAGCAGGCTGCGGCCCGGGAACCTGAAGCGCACGAGGACATAGGCGAGCAGGGTTCCGAAGGCGCCATTGATGATTGCCGTCAGGACCGCCAGTATCAGCGTCAGTTTGATCGCGTTCCACGCGCCGAACGATGACAGCGCACCTGTCAGGTTTCCCAGGCCGGTGCCGTACCCGCGCTGGATGATCGCAGCGACGGGAAGCAGGATGAAGACCGCGAGGTACAGCAGTGCCACCCCGCGCAGGGGCCAGCGGCCCGCGGCCGCGCCCGGCCTGAACCGGGCGCGGCCGCCTGGCCGCTGTCTGTGAATCGCCGCGTCAGCCAAGGTCCGCTACCCCTTGGCGGCCTTGAAGGCCTTGGTGAACACTCCGTTCGGGCCGAACACCGTGTCGGTGGACAGCTTCGGCCAGCCGCCGAGGTTATCGGCGGTGAACAGGTCCTTGATCGCCGGATAGCCCTTGCTGCCCTTCTGGGCGGCGGCGACGCTGACCGGCCGCTCGTAGCCGACGGTCTGGAAGATCTCCTGCGCGTCCGGCGTGTGCAGGTACGAGACGAACGCGTTCGCGAGCTTGGTCACGCAGTGCGCCTTCGCGTTCTTGTCCACCACCACCGTGGGCGTCTGGATCAAGATCGTCGACGGCGGGATGATGAACTTGTCGGTGCTCCCGGCCGCGATCCCGGCCAGCGCCTGGTTCTCGTAGGTAATGGCGACGTCGCCGTTCCCGGACTCGAAGTTCTTGAACGAGTCGTTCGCGCTCTTATCCATCACGGTCACGTTCTTGAAGATGCCGGTGAGCAGCTTCTGGGCGGCGGCTGGGTCGTTGGCCGCGTAGCCAGGGACCTTGCCGCGCATGGCCGCGCCGTATGCGGCGGTGATGTTCCACTTGGCGCCGCCGCTCTGCGCCGGGTCAGGCGTCAGGATCTTCACGCCTGGCTTGGTCAGGTCGTTCCAGTTGTGAATGTGCTTCGGGTTGCCTGGCCGCACCATGAAACCCACCACCGATGTCGCCACCACCGACTGATTGGGGTCCTGCAGCCAGTTGTGCGTGATCAGCCCCGCCTTCTGCACCATGGCTACGTCAGGATCAAGAGAGGACGCGTACACATCGGCCGGGAACCCGTTGACGATGTTCTCCGCCTGCGTGGTGCTGCCGCCAAACGACATCTGGAAGATCGGCGACTGCCCGGTCTTTGCCTTCCAGTCCGTGGCGAACGTCCCCGACGACGACGTGAGCTTGCCGTAGGCGTCGTACGGGTTGCTGTACGCCGCGATCGTCAGCACCGGCGAACTGGTTTTCTTGCATGAGCTAGCCCCGGTCGCCGACGAACCGCTCGCCGATGTACAGGCAGCCGCCGCCAGGGCCAGCGTCGCGCCGACGGCCGCAGTCGCCAGCTGAATGCGCCTGCTCATCCGCCCTCCCAACTCCACGCCTCGCATGGATAAGTGATTATTTCTATCAAGTTAGTGTGGAACTTAGATGCTGCGCCGCAAGTTGTCAACCAGATTGGTAGTTAATTCCGCCCCGTGTTGATCCTTACCCTGCTCAGGCTGCGGCTACCTGCAGCGGCCGGATTTCTAGCTGAGGTGACGAAGGGCATGGACAAGGGCATCTATCTCAGCACGCGTGTTGTACATCGCAAGCGAGGGACGCACTGCTGCTTCCAGGCCGTAACGGCGCAGGATCGGCTGAGCGCAGTGATGTCCTGCCCGGACCGCGATTCCCTGGCGGTCCAGGGCGGCGCCGATCGCCTCGGGCCGGTGCCCGCGTAGCACGAACGTCAGGGTGCTCGCCTTGTGCGGTGCGGTTCCGATCAGTCTGAGTCCCGGCACCGAGCTCATCTGCCCGGCCGCGTAATCAAGCAGGTGACGCTCATACGAGACAATGTCCGAAAGGCCGAGGCAGCTGACGTAACTTAGCGCCGCAGCCAGGCCGATCGCGTCCGCGATGCTACCGGTGCCTGCCTCGAATTTCGTTGGTGAGGACTGGTAGAGGGTGCGCTCGAACGTCACGTCCTTGATCATGTTGCCGCCGCCTTGCCACGGCGGCGTTTCCTCCAGGATCTCGGGTTTGGCGTACAAGGCACCGATCCCTGTGGGGCCGTATACCTTGTGCCCAGAGAAGGCGTAAAAGTCGACGTCTAGCGCTCGGACATCGACTGGTACATGCGCCGCCGCTTGCGCACCGTCGACAAGGACGCGCGCGCCGGCGTGGTGGCTCGCCTCAATGATCTCGCGGACTGGCACTACTGTGCCGAGGACATTCGAGACGTGAGCGATTGCAACGAGCCGGGTGCGCGCACCGAGCAACGCCTCGAACCTGGCCACGTCGAGTTGACCATCGTCATCGACCGGAATGACCCGCAGCGTCGCCCCCACCTTCTGAGCCAGCTGCTGCCACGGGACGATGTTGGCGTGGTGCTCCAGATGCGACACCACGATCTCATCGCCTGGCCTGACATGCTTGTGTCCCCAGGTCTGCGCGACCAAGTTGATACCCTCGGTTGTTCCGCGCGTGAAGATCACGCTCTCGGGCAAAGCTGCACCGATATAGCCAGCAATTGAGCAGCGAGCATCCTCATACGCGTCCGTCGCCCGTGCCGCTAGTGCGTGGGCGCCGCGGTGAACATTGGAGTTCTCGTGGGAGTAGTAGTGGGTGAGCCTGTCGATGACGGCCTGAGGCTTCTGCGTGGTCGCGGCGTTGTCCAGCCAGATGAGCTGCCCGCCGTTGACCCGCTCAGCCAGGATCGGGAAATCCCGGCGAACTGACTCCACGTCGAAGGCCGGTTGGCTTGGCGGCGATCCGAGCACCAGGCCAGGGTCGGCGGGCCGCTCGTCAATGAAGTAGAACGAGGGAGCTTCGGAGACGGCCAGATACGGCTGGACCCCCGTGGCCGTCGGCGATGCGGACCCGACGTCCGTCATGGAGTCGCCGGTTTGCAGATCGCTGAGCTGCGGCGGGACTGCAGCAGCGTAATCAGGGCCCGGCCTTTGGATGGAGTCCCTGTGATAGCTATGTCCAGATTCGGAGCCGGACTGCCGGCTACGTCCAGCGCTCTCCCCCTGCCCGCCTGCGGCAAGAACCTTGCCCAGGAGGCCGTAGGGGTCCGCGGCCAGTCTTTCCAGGATGGACTCATCGAGCGCGCGGTGCGGAGTGGCGCCTGCATTGCGCGGGCCGGAGCCGTTCCAGATGTGAGAGCCGTCGCTCACGCCCTGCGATCCGTTTATCCCGCCGGGCGTGTTACCTGTAGGTGGTCTGGTAGTCATGGAATCTGCCGACCTCGACGTCATCGAGAATCCCAAGCGCGTCCGGTGTCAGCACTGCGAGAGAGCAGTACAGCGAGACCAGATATGAGGCGATGGCGTTCCGGCTGATACCCATGAACCGGACAGACAGGCCAGGGGAATGTTCACCGGTCAGGCCAGGCTGGAACAGCCCGATCACGCCTTGCCGCTGCTCGCCGACGCGGAGCAGCAGGACCTTCGTCCTGCCGCCGTCAACCGGGACCTTGTCCGATGGAACCACGGGGATCCCGCGCCAGGTGAGGAACTGCGATCCGAACAGGCTCACCGTGGGGGGCGGAACGCCGCGCCTAGTGCATTCGCGCCCGAATGCAGCTACGCCAAGCGGGTGGGTCAGGAAGAATGCGGGCTCCTTCCAGACCCTCGTTATCAGCTGGTCGAAGTCGTCGGGTGTAGGAGGCCCGGTCAAGGTGGAAATGCGCTGGCCTGGTGCCGCGCTGGCGATCATGCCGTAGTCCACGTTGTTGATGAGCTCGCTTTCCTGGCGCTCTTTCACCGTCTCGATGGTGAGCCGGAGCTGCTCGCCGATCTGGTCGTACGGGCTGCTGTAGAGATCGGAGACCCGTGTGTGGATATCGACGATCGTGGAGACTGAGTTCAGGAAGATCTCCCGAGCCGCTTCGTCATAGCCCACGTAGGTAGTCGGCAGTTCAGATTCATCCCGCGGCGGACACGCCACCGCGACGGACTCGGGGTTGACCACACGATTGAGGCGGTAAATGCCTGCTTCAACGGGCGTCCACGACAGCATGCGCACCAGCCACCGCGGTGTGATCGTTTCAAGCTGGGCCTTGGTCTTCGTCGCGTTCGCTAGCTGACGCGCGGCCGCGTCTGTGAGAGCTCGCTGCGGCGATATGGTCGGCACATCAACGGCCGTCATGTGCTGAGCCTTTCGTTGCCCGTTCGAGTTGGCATGTAATGCTGAACGCTGCGTCCAGCCATAGCGGAATCCCAGCGGTGGGCTCAGCCGCCATCCGGCATGGCAGACAGCGAATGCCCGCCAATGCGGCGGTCGTAAACGTCGCTGGAAGATCTCTTGCCGAGGTTTGACTGCGGTGTGACCGCCGCGGTCGCCCGGCGGCGGTTCCATATTCTAGACTAAACCGATCTGAATAGTGATAATAATCGGGTCCATCTCTGTCCAGGAAGGGAAGCCAGCGATGCCGGACCGATGCAATCCCACCAGACGTTCTTTCCTGACCGCCTCGGCTCTCGCCGCGTCAGCCGCGTACCTGCTTGCGGACGGTGCCCGGCCCGCCTGGGCCGCGACGCCCGGCAGCGCCGGGACCGCCCTGGCGTGGCACGACATCACCAGCCAGACGGTCTCCGCCGGGGCGTTCGCCGAGCCGGTCACGCAGAGCCGCGCCTGGGCGGTGAGCTGGCTGGCTGCAGCCAGGGCCGTCCTGCGCGACCGCAACCCGGACTACGGCACCGCCGCCCTGGCGCAGGCACTGCATGACGCGCTAGCCGCCCAGGTGCCGAGTCAGCAGACCGCGCTAGACGCGAGCCTGGCGGCGGCGCTCGAGTCGGTACCCAATGGCCGTGCCAAGCAGCGCGGGATCGCGGCGGGCGCGCACGAGGCATCGGTCATACTCGCCGAGCGCGCAGGAGACGGCCTCGACACCACTTCTGTTGATATCGCGTGGCCACCGCCGCCGGCCACCCCGGGCGTCTTCCAGCTCACCCCGCCGCTCAGCCGTCCCGCAATCCGGGCCGGGGAGGGCAACGCGCGCCCGTTCCTGCTGGAACGCAACGACCAGTTTGACCCGGGCCCGCCGCTCAGCCTCGACTCGCCGGAGTACAACAGCGCTCTGGCCGAGGTGGAATCCCTCGGCGCGGCCGGCTCACCGCGCACGGCGGAGCAGACCGAGGTAGCCAGCTTCTGGTACCCGGCGATCATCTTCGCCTCCGTCCAGATCACCCGGGCCATCCTGGCGGAGACCAGGTTCGCGCTGCCGTGGCAGGTCCGGTTCGTCGCGGCATTCAACGTGATTGCCACCGACGCGCAGATCGCGACGTATAACGCCAAGTACAAGTACTTGTTCTGGCGGCCGTACACCGCGATCACTACCGGCGGTTACCTGCAAGAGCCGACCTGGACATCATTCTGGGTGGCGCCGCAGCACCCCGAGTACCCCAGCGGCCATGGTGGCCAGATCGGCTCGCAGCAGGGGGTCCTGAACGCCTTCGTCGGGCTGCGCGCGCCGACACCCATCCCGCTGACGAGCCCCGACGCGCCCGGCGTCACCCGCACTTACACCGACTGGCAGACGATCACCGACGATGTCGTCAACGCCCGCGTATGGGAGGGCGTCCACTTCCGGACCTCTGACATCACGGGTGTCGACCTAGGTCTCCGAGTGGCCCGCTGGGAGCTGCGCCAGCTCCACCGCCTGGGTATCTGAGTTGGCCTCCGCCCGGACGGATCGCCGGTCGAAAATGCGACGTTCGCCGAATAGCCCGCAGCGTTCAAGGATTCGACCGGCCGATCGCAGTCTCTATGGACCTGGCACGGGCTGGCGCTGCAGCCCAGACCTGGCCAGTGGGACGGGCGCGGCGTGCGGGTCACCCACGTCCGGTTTACCCCCGGTGGCGTGGTGGCCCACTACGATGGCCGGGCCAGCGCGGCCGAGAACTTCGAGGAGCGGACCGGGATCGC
>DATELR010000310.1:0-3248 GCA_035276345.1 Streptosporangiaceae bacterium | reverse complement strand
GGGAGCGGCTAGAACGGGGCGTTGTACCCGCTCAGCCAGTGCGTCTTCATCCAGATCATTGCGCCTGACCACGCCCCGGTGACTTCGAGAACGCCGACGACAATGAGCAGCAGGCCGCCGATCCTCGTGATTAGCCTCGCGTGGCGGCGGGCGAAGCCCAGTACCCGCATACCGCGGTCCACGGCGAAAGCCACCAGCAGGAACGGCACGCCCACGCCCAGGGCGTACACAAAGGCCAGGAACGCGCCCCTGGCGGCAGTGCCTGTCGTGAGGCCGAGCGCAAGAACCGCGCTCAGCGTCGGTCCGATGCAAGGCGACCAGCCCAGCCCGAACAACACGCCGAGAACCGGAGCGCTGGCCAGACCGGCGCGCGGCCGCATCGAAGGTTTGATGATCCTGCCGGTGAAACTGAAGCGATCGAAGGCGCCTGCGAAGAGCAGGCCGAGCAGGATCAGCACCACGCCGAGGATCTGGCTGAGCCCCTGCGAATGGTCCCTCAGTGCAGCGCCCACGCTGCCGAGCGCGGCGCCGTAGACGGCGAACAGGGCAGAAAAGCCGAGCACGAACAGCGCCGCCCCGGTGAGCGCGCGGCCGCGGCTGACGGCAGGCAGCGTCCGCCGGGCAGGTGCCGCAGCGACCGCCGTCGCAGCACCGCCACCTGACGAGCCGCTCGTGAGGTCATCGCCTTCGGCATCCGCGGCATCCGGGTCGTCTCCGGGAGCCGCGCCGTCGCCGGCGACGGTCGCACCTGACATCCCGGTGATGTAAGACAGGTAGCCGGGAACGAGCGGCAGCACACACGGCGACAGGAATGTCACCGCCCCGGCAGCGGCCGCGACCGGGATCGCGAGCAGCAGCGGTCCCGAAGAGACCAGGCTGCCGACGCTCATCGAGTTCCTTCTGCCGGATGCGGATACCGGCTCTAACTTAGCCGCGAGCGGAGCGCTCTCCGGAAACCAGGTCGGTCAGCGCGTCCTCGACGCCCCGATGGAACGTCGGATAGGCATAGATCATCTCGCGCAGCCGCCGCACCGGCACCCTGGCATGCACGGCGAGCGTCAGCATGCTCAGCACTTCGCCGCCAACCGGTCCGGCAGAGGTCGCGCCCACCAGGATGCCCGAGCGCTCGTCCTGCACGAGCTTGATCAGGCCGTCGTTACCGGCCTTATGGATCCAGCCGCGCGCAGTCTCAGGGATCCTCGCAATCCCGGTGCGGACAGCGACGTCCTGCTCGCGCGCCTGCTTCTCGGTCAGCCCGACCGAGCCGATCTCGGGATCAGTGAAGGTGACCCGTGGCACCGCGTGGTACTCCGCGGGATGATGCGGGACATTGAGTATGTCGGCCAGGACGATGCCGGCGTGATACATCGACATGTGCGTGAATGCGCCATGACCGACGATGTCACCGATGGCCCACACACCAGTCGCGGCGCGCATCCTGCCGTCGACCGGTATCGCCCGTGCGCTCTCGTCGATGCCGACGACGCCGGCACCGATCTCTGCCAGCTTCACTCGCCGGCCGGTCGCGACCAGGAGCTCTGTGCCGGTGACCACCTCGCCGCCATCCAGCGTGACGCTGAACCCTTCGTCCCCGTGGCTGACCCGGGCGGCGCTCTTGCCGACGCGGACGCCGATGCCCTGTGAGCGGAAGACCGCAGCGAGCAGGTCACTGGCCTCCGGCTCCTCAGCCGCGACGAGGCGGTCAAGGGCCTCGACCACGGTGACGCTCGAACCGAACCGGGCGAACGCCTGGGCCAGCTCGACGCCGATGGCGCCACCTCCTAGGACGATCAGCGATGACGGCACCGCTGTGGCCTTGATTGCCTCACGGTTGGTCCAGAACGGCGTCTCTTCAAGCCCGGGAACTGGCGGTATCGCAGGAGTCGTACCAGTCGCGATCACGATGCCGCGCGCTGCTCGCAGCACGTCTTTGCCTTGGCCGTCAGATCGCTCGACCGTGACCTCGCCCTGACCGGTGATGCGGCCGATGCCGCGGAAGAGATGACCGCCCTTGCCCGCGAACCGGTCTGCGGCGACAGTGTCATCCCAGTCGTCTGTGGCCTCGTCCCTGATTCTTCGGGCAACCGGGTCCCAGCTCGGATCGACGGTCGCCGCTCCGGCCATGCCGGGGATACGTCGCGCCTCCGCGAGCAGGTTTGCTGCCCGGATCATCATCTTTGAAGGAACACAGCCGAAGTACGGGCACTCGCCCCCGACCAGCCGGGACTCAACGCCAGCGGTCTTCAGGCCAGCCTCCGCGAGACGCCCGGCCAGGTCCTCGCCACCCGGGCCCAGGCCGATGACGATCACGTCGAACTCGGCATCGCTCACTTTGCCCTCCGCAGACTGTCAGATCGCTCTGTTATGGATAGGACAAGAACATCAGGGAATTACCTTGCCTTGCCGGCAGTTGGCATAGCGAGTGCCTGGTGCCGCCCGCAGATTCGCCTGGGAAGGTGATTGAGCTGCCCGCCGACACGACTGATGCCGCTACGGAGGATCACCCGGCAACCCGGACTCGGGCCGGGGACGTGGACGAAAGGGAGCTTCGGTCTGGCGATGACGCCCGCGAACCGGGTGTCCCGCTCTCCGAAACCGCAGCTGAGCGACATATCGGAGCGATCTGTTTCAAAACCGGCCCACCCGGAACGATCGGCGCCGAGCTTGAGTGGCTAGTCCGCGACAGCGAAGACCCCTTCATGACGGTGCCATTCGACCGGATTCAACAGGTATTTGACTCTCTCAAGAAGCCGGGCAGCTTGCCCGGAGCCGGCCTCCTGACCCTGGAGCCAGGCGGTCAGGTCGAACTTAGTACAGCTCCAGCGAAGGATCTCAGCGACTGTATCGCCGTCACGAGCGGCGACCTCGCGGTCCTGCATCAGGCGTTCGGGGACGCGGGCCTCGTACTCACAGGTCGCGGCATTGACCCGCTTCGCCGCCCCAACCGGGTGCTTGAGCTTCCTCGCTATGCGGCCATGGAGGAGTTCTTCGATCGTGACGGCCACTGGGGCCGGCTCATGATGTGCAGTACGGCGTCGGTTCAGGTTTGCGTCGATGCTGGCCTCGACGATGATGGCGCATCAGGCTGCGCATTCCGCTGGCGGCTGCTGCACGCGCTTGGGCCGGTGCTCGTCGGCGCATTCGCGAACTCCCCGCTGCGACGAGGCCAGCCCACCGGCTGGAAGTGCACCAGGCAGCTGGTCTGGTCCAGGCTCGATCCAGGCCGAACGAGGTCACCCGCGGGCGCC
>DATELR010000309.1:0-6749 GCA_035276345.1 Streptosporangiaceae bacterium | reverse complement strand
GACCCCGCGGGCCGGATACGTCAGACTCGGCGGTCGTGCAGGGTCGACGGCGAAGATCACGTTGGGCCATACGAACACCGACGGCACGAGCACGATGCCCTGCCCAGCGAGATGTTCATCCTGGTGCAGGTCAATCCGCTTCTTAGCGATCTGCAGGATGTCGTCGTGGATGTTCAGCTCGGGGTGCATGTCGGCCAGCATGGCGGCGACGCCGTTCCTGGTGAGCTCGCTGGCCCGGTAAGCGACGTCCTCTTCAAGTACTGAGCGCATGGCCGGCCAGTGCGGCTCGATTGCCGCCGACCAGTAATCTGCGAGAACGTCGGCGAGTATGTGCGGACCGCCGATGCCCGTGTCCATCAGCTCGGCGATCCGAGGCGGCGGCTGCCCGCCCCGCCAGATCGACCGCAGTTCCGCCGCGTTCCGCGCCGATGAACAAGAAGTCGGCGATCCACGGGCGCGGCGGCACGACGGCCAGCAGCAGGTCCATGTCGACGGCTGCGAGCCGCGGCGATACGTCCGCGTACCAGCCCTGGTGCAGGCCGTAAATGCTGCCTGATGACAGCAGGTACAAACTCTCGCCGACCTCGCCGAGCGGCGAGAACGCAAAGCGCGTCCTGGCCAGGTCGCTCACGGTCAGCCGTACCTGAGTCACGTCCGGAATGGTAGGCGCGCCGTCCGTCGCCGCGAAGGATTCGCTCCCACGCGAATGGTCCTCCGCAGCTCAGCTGCAGGCACTGACGCGATGTCCGACAGCACTCCTAGGCTCGTGATGGCACATCAGGATCCGGAGGAATGGTCATGCGATTTGAGCTCAAGGACCTCGGCGAGACCATCGAGTTCTGGGCGCTCGGCGTCGACACGCAATTTGAAGCCGCAATGACCGGTCTGGCGTGGGAGCGTTCTGGCCCCGGCTGGCTGCGCCGGATCGGCTGCTCTGCTGAGGCAGCCCGGCCAGCGCTTGCGAACCTGAACAGATTCATGTCGCCCCTTCTCCGGCAGGCGGCCGACCTTGATCCGGTGCCATGGCGCGAGGCGCTGGACCAGGTGTGCCGCCGATTTGCCGCAGCTGGCGGGGTCGACTGGTTCCTCGGCGGCAGCGCTGCCCTCGCCGTCAGGGGCGCGCCTATTCGCCCGCACGACCTGGACCTCATCGTCTCCGACGCGGACTCGGTCAGGGTCGGTGAACTGCTCGCAGACGGCATCCTCGAGCCCGTAGCGAAAAGCGAATGGCCGCTCAGCATCTGGTGGGGCCGGGCGTTCCTGCACGCGAGGGTCGAATGGGCGGGCGGTATGACACCAGCTGCGGATCAACCTGATGTCACCGACTTCGGGCCGACCGCCGCGAGCCTGCTAGAGAACGTGACGTGGCGCGACTGGACGGTCCGCGTCCCGCCGTTGCACTTGCAGCGCGTGGTCAGCCAGCGCCGCGGCCTCACCGGCCGCATCGCGATGATCGACGCCCTGACCTGACCCGCGCCGATCTCAGGGGCTGAAGAGGATGGCCGCGAGCTGTTCGGCGGGTAGTTGGCCGACGTGGTCAAAGATCCGGTCGCCGATCACCGCCAAGATGGCGTCAACGGCGAGCTGTTCGGTCCGGCCGGAGAGGTCGAATTCGGGATTGACCTCGCAGAGATCCAGGCCGACCAGGCCGCCGGCGCCGGCCACGACCGCGAGCGCGTCGACTAGCGCCCTGGCCGAGATCCCGCGGTAGCCCGGAGCCGAGGTCGCGGGCGCGTCGCTGGAGTTGACCACGTCGATGTCGACGCTGACGTAGAGCGCATCGGTGCCATCGGTCAGGTAGTCGAGCACCCTCGTCATCGCCTCGCGCGGCCCGACGGTCTCGACGTATCCGGCCGTCGCGACCCGGAATCCGCGCTCGTACATCACGGCGACCTGATTTGGCTGGGTCATCGCATTGACGCCGAACCAGGCCATCCGGTGGAGTTCGGGAATCTCGGCGACCCGCCTGGCTGCGGAGCCATGGTGGAAGCGTCCGCTCTGATGGTGGAAGTCGACGAAATCGGTGTGCGAGTCGATGTGCAGGTAGCCGAGCCTGATGCCGGCACGTCGCTCCCGAAGGCCGGTGATCACCCCGAGCGTTGCCGGGTAGGCAACAAAGTGATCGCCGCCGAGCGTCACGGTCAGCCCGCTCGTCCGGCTCGCAGCCGCGATGTGGTGCACCGCGGCGGCGATCTGAGCGGGAGTGTCGTTCGGCAGGACCGGCACGTCGCCCGTGTCGACCAGGGCGAGCCGCTCGGGCCACGCTCGCACGACTCCGGTCTGGAAGTCACTGATCCCGACATCGGATTGGATGCCGTGGTACCCGGCCAGGAATAGCGATGCTTCCCTGATCTTGCGCGGCCCGTGCCGCATGCCGGTATGGCCGGCGGTCGTCGCGTACTGGTCGACCGGCATTCCGGCTATCGCGATGTGCCCGTCAGGCACCGCCGCTGGGGGCACCCACGGCGCCCGCAGAAACGACGCGCTGCCGGCGTACCAGGGCGCGGCCAGGTCCCGTATCCCGTACCGGTCTTGTCCCATCGCGCCGCCTCTCTGTCCCTGCGGTCCCGGTGCTGCTTAGCGCAGCGGGTCGAATGGAGTGAGTTCGAAGGGCTGGTCCACGCCCAGTGCGGTCTTCGCGGCGATGGCGCCGGTCAGCGGTCCCAGCGTGAGCCCGGATGCGCCGAGCCCGGTCGCGATCACGAGACCAGCACCTGCGCTGCCGCCCACAGCGACCGGGCCAAGCAGCGGCCTGAAGTCGGGACCAGCGGGACGCAGCCCGACCCTTGTCTCCACGTGGCTGGCGGCCGCAAGGCCGGGCGCTACGGCCAGAGCCTGCGTCAGCACCTCATCGAGGCCGCCCGCCGTTACCCGCGCGTCGAAGCCTGACCCAATCTCGCGGGTCGCCCCGGCCACCACCCTGGAGTCGTCGAACGCCAGCAGATAGTGCCCGCTGCTGGCCGGCAAGACGACCGGCCAGCTGCTCGTGTCCGTGGACTCCAAGCGAAGGTGGACAATCTGGCCGCGCTGCGGCGCCACCCGGACTACGACACCGGCCGGGGCTGCCAATGCCGCCGTCCAGGCTCCGGCCGCCAACACCACGCTGTCAGCGCCAACGAACTCGCCGTCGACGTCGACGCCGGTGACCTGGCCGGCCAGGATCGCGAGCCCGGCCCGGCCAGCCTTGACGACCGCACCTCTAGCCAGAGCGGCCCTGACCAGACCCGATCGCAACCGCCTGCCGTCAACTCGCGCCGCTCCGCCCACGTAGACGCCGAATGAGCCCGGTCGCAGCGGCGGGAACAGTTCGTTCGCCTCGGCCGGTTCGAGAACTCGAACCTCTCCCAGTTCGGGAGCGGCGGCTTGCGCGGACCTGAGCAGCTGGCTATCGTGCTCGGCTTCGCCCGCGTCGCCGGCCAGCATCAGCGCCCCGACCTGCCGGTACGACACATCCGCTCCCCCGGCGACGTCAGCAAGCTCCGCGACCAGCGCCGGGTACTCACGCGCCGCCTGGCAGGCGAACGCGTACCACACCGGATCGTCGGTGTGCGATGACCAGGGGCAGATGATCCCGGCACCAGCGGCTGTGGCCTGGCCTGGCATGTCCGCGTCGACGAGCACCACCTCAGCGCCCAGCCCGGCGGCAGTGAACGCACACGCCGCACCTACGACGCCGCTGCCGACGATCACGAGCCTCATCGGATATCCCCGACTCGCGCCCTGGCCTGCTGGCGTGCCAGCAACCGCACGTCGAGGCCGTGGTCAGGAAGGGCCGGCGAGAACACCCACAACACCGTGGTCGGCCCGGCTGACGGCGGCACGCCGAAGGTGTGCTCGGTGCTGGACTGAAAGGTGAAGGCATCGCCGGCGTTGAGCGTGAGCTTTTCCCCCGCCACGACGACGCTCAGTTGCCCGGCCAGGACCATGGCGAATTCCACGTCGGTCGGCAGGGAGTAGGGCTCATCGCCGCTGCCCCCGCCAGGCTCGATCTCACTGAGAATGGCCTGGACGCGCTTCTCGCCAGCCGGCGTCAGCAGGTACTCCCTGATCCCCCTGCCGCCAAAATTGATCGGCGGGTACTCGCCCTTCCTGACGACCTCGCCTTTGGCGGCCTCGAAAAGCGAGCCGACCGAGATGCCGAGCGTGTCACAGAGCCTGATCAACGACGCGACGGAGACGTTGGTGAGGTCCCGTTCTAGCTTGGACAAGAAGCCCTTGGTCAGGCCGCTCTGCCCGGCCACTTCAGCCATGCTCATCCTCGACGCCTGCCGCGCCGCCCGCAGCTGCGCTCCGATTCGCGGCCTCTCGTCCGCGATTCCGCCACTGTTGAGCATCGCCCTCCTTAGGCCACCGTCATGCCGTCGAACCCGATCCATTCATGGGATATCAGAATCCGCCAGGAAACAAGGGTTGACATCTATGAAACGTACCGCCACAGTCAGGACTAGCTTCAACGGGCAGTCCTGGCCAATTCCTCAACAGGAGGCGAAATGACGACTGGCGCAGGGACCGAAGCCCCGGCCCGAGAGGTCGAGGGCGCGCTGCTCAACCAGATCGAAGTGCATTCAATCGACTGGATCCCGGACCCCGAGCGGCACGGCAAGACCTGGCAGCAGACGATGCTGTGGTTCCTCGGCAACTTCCAGTTCTTCACAATCCCGATTGGATTCACCGGCCCTCTGCTCGGCCTCTCGCTGGGGTGGTCGATTCTCGCCGGATTCCTTGGCATCGCGTTCGGCACCCTGTTCATGGCTTTTCACGCGACCCAGGGCCCGGTCTTCGGCCTCCCGCAGATGATCCAGACCCGGGCCCAGATGGGCTATCGCGGCGTCGTCGTCGCGTTGTTCGCTGTGTTGTTCACGTACATGGCGTTCAACGTGGCCGACCAGGTCATTATGAGCGAGGGACTAAACAGCGCGTTCGGCTGGAGCGCCGGACTCGTCGCAGTGGGCACGGCGGTGCTCGCTGCGCTGCTCGCGATTTTCGGCTACGACTGGGTGCATCGGGTATTCAGGTTCCTGCTTGTGATCTCGTTCCCGTGTTACGCGATCATCTCGGTGGCGATCCTGGTCGGCCACGCCGGCGGGGTCGCTCCGAGGAACCCGGGCGGCTTCGTCTTCGCGGCGTTCATGGCGCAGTTCACGGTTGCCGCTGCGTACAACATCAGCTATGCGCCATACGTCTCTGACTACTCCCGCTACATGCCTAGAAACACCAGACCTGCGGGCATTATCGCGGCCGTGTTCTTCGGGGCTTCGGGTTCTGCCGTCTGGCTGATCGCGCTCGGCGCGTGGCTGGCCACCAGGCTCGGGGTCAACGACGGATTGGTCGGCCTGCAGAAGGTCGGCGACAATATCGCGGCCCCGCTCGGCTCGGTGACCGCGATACTATCCGCGACCGCGCTGATGGCGACGATGGGAATGAACGCATACGGCGGCATGCTGAGCGTGCTGACCGGGATCGACTCGTTCAAGAAGATCAAGAGCAGCAGGCTTTGGCGGGCGGTCACCATCGTCGCATTGGCCATCATCTGGTACCTACTGGGCCGCGCGTGGAGCTCAGCGACCGCCGTATCAGCGGTGCTGGACTCGCTAACCCTCATGCTGTATCTACTGGTCCCGTGGACGGCGCTTAACCTCGTCGACTACTTCTTCGTGCGGCACGGGCACTATGCGATCACGGACATCTTCCGGCTCGATGGCGTCTACCACCGGTGGGGCTGGCGCGGCCTGACCGCCTATGCGGCCGGTTTCGCGGCCGAGATCCCGTTCATGGTGATCTATCCAATCGGAAGTTTCCACTACACCGGCGTTGTACCCGGGCATGTAACGGATGGGGTGGACTACGCCTGGGCGGTCGGCCTCTTCATCTCAGGTCTGCTGTACCTGTTGCTCTGCCTGTCGCTGGATACCCGCGCCGAACAGGCGGCGATCGAGGCCAGCGAGCGCGAACTGCAGGCGATCGACGCGGCTACCGCTGGCACTTGAGCGCTGGACGTCATCCCGCGCATGGCCGGCTGATCGCCGGCGGGCCTTGCGCGGGATGATCAGTGCGGCGTGAAGCGATCCACGATGAGCGGAGCCAGATGACCGAGCCTGTCCCCAGGATCAGTGAAGGTGGCCACGTCGGCCAGGTCGACGCGACGAAGGTGCCGAGGTTCGCCGGGCCAGCGACCTTCGCGCGGCTGCCGAGGATCGACGAAGTCGACACGGCGGATGCGGCGGTGGTCGGCGTCCCCTTTGACAGCGGGGTCACCTACCGGCCAGGGGCCAGGTTCGGGCCGGCGCACATCAGGGAGTCCTCCCGGCTGCTCAGGCCGTACAACCCGGCGCTCGACGTGTCGCCGTTCGCCCGCCTCCAGGTCGTCGACGCGAGCGACATCGCGGTCAACCCGTTCAGCATCGACGAGGCCGTCGCGGCGATCGAGCGCGCAGCGCGCGGCCTGCTTGAGCGCGTGCCGCACCTGCTCACCCTCGGCGGCGACCACACGATCGCGCTGCCGCTGCTGCGCGCGTTCGCCGCGATCCATGGCCCGGTCGCTGTCGTCCATTTCGACGCGCACCTCGACACCTGGGACACCTACTTCGGCGCGTCGGTGACGCACGGCACGCCATTCCGCCGAGCGTCGGAAGAAGGCCTGCTCGACCGGTCAGGTTGCATCCATGTCGGCATCCGCGGCCCGCTCTTCGCGGACACCGACCTCCGCGACGACACCGGACTCGGGTTCCAGGTGGTGTCGGCGCCCGAGG
>DATELR010000308.1:0-4849 GCA_035276345.1 Streptosporangiaceae bacterium | reverse complement strand
CTGCCCGCGGAGGACGCCGCCCTCGGCCAGATCGAGGCCGCGCCGGCTGTCCGGCTGCTGCAGGACCGCGCTCGCGACGTACGCAAGGACTTCTCGGGCGACGCCCAGACCATGACGCGTATCTGCAGGGCGCTGGACGGTATGCCACTCGCGATCGAACTCGCCGCCGCCAGGTTGCGCACCATGTCCCTCGATCAGCTGGCCAATCGGCTCGACGACCGGTTCCGGCTGCTGACCGGCGGCAGTCGTACCGCGTTGCCGCGGCACCGAACGCTGCGCGCGGTGGTCGATTGGAGCTGGGAGTTGCTCACCGATGCCGAGCGGACGGTCCTGCGTAGGCTTTCGGTGTTCTCGGGAGGGGCGAGCCTGGAGGCGGCCGAGCGGGTCTGCGCCGGCGATGCGGTCGAGCAGGAAGAGGTGCTTGAGTTGCTCACCTCGCTGGCCGAGAAATCGCTGCTGCTCACCGAGGTCGACGGCGCTCCGCGCTATCGGATGCTCGGAACGATCAAGGAGTACGCCGCGCGGCGGCTTGTGGAAGCGGGCGAATCGGACCCGGCTCGGCAGGCGCATCTCGGCTACTTCACCGAGCTCACCGAGACCGCGGAGCCGCATCTTCGCCGCGCCGAGCAATTGGAATGGCTCGCCACGCTCGAGGCAGAGCACGACAACGTCAGCGCCGCGATGCGGGGGGCGATCACGGCTGGTGAGGCGCAGCCGGCGATGCGGCTCGCGGCGGCGGCCGGCTGGTATTGGTGGCTTGGCGGGCACCGGGCCGAAGGCATCGAGCTGATCGTCGCGGCCACCAAGATCCCCGGCCAGGTGAGCGACGACGTCCGGGCCATGGTGTACGCGCTGGCGGTGCTGTTCTTGGGCTCCGGGCGGGGCGACGAACATCAGGTCGCGGACTGGATCCACCAGGCGTATCGGTTCAGCCAGCACACTCAGCGCCCCAACCCGCTGCTAGGGCTAGTAGCCCCGCTGGAACGCATGTTGGAGGCGCCGGACGCCTCCGCGTCCGCGTTCGAGCCATTGCTGGGCTCCGAGGACCCCTGGGTAGGCGCCCTGGCCAGGTGGCAGCTCGGCAAGATGCGGATCATGATCGGCCAAGGCGGCCGGGATGCCGAGGCGTACCTGGAGATGGCGCTCGCCGAGTTCCGGACGCTCGGCGAACGCTTCGGGATTTCATTGGCCCTGTCCGAACTGGGGGACTTTATCGCCATGCGCGGCGAGTTCGCCGACGCCTGCGAGCATTACGAACGGGCGATCGCGGTCGTCACCGAGGTCGGTGCTATCGAGGATGTCATCGGGCTGCGGACCCGGCAGGCCCGGCTGTACTGGCTGCACGGCGATCACGCCGCCAGCGCGGCCGCCATCGCGGAAGCCGAGCGGTTCGCCGATGGGGTCACCTGGGCGTACGCGCTGGTCGAGCTGGCCCTCGCCAGGGCGGAGCTCGCTCGCTGGCGTGGCGACGCCGAGGAGGCACGCCATCAACTCGGCGTTGCGACCACCCTCATGGGCGACGACGCGGACCAGGCGAACATCCGCGCTGGAATCCACGACATGCTCGGCTACCTGGCCGACGATCTCCGTGAGGCCCGTGCCCACCGCGTTGCTGCCTGGCAGGCGGTGTCCGAGGCGGGACCCGCGCTCTTGATCGCCAAGATACTTGTCGGGATCGCGGACCTAGCGGTCCGCCTCGACGAGTACGAACAGGCGGCGCGGCTGCTCGCGGCCAGCGGCCGCGTACGCGGACTGCCGGATCGCTCCAACCCGGATGCGGCCAGGATCGAGCGGAACGCGCGGCGTCACCTCGGCGAAGCACGGTTCCCCGAGGTGACGCTTGAGGGCACGCAGGCGAGCTGGCCTGAGCTGGTCGAGGTCACGCTCGCTTCTTGACGGTCAGCTTGCTGCGCGTTGGATGATGATGTCGCCGTGCCGCGTGCGGGCGTGGACCGAGACCAAGGTGTCGGACGTGGCAGGACCTTCCTGCAAGGCAACGGAATTGCGCACCGACCCACGCTCGCTGTTGGCGTCCACCCTTGCCGCGGCGCGCTCGCTGATGCCAACCTCGATGTTTCCGGAGCCGTTCATCAGCTTCGCCTGGCCGCGCGTCATCCGGCCGATCCGAATGGCACCGCTGGCTGTCGTGGCGGTGACGCTGCCGTCGGCGCGGTCGATGTCGAAGTCGCCGCTGCTGCTGCTGAGATCGAGGTCCGCCGAGGCGTGGCCGATCCAGGCCTGCCCGCCGGAGCCTGAGAGCCCGACAGTGCCTTCGGCTTCGCCGATCCGCACCTCGAACGCCCCGCCGTCGATGTTGGCGCGCCCGGCGATGTGGCCGATCGCGACCTCACCGGACGCGATGCTCGCCTGCAGCGCGGCGATGCGGTCCAGCTGGACCTGACCCGATGCCAGGTGCAGCTCGCACCGGCCGACTGGGCCGTCAACCTGAACGCTCGAGTGCGCCAGGTACGCGGCCAGGCCCGAGCCGGCGGGCAGGTCGATCGTGATGGCGACCGAGCCCTTCTTGTCCCCGGGGGTGGTCGTCTTGACCGATAGCCGACCGTCGGCGAAGTCGACCTTGGTCTTGCTGGCCACCTTGGCGTCCGACCGGCTCGCCTCGTTGATGGGTTCGACCAGCACCACGGTGTCGGTCCTGTCGCTCGCGGTGACCCGCACCTGGGCACCGGCGACTTCCACGGTGGTGGCGATGGGCCCTGGCGTGGCGAATGTAGGCATGAAACGTCTCCTCTTGTCTTGTACGTGATCTGTTGATGGGCGGCTCGGCCGGCGCCTGGGCGGTCAGGCTCGCTTCTTGAAGGTGGAGAGCGACCACAGATAGCCGACCAGGGCGATCCCGACGGACCAGGCGACGGCGGCGATCACGTCGCCGGCTGATGGCGCGCCGGTCAGCAGCCCGCGCAGGGTTTCGATGATCGGCGTGAAGGGCTGATACTCCGCGAATTGCCGTACGCCAGCTCCCATCTTGGCAACCGGCACGATCGCGCTGCTCAGGAACGGCAGCAGGATCAGCGGCACGGTAGCCATCCCTGCCGATTCCGGAGTTTTCGCGAACAACCCCAGGGCGACCGTGACCCAGCTGGTCGCGAAGGAGACCAGCACGATGACACCGATCACGCCGAGCCATTCGAGGAAACTCGCGGCCGGCTGGAATCCCAGCGCGAACGCCACTCCGATGATGGCGGCGATGGCGATAAAGCTGCGGAGCATGGTGGCGACGACATGAGCGTTCAGTACGGCGCTGCGGGATATATCCATCACCTTGAACCGGTTGATAATTCCCTTTGTCATGTCGGAGTTCACGGCTAGCGCGGTCGCGCTCAAGCCGTAGCAGATCGCCAACACGATCATGCCCGGTGTCGCGTAATCGATGTAACTGGCACCGACATTGAAGGCGTTGCCGAGCACGTATACGAACATCAGCATAAGCACGACAGGAAATATGACCGCGTTAAACACCGCTGTCGGATTCCGGACGGTATGCTTGAAATTGCGGCGCAGCATGATCACAGAATCAGTGCTCATCGCGCGATCTCCTTCGTGTTGGCTTGACCGGTCAGGGCAAGGAAAACGTCATCGAGGTCCGGCGTATGGACCGAGAACTCTTCGACCTCAATGGAATGCTCATCGAGTTGACCAAGCAGGGCCCGCAACGACTTCACCCCACCATCGCTGGGAACCCGCAGCGTCAGGTCCTCGTCATCCCGCGTGGCGCCGTCCAGCACCCGGGCCGCCGCGTCGAGCTCAAGGACGTCGGTGAACCGGAGCCGGACATGACTGCCAGGGGCCTGGCGCTTGAGCTCGCCGGGAGTGCCCTGGGCGACCAGATGACCCTGATCCAGCACCGCGATCCGGTCCGCGAGCCGATCGGCCTCGTCCAGGTACTGGGTGGTCAGGAAGATCGTGACGCCATCGGCCACCAATCGGCGGATGATGTCCCACATCGTGCGGCGGCTGCGCGGGTCCAATCCTGTCGTCGGCTCGTCCAGGAAAATAATCTTGGGTTTGCCGACCAAGGTCATCGCCAGGTCCAGCTTCCTGCGCATGCCGCCGGAATAGGTCGCCGCCAGCTTCTGCGCCGACTCCGCCAGGTCGAACTGCCCCAGCAAGTCGGTGACCACCCGTTTGGCCTCGCCGGGGCCCAAACGCTTGAGATCGGCCATCAACTGCAGGTTCTCCTGGCCAGTCAGCAGCTCGTCCACCGCGGCGAACTGGCCGGTGACCCCGATGGCCGCGCGCACGGCCTTGGTCTCGGTGGCCACATCATGGCCGGCGACGCGCGCCGTGCCGCCGTCGGCCTTCATCAACGTAGTCAGCACGTTGACCGTCGTCGTCTTACCCGCCCCATTGGGGCCGAGCAGGGAAAAGACCGTGCCCACGGGAACATCTAGATCGATGCCGTCGAGCACGATCTTGTCCCCATATGCCTTCCGCAGCCCTGCAGCTGCAATCGCTGAATTACTCATGCGACCACCATCGGGGCCCGGCCTGACACGCCCCTGACACGCTCCTGACACAGCGTTCTAGACGTCTGGAAGCCCGCTGGGAGGTCCGCGTCGAGGTGTCGCGGCGGGTGCGCAGCCGTGATCGACGGCAGCTGGCTGGCGTGGTCGAGCTCTCCGATGAGCTACAGGCTCTTGCCGGAAGCCCGGATGTTCATGGCGCAGCGCTGCGTGTGTCCGGATCTGGTGAGCCGCCCGGGTCGTCCTCGGCAGGCGCCGGCTGATCAGCGCCGGGAGGGTGTGGCGCCGGACCGGCCCGGGATGCCGGAGCTTCCCCCTGCGGGGTCGCCGGAAGCCCGGCCGGGATCACGGCGGCGTCCGCGTAAGCG
>DATELR010000307.1:0-5162 GCA_035276345.1 Streptosporangiaceae bacterium | reverse complement strand
GCTCCAAGCCGGACTCAACCGACCGAAGGCCGGATTGCGGGAGGCCGTCGAGCGCGCTCTCGGCCAACTGGAAGACACGGTGCGCGACGCCCGGACTGTCGCGCTCGCCCGCAACAAGGGACCGGCAACCAACGGGCGATCACGGACGCACCCCCGGCGTGGGTCGCTGATGATCACGCGCGACAGAACCGCGAGCGCACACGAGTTGCTGGCTCTGGAAGCGAAGAGAACCCGCGCCAGATCTGTGGAGATCCAGGCACGCACGATTCAGACCGCTGCCCTGTCGGCGATAACCGAAGACCGAGTGGCCGCGAACTTGAGCCAGCTAGCCGCCCACCACGAGCAGCACACGGACCACCTGCAGGCGATGAGTCAGGCCGCTACAGCCCACGCCATCCGGATCCGGCAATGGGCAGATGACCATCAAGCCGCCGGATAACGACCATGGGAAACGATAAGGACGCCAAGCGCCGCGCCGCATCGCTAGCTGAGAAGGCGGCCGAGGCCCAGTCTCACTCCCGGAGCCTGCGAGCAGAGACGGCAGAGGTCGCTGAGGAGTCGAGTGCCACTGAAGAAGCAGTCGCCCGGACGCTCGATCATCTGGCGGAGACCCATCCGCATGAGGCGGATCGCCTGCGGGCGGAAAGCAAGCTGGCCAGGGACCAAGCAGCCCGCGAGCGCCGCTGGGCCGCCGAGCAAGAACAGGCTGACCAGCCAGAGGACGACAGCTAATCGGGCGACACGCCCGCCCACATACCGGAGATCGGCTACTGATCTGAGTGGGCGATACTGGGATCGAACCAGTGACCTCCTCGGTGTGAACGAGGCGCTCTCCCGCTGAGCCAATCGCCCGCGCCCGCGGGCCGGAAAGCCGTCCAGCGGGGCCATCACAGAGTAGCGCATCGCCACCCGAGCGAGGATAGTTACGGCGGGCGCTCCGCCGCGTCCGCGGGCGGACGATGAAGTCTATGCCTGATCTTTGCGCGACACAGAGTGAGATAGATGTCACACAGAGTTAGAGCAGGTCACGGGAACAGTCTGCATGATTTTCGGCGTTCTGTTTCGCGAAGCGTTTGACCAGGTCACAGGCGTTTTGGTGAGCAGTGACCGAGGTTACGAGCGGTCGGTAACGCGGAATCTACCCCCCCAAGGCAACAGTTCCGCGGCGCCTACGTCCGTCAAATGGGACGGCAACCGCACCAATCACGCATGACGGTTCCCCATCGTGCGACAAGACAAAGGTCGGATCCCCATGATGAACAGCGTTACGGTTTCCGCTGAGCTGGGCCTCAGCCTGGTAGTCCCCGAGCATGGAGCCGTTCCCCTGGTGGCCAGTTTGGACTACTGCGCGGACGATCCCTATGCGATCAAGATGTCGTTCCACGTCGGTACCGACGAGCCGGTCGAGTGGATCTTCGCCCGAGAATTGCTGGCGGCGGGCATCGAGCGCCCCGCCGGCGAGGGCGATGTGAAGGTCTGGCCGGAGGATTTCGATGGTGCGGACATCCTCAACATCGCGCTCGAGTCACCGTTCGGTGAGGCGCATTTCGAAGCGCCGCTGAGCGCCACTGCCGAATTCCTCCGGAGCACTTACGGCATCATCCCGGCCGGTACCGAGGGCGACTTCATTGACGTCGACGGGGAGCTTGACGAACTGCTCTGGCAAGCCTGAGCAGCCTGCGGCCATGAGTAATGGGGACTCCCCCATTACTCATGGCCTGGGCGACGTCACGGATCTGGAGACTCGACCGACCGCAGGGCGAATATGTCGGCGGCCTTTTTGGTGACCGGGCCGGGCGCGGCAGGTAGTTCGTTCCCGTCCACCCGCCTGATCGGCTGGACATCCCTAGTCGTTCCGGACAGGAATGCTTCGTCCGCGCCAGCCAGGTCATCCAGCGCGAGCTCCTCTTCCTCGGCACCCGCCCACTCGATCACCAGGGCCCTGGTCACCCCCGCCAGGCACCCTGAGGTCAGCGGCGGCGTCAGCAGCCTGCCGCCGATGACCACGAAGACGTTGGTGCCGGTGCCCTCGCACAGCTCGCCGGCGGTGTTGCCGAAGATCGCCTCGCTTCCGCCACGATCGGCGGCGTAGGCGAGGGCGCGGACATTCTCGCCGTAGGACGTCGTCTTCAGGCCGGACAGCGCGCCGCGCTCGTTCCGCGGCCACGGCACCGTCACCACATCGACGGACGCAGCCGGCCTGGCCTGTTCCGCCATCGCCACGATCGCGGTCGGCGGAGAATCGCCCCGCTCGGATCCGAGCGGCGCCCTGCCTCCGGTCACCGTGATCCGCAGCCTGGCCAGCGGCGGCTTGCCTGACTCAGCAATCACCGCGAGCGCGCCCGCCCCGATTTGCTCGAGGTCGGGCTCGGGCAGGCCGAGGCCGAGCGCGGATCTGCGCAACCGAGCCAGGTGCCTAGTCATCGCGAACGGGACGCCGTCCGCAACTTTGATGGTCTCGAAGACCCCGTCCCCCACGACCAGGCCGTGGTCGAAGACCGAGACTCTCGCGTCGTCGTCGGGGAGCAGGTCCCCGTTCATCCATACCGCCATGACGGAGACGCTATGCCGTCCGGGACGCGATTGCGACCTCAACGCATGCGATCACGGGCCTGGTTTAGCGCAGGCCACCGCAGGCGCTCGACGCGGCTGCGCACAGATCGGACATCAAGTGCTCGACTGCCCTGATCTGCGAACTGACCTCACGGTCCACTTCCATCGCCGGGACCTCCGCCCGAACGACGTCATAGACGGCCCGCATCGGCTCGGCCGGCTCAGCGATGCCTGATCTAAGCCCGATGCCCTGCGTTGCGCACAAAATCTCGACCGCCAGGCAAGTACGGACGTTCGCAACCACTTCGCGCAGCTTGCGAACCGCCGTCCAGCCCATCGAGACGTGATCCTCCTGCTTGCCGGATGTCGGAATCGTGTCAACGCTGGCCGGGTGCGCCAGCACCTTGTTCTCGCTGACCAGGGACGCCGCGGTGTACTGGGCCAGCATGTAGCCCGAGTTCGTCCCTGCGGCCGGCGCCAGGAAGGGCGGCAGGCCACGGGAGAAGGCTGGGTCGAGCATCCGGTCGACCCGGCGCTCACTGATGCTGGCCAGCTCGGAGATCGCCATCGCGAGCATGTCGGCGGCGAACGCGAGCGGCTCGCCGTGGAAGTTGCCGGTGGTCATGACCTCGCCATCGGGCACGATGACCGGGTTGTCCACGACGGCGCCCAGCTCGGTCTCGACAATGCTCCTGGCGAACGCCAGTACATCCCTGACCGCGCCGTGTACCTGCGGTGCGCACCGCAAGCAGTACGCGTCCTGAACGGCGTGCGCGCTGAACCGGTGGCTAGCCAGCAGGCCCGAGCCGGCCAGCAGGGCGCGAAGGTTCGCGGCGCTGGTCAGCTGTCCTGGGTGGGGCCTGATCACCTGAACGCGCTCGTCGTACGCCCGGTCCGTTGCCAGCAGGGCCTCAACCGACAGCGCGCACGCGACGTCCGCCGCCGTCACGAGCAGCTCAGCGTCATGCACCGAGAACGCGAGCAGCGCCTGCATCGGCTCGGTGCCATTGACCAGAGACAGGCCCTCCTTGGGTGCCAGAGTTAGTGGCGCGATCCCGTTCTCGGCCAAGACCTCTCCGGCCGGCCGGCCCTCGCGCGGGGCACCGGGCCTGCGCAGGCGTCCCTCTCCGATCAGCGGCTGGGCAAGGTGCGCGAGCTGCGCGAGGTCGCCCGACGCGCCGACCGACCCTTTGCCCGGGATGACCGGGAGCAGGCCGAGGTTCAGCATCTCGATCAGCCTGGCGGGCAAGTCAGGGCGAACGCCGGAATAACCAGCCGCGAGCGTCCGCGCGCGAAGCAGGAGCATGGCCCGGACGGTCTCGTCGTTCAGCGGCTCACCGGAGGCTGCGGCGTGGGACATGATGATCGCGCGCTGCAGCGTGGTCAGGTCCTGTTCACCTACCCGGGTGTCGGCGAGCGCGCCGAAGCCCGTGTTGACGCCGTACACGGCGTGCGGGCCGGACAGGGCAGATGTCACAACCTCGCGGCTCGCCCGCATTCGCTCGGGTACGTCGGGGCCAAGCTGAGCGGTGGCGCGGCCGAGCGCGACGTCGACGACGTCCTCAACGGTGAGCGGCTCGCCGCTGACGATCACGTTTCGCATGGCTGACAGCCTGCCATCATGCCCGGCTGCCGGATATGCCGACCTCAGCACCTCTTATGTGGAGGCCGTGGTGATTGCTCTGCTGCCCGGGGTTTGGCGGGCCAGCCTGGATCGGCTACAGTTCTGAACGCACGCCAGCCGGTACCCTGGTATGGCGGTGATGGCCCGTTCCTGGCGGGCCGACAGTGCGGACGTGGCTCAGCTGGTAGAGCATCACCTTGCCAAGGTGAGGGTCGCGGGTTCGAATCCCGTCGTCCGCTCGGAGGTGCCGGACGTCGTCTTGCGAAGTTTGCGACAACGCCAGACTGTCTGGGCGGCTCTGCAGGCACCTCGGCTCGCTCCCCTCACGGCGAGCGGCCGGTGGCGGAATGGCCGAGTGGCTTAGGCAAGGGCCTGCAAAGCCCTGTACGCGGGTTCGATTCCCGCTTCCGCCTCGCGGGCGGTTAGCTCAGCGGGAGAGCGCTTCCCTGACACGGAAGAGGTCACTGGTTCAATCCCAGTACCGCCCACCACATTCTCCCAGTTCACGCCGATGCGGCGTTGTCCGGTCGGCCGTCACCGACATTCTGAGTGACTAATTGCGTGACTGAGCGTCCCTGGCTGGCCCGAAGATCCGGTCCATGGCGTCGGCGCCGCTCTGCATCACCGGGCGTATCTGCTTGCGGTACACCAGCTCAGTAACAGTCGTGCTCTTGTGGCCGATCAGCCGGGAGATTTCCTCAATGGGCGTGCCGCTGTCGGACAGCAGGGAGACGAAGCTATGCCGCAGTTCGCGTGGCGCCCACTCCCCCGCATTCATGCCTGACGCGCCGGAGATGGCCGTGCGGAAATCGCGGCGGATGTTCGCTGGGCCGAGCGCTGTTCCGTAGCGCGTGGTGAAAACCAGGCCGGTGTCATGCCAGCGTGGCCCGGCCGCGGATCGCTCGCGGTCTTGGCGCTGCATCAGCCGACGCAGAGCATCGGTGCAACGTGTTGGCAGGGCGAGCGTTCGCCGGGACTTGCGAGT
>DATELR010000306.1:0-7788 GCA_035276345.1 Streptosporangiaceae bacterium | reverse complement strand
TCGTTGAGCACTTCACTGAAGCGCTGCACCCGGCGCTCGGCAAGCGGCGGCACCAGGGGCGCGGTCGGCGCGATGAACACCGCCCCCAGAACCCGGTCCGGATGCCTGACGCACAACTGCAGCGTCCAGAATGCGCCGCACGAGACGCTGGCCAGGACCGCCCTGTCGATTCCGGCGGCGTCCATCACCGCCACCGCGTCGGATGCGAACGCGACGTCGGTGTACGCGCTCGGGCTCGTTGGCCGGCCGGACTTGCCGCTGCCCCGCCCGTCAAAGCACACCACAGTGAAATGCCGCGACAGGTAAGCGATCTGCATCTTCCAGTGCCGGGAGTGAACCAGCGACCAGGTTGGCAGCAGCAGGATCGCCGGCCACCCATCGCCGTAGCGCTCGTAGCGGATCTCGACGCCGTCGCGAACGACGAGTCCGTCGCTGTCGGGGTAACAGGCCCTCATCGCGGCTGCCCCGGCTCTGACGACTCCTCGAGCCTGCGCAGCACTTCACCGACCTTGCGCAAGGCGGGACGCGCCGCAATCTTCGACTCGTCCAGGCCAAGCAGAATCACCGCTTCTGCCCCGAGGAACGGAAGGCCAGCCAGCGCGGCCAGTTCCTCCGGGGTGAACGGGGACGTCGCTCCGAACCGCTTTGCCGCTCGCTGCGCGACCTCGGCCAGAAGGTCGAACCAGCCCTTCACCTGGGACGATACGGCGGCGGCGATCTCCCGGTCGGACCACCCGGCAGCGGTCATTTCCATCAGCACGCGCACATAGCCCGACTCAATGTCTTCGTCGAAGAAGTCGCAGGCACGCAGCCACTGCTCCCAGAGTGGCTTGTCTGCCTCAAACAGGGCGACCTGCCGCGTCAGCCGAACCTGGTTCTCATAGTCCAGGACGGCGAGCATCAGGTTCTGCTTCGACCCGAAGTAGTAATGGATCTGGCTAAGCGGCACTCCCGCTGCCTCCGCGATGGCCCGGGTGGACAGCTTCGCGTACCCCACGTCCAGCAGCACGCCCTTGGCCGCGGTCAGAATCCGCGTCCGGGTGTCCTGCTCCACCACCTTGATCCCCCCAGCTTGGCTCGCACCGCCCGATAGTCTCGTTCGGTCGTCTGACCGACAATTTTGAAGCGGCGCACCCCTGCTTGTCAAGGCCGATTGCGAAGTCGGGCCAATCGCGCCTGATCAGAGTCAATCTCAGGCAGACATCACGCGAGAACCCAGAGCTCCTTGAATGGCGGGGTGATGTGCCAGATCGTCTCCAGGCCAGCCGGAAGCGAAGCCACATCGCCAGGCTTGAGCGTCAGCGTCGGCCCGCCGGCGATCTCGATCCGCACCTGACCTTCGAGCACATGAATCGTCTCTCGCTGAGACGGCATCCACGGAGTCGGGCCATCGACGGCGGTGAACCGGGTCAGACCGGCCCACACCCCGTCAGCGTGGGCAAACTCCTGCATCTCGCTGCCGGGAACCTCCGGATCAGGCTCCCACTCCGCAGCGTTCACGCTCGAGACGAACACGCCGGGATGCGACTCCATTGCTAACCCCCCTGCTCGCGAGGCGCTCAGCGTCCTCAGCAGCCAACACTAGAACTCAGGCGAAGGCCCGTGCATGACCGGCATTACCCTGCCGATGTGGCCGGTATCAGCAGTTCAGCGGATTGGCGGCTGGAAGCCGCGGCAAAGGTCGCGGCCAGCTACCAGACTTCTCGAGGCGCAAGAGCAATGCTGGTGGGCGGATCAGTCGGGCGAGGGTATCCGGACAGGTGGTCCGACCTGGAACTGGGCACCTTCTGGCGCAACCTGCCGCAGGACGACGATCTGGCAGAGGTGGCTGAACGCGCCGGTGGCAGGGACCGGCGAGGCTGGGCCTATGACGCAAGAGAACACGCGGCAGCCGAGGAGTTCTGGCTGGGGGGCCCTGCAGGCCAAGGCCTGCTGGTGGAGTTGCAGCACCAGTCCCTGGCCGACGCCGCGGCTCTGCTGGACGAGCTGCTCGGCAACACCAATCCCGAGCCCTATTCACTTCAGTGCGCCGGCGGACGAGGCCGCTGCGCTTCTCACCAGCCTCGTCGAAGCTGGTTATGACCTTGCTGAGCAGCTTCTGCCCGAACTCCATGTCGATCGGCTGCGCCGCACCTTCCGTTTCCAGCGCGGCCCGCTGGACCGGATGCCTGACGAGGCGCCACCTGGCTGGGGATCTTTGACTAGTGGGTCACGAAGCCCCAGCGGGTGACGCCGCCGAGGTTTGCGGTGACAATCCCGCCGTTGGCGAACACGCTCTGCCCGAAGTCCTGCTGGCCGCTCGCCACCGTGCGCAGGATATTGCCGTTACTGGCGTCGACCAGGTAGACGGCATTAGGAACAGTGGATGTGAGATAAGTCCCGACGGCGATGATTCCGGATCCATTGATCGTCGGCGTCCCGTTAACGCCATTGGGCAGCCCGGTCCTCCATTTGACCGCCCCGGTAGTAGCATTAACGCTGGTCAGCGATCCGCGGAATAGTTTTCCGCCAACGAAATTCGACTGACCCGCAAGGTACAGCGAACGGCCATCGTATGCCGATCCCGCTATGCACAGCTTGTGGTGGGTCGTGTTTTTAGCCGTGACCCGCACAGACCAGGCAAGTTTCATCGTGAAGCGGTTTACCGCGTAGAAAACACCGTTCTTGTTGCAGGCGCCGACGTACGTGCCGAAGATCACCGGCGACGCGCCGAAATCGCTATCAGGAATCAGCTGACTTGTGGGGACGGTGAACGAGCCGCGAAGCGCCAGCGTGACCCGATTAAGCTTCAGTATCGAGTCCGCGTGACCGTTCACGCCATCCGGCGCAGGGTTGCCTGTGGTGACATAGATATCCCCGGCCGGACCGGCCGCTGCCGACGACCAGATGGAACCGCCACGAGCCCCGGGCGGCATGACGCTGAACGTCGCAATCCTGCTCCCTGTGACCTGGTTGAAGCTCATCAGCGCGCCGGGCACGAGCGGTGCGTCACAGTTAGAAGAGACACCGACGTAGATCCGGCCGTTGATCACTGTGGGGGATGACCAATCGAAGAAGCTGGTAGCTGTGGAGATCACGGACTGCCACTTCACGGACAGGTCGGACGCACTGAGCGCATACAAGAAGCCGCCGGGCGCGGCGATATAGACCGTCTGCTGACCATCGTTCGGATCGGTGGCGATCGTGGCGGTTGCGATGATTCCCTTGGTCACACAGTGCGGATCGGTCTGAAAGCCCAGGAATCTCTTCGCAAGTACGGCGCCGGTGCTCTCGTTGAGCTTGTAGAACCAGCCCGTATTCGACCCGATGTAGATTGCCCCGCCGCTCACTGTCGGGCTCGCGAGGAAGCCGGGACCCGGCTGGCCGGCCTGTGTCGCTGGGTCACCTCGAAAGTGCCACTTGCGGACGAGATGGCCAACGTTGCCGACCTTGATTCCCGTGTCGGCCGCGGCGAAGGAGGGATGCTGATTGGAGTACAGATAGGCCGGCCAGTCCCGCGGTCCGGATTGCTGCGGTCGAGCGTTCGTCAGCCCCGCCCTGTCGTGCCCGCCGACCGTGCGCGCGCCGGCCGCCGCATGCGCTGGTATTGCGCCCAGAATCGCCGCTGACGCCAGTCCTAGAGCCATAATCGCGGCAGGCCTAGAGGCTGCGGTCCGGCGGGCCAGAGGGCGCATATTCACAATTTCTCCAATCGGCAATCCACGGTCGAATGCGTGAAATCTGTTCGCCACGCGGTTCAGTGCCGACACTCTAATGGTCTCCCGTATTCCTTTCGTGTGACACGCCGCAGAATGACCTCCGACTACGGGAGACATTCGTTAAGGACCGGCATTGGCCACGCGGCAGAGGCGATCAATCGCATCGCAGCTATTTCCAGGCGCCGAGTGGAGAATGATGACAACGAATAGGCCGGCCGGCTGGTCGCCCTCGTCCTGGATGGACTGAGGCAAGCCAGCCGGCCGGCCTGTGTACTGCCCTGTTAAGGGCTACCGGGTCTGAGCGAGTTCGGGCACCGCTTCGCCCTCAAGCCGCTCCTCCGCTGGGCGCTCGCTCGCGCGAACCTCGTTGCGGGCCTTCCGCATCCGAGGCAGCGCGAGTGCCGCCGCGCTGGCCGCTGCGACGGCAGCGGCGCCGACCCAGACCGCCGAGGACATCCCCGAGACGAACGAGGCTCCGCTCGCGTAGCTGCCGTGCGCCGAGAAGACGGCTCCCAGCACGGCGATCCCGAAGACCCCGCCGAGCTCCCTGATCGCGTTGTTGGCGCCGGAGGCGATCCCTTCCTCATCGCGGCGAACCGACCCGAGCACCATGTTCGCGACCGGCGCGAAGAACAGCGACATCCCGATCCCGGCGACGACGAAGGCGGGGATAAGCGCCGCATAAGCAACCGTCGGGCTCGCGATCGCTGCTATCCATCCGATCCCGATTGCCTGCATGGCGAGTCCGATCACCAGCAGCGGCCGGCCGCCGATCCGGTCGGACAGCGTCCCGGCGATGGGGGCGATGAAGACCGGCATCGCCGTCCACGGCAGGGTGCGAAGCCCGGCCTCGAGCGGGCTGTAGTGCTGCACCACCTGCAGGAACTGGGCCAGCAGGAAGATCGAGCCGAACATCCCGAAGAACATCAGCAGCGATGTGACGTTGGTCAGCGAGAAACTGCGGCTGCGGAACAAGTGCATGGGCAGCATCGGCTGTGGCGCCCGCATTTCCCAGGCGATGAACGCCGCGACCAGGAGTGCGCCAGCCACGATCGGCGGCAGCACGGTGGCGCTCGTCCATCCGTGATCGTTGCCTCGCACGACGCCGAGGACGATCCCGGTCAGGCCAACGCTGGCCAGAACCAGGCCTCGCAGGTCAAGCCGGGTCGACGGACCGCGGCTCTCGGTCAGCCTGGCCATGGCGACCGGCAGCAACGCGAGGCCGATCGGCACGTTCAGCCAGAAGATCCACTGCCACGACGCGCCCTCGACAACGGCGCCGCCCACGAGCGGGCCGATGGCGATCGCCAGGCCGCCAACGGCGCCCCAGGCTCCGAGGGCGAGACCGCGCCGCTCAGGTGACACAGCCGCCGACAGCAACGTCAGGGTCAGCGGAATCAGGATCGCAGCCCCGACGCCCTGCACGGCACGGGCGGCGATCAGCCAGCCGATGCCAGGTGCGAGCGCTGCAGCCGCAGATCCGCCGGTGAACACGGCAAGGCCGATCACGAACATGCGACGGCGGCCGTACCGGTCACCAAGCGCCGCGCCCGTCAGCAGCAGCACCGCGAAGGTCAGCGTGTATGCGTTCACCGTCCATTGCAGCCCCTCCAGCGAGGAGTGCAGATGATCGCGTATCGATGGCAGCGCCGTGGTCACCACCAGGTTGTCCAGCGACGCCATGAACAGGGCCGCCGAGGTGATCACGAAGGTCCAGATCGTCCGGCTTCTCGCACTCACGCTTTTCTCCTTAGAAAGTGAGTAGTCACTAACTTTCGATGCGAAAAAAAATTCGTGCTACTTCGGGCACCAGCTGGTCCAGCGCTCGTCAACGGCGGGCAGGTCAAGGGCCGCTGCGACATTAATCAGCATGCCCATGGCGAAAAACTCCACGACCCGCTCGAAGGGCAGCCCGGTCAGCCGCTCGACGAGCATCCAGAGGTCCTTGTATCCATCCCTCGTCGCCGCCCGGATCTCCGGGTCATCGGTGGCCGCGTACGCCTGCATCTGCAGGAGCAGCAGCGTCCGGTCTTCGAGGAGCTTCTCGTAGGCATCGCCCATCGCCTCGAGCGCCTCTTCGCCGACGGAGTCCCCTGCCGCCTCGATGAAGGTGTCCTCAACCTTCTTGAAACACCGGTCCACCAGCGTCAGGAACAGCGCTTTCTTGGTCGCGAAGAGCCGGAACAAGTACGGCTGGCTGATGTCCGCTCTGCGCGCGACATCCTCGGTCGAGGTGCCAGCCAGGCCCTTGGCAGCGAACTCGCCGAGCGCGACCTCGAGCACCTGCTCGCGGCGCTCCTCGGCGCTCATCCGGACCCTGCCAGTTCGACCCATGACGATTAAGATAGTGAGTCATCACTAACTTGTCAACGTGGCAAGCACACTCGGCTGGCTTTCGCGTTCGGTCAGTCGGCGCGTGTCAGCCGGATTATCGGGATAACGCGGTCGGTCTTCGTCTCGTAGCTGCCATAGCGCGGCGCAGCTTTGGTGATCCGCTGCCACGCCTCCGCGCGCTCCTGACCCTCAAGCTGGTGCGGCGTCACGCGGAACTGCTGGCCACCGAACTCGGCCCAGACCTGATCAGGATGGGCTGCGATGTTGTGGTACCAGCCAGGGTTCTTCGCGGCCCCGCCAATCGACGCGACCACCAGCCAGGCGTTGTCGCCGTCCGGGAAACGGCCGACCGTAACCTGCCGCTTCTGGCCGGTCTTGGCACCCACCGTCGTCAGGTAGCACAGGTCAAATCCCTGGAACTTGTCGCCTGACCGCTTGTGCCACCTGATCATCATCTTGTTCGCGAAGCGCGTGAACGCGTTCGAGTTCCCTACTCCCCTAGCACCGCGGGTTCCGCCCGGGGTCTTCTGAAAGCTCATCACCTGCGTCCTTTCGTCGGCGCCACCGCGCCGTCTCGCCCGGTTCCAGATGAAGCTCTCCTACGTTCTACTCTCCGGCCGAGGACACCGTCAGCGACTCAACGAAGTCAGCGATCTGCCGCAGCGTCCGGCACTCCCTGACCTGCGCGCACAGCGGCGCATACCGCCCGATCACCGAATCGCCCTCGTTCCAGAACCGCCGCGGTTCCGGGTTCAGCCAGTACACCCGGCCGGCGCGCTCGCAGATATCCGCGAACGCCTGAACCCGCGGATCGCCGTAGTTCGATCGCGCGTCCCCGACCACCAGCACGACCGACCGGCGTGTCAGCCGCGGCGCATACTCCCGCGCGAACTGCCGCATCACGTAGCCGTAGTCCGAGCTGCCGCTCCACCGGATGGCATCCCGCGCCGCCTCCCTGGTCGTCAGCCGGCGGCCGGCCCCGCGCGCCTCTCGCACCAGCTCGGTAATGTCCGCGACCCCGTCGACAAACGAGAACACCCGGAGCCGGTTCAGCCGTGAATCGAGCGCCACCAGCAGATCCAGCGTGAATCGCGAGAACGCCGCCACCGACCCCGACATGTCCGCCAGCACGACGATCTCCGGCCGTGGCGGCCGCGCGGGCTCGGTCACGAGCCGGAACGGAACCCCGCCCGTGCCCATCGCCCGCTGCATCGTCCGCCGGATCGACATCGTCCGCCGCCGCCGCACCGCCAGCCTCGCCAGCACGTACGTCAGCCGCTGAGCGAGCGGCCCGATCGCGGCCGCCATCGCCCGCTGCTCCGTCGCCGACGCGGTGACGATGTCCATGTCCTCGGGCAGCTCGACCCGCATCGTCTCCCTGACCGCCTGCGCTCCCCGGTCCGCAACCAGCGCCCGCCAGACTGCGGCCCGCAATTCGGCCCGCACATCCGCCACGCCCCGGTCGGCGCGCGCCGCGGCCAGTCGAGCCTGCAACCCGGCTGAACCCGATCCTGACCCGGCACCAGACCCCGATCCCCCGCCGGTGCCTCCAAAACCTTCAGCCTGAACAGGGCTCTCCCCTGACTCGAGCAGCGAAGCGCGGATCCCGTCCAGATCGGCCGCCTGGTTGACCGCGATGGTCGCGAACACGCCAGCGACCGGCCGCCCTGGTTCAAGCCCGCCGAACCGGCGGACGTACTCATCGGCCAGCAGCTTCAGCAAAGTCCGGTCACCCGCTCCCACGGCGTGCCGCAAC
>DATELR010000305.1:0-19255 GCA_035276345.1 Streptosporangiaceae bacterium | reverse complement strand
CGCGGCGCCTTGGTCGGCTGCCGGGGTTCCCGCCGTGCTCGGTTGCGGAGACGCCTGGCCTTCGAGCACCTCCTGCGCCAGCGCGCGCATCGTCATCCGCCGGTCCATTGATGTCTTCTGGATCCACCGGAAGGCTTCTGGCTCGGTCATCGCATGATTTGCCTGGAGCACGCCCTTGGCCCGGTCAAGCAGCTTGCGCATCGCGAGCCGCTCGCGAAGATCGCCGATCTCTGACTGCAGCGCGTTCAGCTCGGCGAACCTGCTGACAGCGATCTCGATGGCAGGTACCAGCTCTGCCTTGGTGAAGGGCTTGACCAGGTAGGCCATCGCGCCTGCACTGCTTGCCCGCTGTACCAGGTCGCGCTGCGAGAAGGCGGTCAGGATGACGACTGGTGCTAGTCGGCGCTCCGTGATCTGCTCGGCAGCCGAGATGCCGTCAAGTACCGGCATCTTGATGTCCATGATGACCAGATCGGGCTTCAGGTCGGCCGCGAGCTGGACAGCGGTGTCGCCGTCGGAAGCCTCGCCGACCACGAGGTAGGCGCCCTCGCCGGGCTCCTCGAGCATTTCCTTGAGGTCGAGCCGGATCAGGGCTTCATCCTCGGCGATCACAACGCGGTACGGTGACTGGCTCACCCACTGAAGCCTATCCACAGCCGCTACATTGAGTGCAGGCACGGCGCGCCACAGGATCGCCCGTGTTGCCCCGGTAGACCAACGGCAGAGTCAATGGCCTCAAAATCCATCCAGTGTGGGTTCGAATCCCACCCGGGGCACCTGCGTCAGGCCTGATGGTGGCGGTGTTCGCGGCGGGCTCGGAACGGGCCGGGTGGCGGGTTCGTGCACCCGAAGCAGGTGGGCCGTCCGGAGAAGTAGGGATCGATAGTCGGCGAGTCAGTCGGCGGATTGGTCGGCAGGAGCAGCGGGGGCCCTGGCGTCTGATTGAAGTTGAAGTCGTTCAGCAGGTTGCCAAGCGACGGCAGGGCCTCGCGCACGTCAGGGCGCCGGTCAGGCCGGTGGTCCGTACGCGGATTGAGGCGGGCACCGCCCAGGAAGTCGTCCTCGATAAATTTCAGGTAAGCATCGCTGCTGAGGACCTGGTGATCGATGTAGCCGTGCTTGGCGTACGGGGAGATGACGATCCCGGGCACGCGCAATCCGTAGCCGTTCCTGTCCACCACCGGCGGCACGACGTGGTCATAGAACCCGCCCCAGTCGTCCCAGGTGAGGAAGATGGCGGTGGACGGCCAGTCCCGGCTTTTCATGGCAGCGTTGATGACGGAGGTCACGAACGCCTGGCCGCGGTGCACGCTGGCCGGAGCGTGCTCGCTGTTAGCCGCGGACGGCGTGATCCAGCTCACGGCCGGCAAGGTCCCGGTCTGTGCCGCGTGCAGGTAAGACTCGAGCGGCTTTACGTTCCCCACCTGATGGTCCTGACGAACGTCGGTGAACAGCGGCAGAGGGTTCCAGATCCCCGGCGTGGAGGCGCTCTGCTTCACGGGCCGGCAGGTCAGCGCTGAATCATTTTCGCAATCGGGCTGGCCACCGCTTTGCAGGTAGTAGGCCCAGCTCACATGATGCGCGTGCAGCAGCCAGGTGATGTCAGTCCAGGCCAGGTTCACCGGGTCCGCGCCCGTGTTCATGGCCTGCTTCACGAGGTGCCCGAACTTCCTGATGCTGTACGGTCCCGCAATGTTGTTGCGGCAGCTCATCGGGGATTGGTTCCGGCACCTCGCGGACCACGCCGAGACCATGAACAGATGCTCTGGCAGTGACCACGACCTAACGGCCTCGAACATGTGGTCCTGCAGCACGAAATTGCGGGCATAGTCCCAGTAGTTCGGTATTTCGGCGGCGGTGTGATAGCCCATGACGTCCCGCCCCGACGCCACGCACACGGGATCACCGAAGACATGACAGCGCCGCTTGGCCTTGTCGAGCTGGCGGACGAAGCCGTCCATCTTGCCGCCATCCACATCACCGACCGCGTCCGCTATTCCGTGCGGACCACCCCCGCTGCGGTCAGCCTTGTCGTGGTATGGCCTGATGCACTTGCCGTGCGGGTTCGGGATGCAGACCGCCGGAGTCGATCCGTGCCGGGGGATGCCGTCCGCATGCGGATAGGTCCCGAAGTAGCTGTCGAACGACCGGTTCTCCTGCGTAATGATGATGACGTGCTTGATCTTCTGGATCCCGGCCGGCCGGGGCACCGCGTCGTGGTGACGAGTAGCTGCAGGCGTGCATGCGGCAAGCGCCAGAAAGATGATGAATGTGCTCGTCACAGCCAGCCGGACCGTGCGCGGGCGGGCAGATTTGATCCGCGTCATGCAACACCGCGCTGCCCGAGCAGCGGCTTGACCGATCGCGGTAGGTCGGGCGAAGACTCAGAGGTCACGTTGGCAGATACTCCCATAGCGCGCGCTGGGCATGATCATGCCCCCGGCCCTGACCGGTCCAGAGCCACCGGAACAGGGCTCGCCTCAGCGGCCAGCTAGCCGGAGCGGGGCAGCGGACGCGGCAATCGCTACCGGCAGAGCGCTCGTGCCGGACAGGAACCGGTCGACTGCAGCCGCTGCAGACCGGCCTTCGGCGATCGCCCAGACAATCAGCGACTGACCCCGGCCCATATCGCCAGCCACGAAGACGCCAGGGACCGTGGTGGCATAACCGCCATCTCGCGGTACGGTGCCGCGCTCGGTCAGGCTGATGCCCATGCCGGACAGCAATCCGCCATCCTCTGCCCCGGTGAAACCCATTGCGAGCAGCACGAGATCGCAAGCGATCTCACGCTCGGTATCGCGCCTGACCGTCAGGCGACCGTCTTTGAGGTCGACGTCGGCCAGCCGCACCGCCTGGACGCGGCCGTTCTCGTCGCCGAGGAACTCCTGCGTCGAGACCGCGTAGACCCGCTCACCGCCTTCCTCGTGCGATGTCGATACGCGGAAGATCATGGGGTGCGTCGGCCATGGCTGACCCGCTGGCCGCTGCTGCGGGGGCTGCGGCATGATCTCCAGCTGCGTGACAGTCGCTGCGCCCTGCCGAAGGGCGGTGCCCAGGCAGTCCGCCCCGGTGTCGCCGCCGCCGATGATCACCACGTGACGCCCGCGCGCCGAGATCGCTGGAATGGCACCCGCCCGAGCCCCCGCCATCACCGCGCGGTTCGCGAGCGGCAGGTATTCCATCGCCTGGTGGATGCCGGCCAGGCCGGCGCCAGGCACCTGCAGCCCGCGCGGTACCCGGGCCCCGCAGGCCAGCACGACCGCCTGGTAATCGCGACGCAGGTCGGTGGCGGTGATATCGGTGCCGACGGCCACGCCGCACTCGAAGGCCGCTCCCTCGGCGCGGATCTGATCGAGCCTGCGATCCAGCCGCCACTTCTCCAGCTTGAACTCGGGGATTCCATACCTGAGCAACCCGCCGGCCAGATCGTCACGTTCGAAAACGGTGACGGCGTGACCTGCTCTGGCCAGCTGCTGCGCGGCCGCGAGGCCGGCCGGGCCTGAACCAACCACGGCCACGCGCTTTCCTGCTGCTGCGGCGGACGGCGCGGGCGGCTGGCTCACTACCCAGCCTTCAGCCCAGGCGCGGTCGATCAGCTCAAGCTCGACCTGTTTGATCGCCACCGGATCGGCGTTGATCCCGAGCACACATGCCGATTCGCATGGCGCGGGACAAAGCAGCCCGGTGAATTCGGGAAAGTTGTTGGTCGCGTGCAAGCGCGCTACCGCGTCGCGCCAGTGCTGCCGAGAGACCAGCTCGTTCCATTCCGGGATCAGGTTCCCCAGCGGACAGCCGTTGTGGCAGAACGGTATCCCGCAGTCCATGCACCTGCTGGCTTGCCGCTCCAGGTCGGCGTCGCGCATGCTCGCGTAGACCTCGCGCCAGTCTCTTATCCGGACGTCAGCTGGCCGCCTCGGGGCGGTCTCCCGCTGCGTACTCAAGAACGCGGTCGGATCGGCCATGTCACCTCGGTATCTCACAATCGCGCCGCTCTCCCCTAGCCGCGAACCGCGGCCATCACGGCTGTGGCCACATCATCGCCGTCGCGCCTGGCGCGGCTGGTAGCGGCGAGCACTTTCTTGTAGTCCCTGGGCATCACCCGGCGCAGCCGCTGCTGCGCAGCCGGCCAGTCGGCGATGAGCCCAGCGGCAACGGACGAGCCGGTTTCTGCCGCGTACCGGTCGAGCAGTGCGGCCAGGAAGTCCGAGTCGGCCCCGGTGACGAACTCGATGTCGGCCATCTCGGTATTGATCAGCGCAGGATCGGGGTCAAGCAGGTAGGCGATCCCGCCTGACATGCCCGCAGCAAAATTGCGGCCGACCGGACCGAGTACGACCACGCGGCCGCCTGTCATGTACTCGCAGCCGTGGTCGCCTGCTCCCTCGGCCACGGCAGTAGCGCCCGAGTTCCTGACGCAGAACCGCTCTCCCACCACGCCGCGAAGGAACAGCTCGCCTCCGGTGGCGCCATAGCCGATTACGTTCCCGGCGATGACCTGCTCGTGTGCGGCGAACGTGGCTCCCGGATCAGGCGCGACGATGATGCGCCCGCCCGACAGCCCCTTCCCGACGTAGTCGTTGGCATCACCGCTGAGCTGGATGGTGACGCCAGCGGGCAGGTACGCGCCAAGCGACTGCCCCGCCGATCCGCGCAGCACGACGATGATCGTGTCATCGGGCAGCCCTTGGCCGCCCCAGCGCTTAGTCACGTGATAGCCCAGCATGGTGCCGACTGCCCTGTTGACGTTCCTGACCGGCAGCTCCAGGCGAACCGGGCTGCCGCTGGCCAGAGCTCCCTCGGTGAGCTGAATCAGCGTGTTGTCCAGCGCCAGATGAAGATGGCTTGGCTGGCTGGTCATCTTGCGCCTGGCGGTGCCCGCTGGCAGCGGAGGCACGTGCAGCAAAGGTGCCAGGTCGAGGAACGCGGCATTGCGCGCGCCAGGTGGTAGCGCCGGCGCGAGCAACTCAGCCTGACCGACCGCATCGGCCAGGCTGCGGAAGCCCAGCATCGCGAGGTACTCACGGACCTGACCGGCGATGAACTCCATGAAGGTCACGACATTCTCAGGACGCCCGGCGAAGCGCTGCCTGAGCTCCGGGTTCTGGGTCGCTACCCCGACTGGGCAGGTGTCGTTATGGCAAGCGCGCATCATCACGCAACCCACGCTGACCAGCGGGGCTGTGGCGAAGCCGAACTCCTCGGCGCCGAGCAACGCGGCGATGATCACATCTCTGCCGGTTTTCAGCTGGCCGTCTACCTGTACCACGACACGGTCCCGCAGGCCGTTGCGGAGCAGCGTCTGCTGGGTCTCCGCGAGCCCGAGCTCCCACGGCGCACCGGCGTGCCTGATGCTGGTCAGCGGCGAGGCCCCGGTGCCACCATCGTGGCCGGAGATCAGCACGACGTCCGAGTGCGCCTTGGCAACGCCGGCCGCGATGGTTCCCACGCCGGCCTCGGCGACGAGCTTGACGCTGACCCTGGCCGCCGGGTTGGCGTTCTTCAGGTCAGCGATGAGCTGAGCGAGGTCCTCGATCGAGTAAATGTCGTGGTGCGGCGGCGGCGAGATGAGCCCGACGCCCGGCGTAGAGTGCCTGGTCTTCGCGATCCACGGGTAGACCTTGTGCCCTGGAAGCTGCCCGCCCTCGCCTGGCTTTGCCCCCTGCGCCATCTTGATCTGGATGTCATCGGCGTTGACGAGATACTCGCTGGTAACACCGAAGCGACCGCTCGCGACCTGCTTGATCGCCGAGCGGCGAACGTCGCCGTTGGCATCTGGCGTGTAGCGCTCAGCGTCCTCCCCGCCCTCACCGGAATTGGACCTGCCGCCGAGCCTGTTCATCGCGATCGCCAGTGTCTCGTGGGCCTCTGCTGACAGCGATCCGTACGACATCGCGCCGGTCACGAATCGCCTCACGATTGCGCTTACCGGCTCGACCTCCTCGAGCGGCACTGGCCGCCTGGCTGAGGCGGTTCCGCCGTCGACCCCGCGGATCGCCAGCAGGCCGCGCAGGGTCATGAGCCTCGCGGCCTGGTCGTCTACCTCCCTGGTGTACTCGCGGAATATCTCGGCCTGGCCGGTACGGGTCGCGTGCTGCAGCCGGAAAATCGCCTCCGGGCTGAACAAGTGCGGAGTGCCGCCTCGCCGCCAGTGGTAATCGCCGCCGACGTCAAGGTCAGGATGAGCGATCTCGGCTGCCCTGGCTGGGTAGACCCGGGCATGGCGAGCGGCGGTGACCTCGGCGATCTGGTCGAAGCCGATCCCGCCAAGCCTCGAGGAGGTGCCGGCGAAGCACTCGTCGATGACCTCGCTGCCGAGCCCGATCGCCTCGAAGATCTGCGCTCCCGTGTACGAGGCGACGGTGGACACACCCATCTTCGACATGATCTTCAGCAAGCCCTTGCCGAGCGCCTTGATCAGGTTCGTAGCCGCCTTGCGGCTGCTCGTACTCCCGAGCAGGCCAGCTCGCGCCATATCCTCGGCGGTCTCGATTGCCAGGTAGGGGCAAACCGCCGCAGCCCCGTAGCCGATCAGCAGAGCGACGTGGTGCGTCTCCCGTACGTCGCCCGCCTCGATTACCAGCCCTGCCCTGGTGCGGGTTCGCTCCCTGATCAGGTGATGATGAACTGACCCGGTCAGCAGCAGCGATGGGATCGGCGCCCAGGCAGCGGCGTCCCCGGTCGCGAGCGTTTCGGCGGGCTCACCCGCGGCGCGGATGTGTCCTCCGCCCATCGAGGCGCCCCGGTCGGAAAGCACGATGATCTTGGCGCCCGCTTCGATCGCGTCGCTGACCTCGGCCTTGATCTCGGCCAGCCGCGCGCGAAGTGCCTGACCGCCGCGGGCGACCAGATACCGGCCGTCGACCACGTGCGCGGCGAAGCCGGGCAGGTCCCGGTCCTCGTTAATGTGAATGATCTTGGCCAGATCGCTGTCGCCAATGACCGGGTACGGCAGGACGATCTGGCGGCACGACGCGGGGCCGGGATCGAAGATGTTGTGCTCAGGGCCGGTCGCTGCCGCAAGCGCGGTGACCAGTTCCTCCCTGATCGCGTCCAGCGGCGGGTTGGTGACCTGGGCAAACTGCTGTGCGAAGTAGTCAAAGATCAGCCTCGGCCGGTCAGACAGCGCCGCGATCGGCGTGTCATCGCCCATCGAGCCGATGGCCTCGGCGCCAGTGCGCGCCATCGGCGCGAGGATGACTTTGCGTTCCTCTTCTGTGTAGCCGAACAGCCGCTGCTGGGCGGCAAGAGCCTGGCCGTCCGGCAGCTCGCGCTGCCGGTCGGGCAGGTCATCGAGGTGCAGTAGGCCCGCGTGCAGCCAGGCGTCATACGGCTGCTGAGCGGTCAGCTCGGCCTTGACCTCGTGATCCTCGATGACCCGCCCGGCCGCGGTGTCGACGAGGAACACCTTGCCCGGCTGCAACCTGCCCTTCCGCACGATCTGCGCGGGCTCGATCTCCAGTACCCCGACCTCGCTGGCCAGCACGACCAGGCCGTCAGCAGTGATCCAGTACCTGCCAGGGCGCAGGCCGTTGCGATCAAGCACCGCGCCGGCGAGGGTTCCGTCGGTGAAAGCGATGAGGGCCGGGCCGTCCCAGGGCTCCATCAGCGAGGCGTGGAAGCGGTAGAACGCCCGCAGATCCCTGTCCATCGAGGTGTCGTTCTCCCATGCCTCAGGGATCATCATCAGCACGGCGTGCGGGAGCGATCTGCCGCCCAGGTGCAGCAGCTCGAGGCATGCGTCGAAGCTGGCCGAGTCGCTGGCGGCCTCGTCGAGGATGGGTAGCAGGCGCTCGATCCCGCGACCTTCGGCATCCGGCGGGATCACCGCCGACTGCAGCATGGCCTCGCGTGCGCGCATCCAGTTCCTGTTGCCGCGGATCGTGTTGATCTCGCCGTTGTGCGCGGTGAACCGGAACGGGTGGGCGAGCGGCCATGACGGGAACGTGTTCGTGGAGAACCTGGAGTGCGCCAGTGCGAGCGCCGAGGTGTAACGCGGGTCGGTGAGGTCAGCAAAGAACCCTTCGAGCTGCAGCGCGGTGAGCATTCCCTTGTACACGATCGTCCTGCAGGACAGGCTGGCGAGGTAAATACCGGTTTCCTGCTCGGCGCGCTTACGGAGGCAGAACGCGCGACGGTCCAGGTCGATCCCGCGATCGCCACGCTGCGAGGCAACGAACAGCTGCACCATATCGGGCATTGCCGCTCGAGCCCCTTCGCCGCAGGCGGCCGGTACACAAGGCACCTCACGCCAGCCGAGTACGACCAGCGACTCAAGCGCGGCGAGCCGCTCGATTCGCTGCATGGCGCCCGCACCAGCCGCAGGCGGCACGAAAGCGAGGCCTGCTGCGTAGTAGCCGGGCGGCGGCAGCGGGAACTGGCAGACAGCGCGGAAGAGCTCGTCGGGTATTTGTGTCAGGATCCCCGCACCATCACCGGTGTCGGGGTCGGCGCCCTTTGCGCCGCGGTGGTCCAAGTTGCGCAAAACGCTGAGCGCCTGGGCGACGGTGGCGTGCGCGCGCCGTCCAGACAGGTCGGCGACCATGCCCACACCGCAGGCGTCATGCTCGAATCGGGAATCGTAGAGCCCGGACTGGTGACTGCCCGGCGAAATTGGGGTGCGCGAAGTGAGGGGTGGGACCATCCAAGCTCCTGTCGTCTCGTCCGCGTAGGCATTCCAGACAGCGGAGGGACGACGTCGGCCCGCCAGGCAGGCTCGCTAACGCGCAGGTCAGCGGAGCCTGACCAGGACATCATAACGAAATCGGAGAAGCAGCTGCCTGTGGGTAAATTTTAGGTTTCATAATCCGGCATCACGCCCTTGCGGGGCGACTTCCCGCGCTGGCCTAACGACGGACGCGGACGCCCTCGGCGAGCTCAGCAGCCAGGTCGGCGACGGCCGCACGGCCGCCCGCGGCATCGGCGGCGTCAAGCAGCCGCTGGACGAACGCGGAGCCGACAATAACGCCGTCGGCATACTGAGCGACCTCGGCGGCCTGTGCTCCTGTGCTCACGCCCAAGCCGACCGCGACGGGAAGCTTGGTGTGCTTCCGCACGCGCTCCACCAGGCCGGCGGCCGCGTCGCCGACGGCGGCCCTTGCGCCCGTGATCCCCATCACCGATGCCGCGTAGACGAATCCGCCGCACGCCGCAGTGATCAGCTTGATCCGTTCGTCCGACGAACTCGGTGCCACCAGGAACACGCGATCGAGGTCGTATTCGGCCGCAGCCTCAAGCCACGCTCCTGCCTCCTCAGGGGGAAGGTCGGGGGTGATCAGGCCGCAGCCACCTGCCTCGGCGAGGTCGCGGGCGAACGCAGCGACGCCATAACGTTCGATGGGATTCCAATAGGTCATGACCAGGACAGGAACCCCGCCAGCAGCCACGGCCTCAACGGTGCGCAGCACGTCTGTGACGTGCACGCCGCCTTCCAGCGCGCGGTGCACGGCCTCCTGTATCACCGGCCCGTCGATCAGCGGGTCGGAGTAAGGCAGCCCGATCTCAATGATGTCGGCGCCCGACCTGGCCATTGCCGTCGCCGCCTCAATCGCCCCTTCCACGGAAGGGAAGCCGACAGGCAGATAGCCAACAAGCGCAGCGCGCTGCTGCTCGGCGGCCTGCGCGAACGCGGCGCTGACCCGGCCAGTTGCCCGGCCGCCTGACACACCAGCCGCAGCCTGCGTCATTGCCCGCCCGCCGCGCCTAGGTGGCCGAACCAGTGGGCGGCGATGTCCACGTCCTTGTCGCCGCGACCCGACAGGTTCACCAGGAGTACCGCTCCAGGGCCGAGTTCCCTGCCCACTGCGACCGCCCCGGACAGGGCATGGGCTGACTCGATCGCCGGGATGATTCCTTCGGTCCGGCAAAGCAGGGAGAACGCCTCCATCGCCGCGGTGTCGGAGATCGGACGGTATTCAGCGCGGCCAATCTGGTGCAGCCAGGCATGCTCCGGGCCGACTCCTGGATAATCCAGGCCGGCCGAGATGGAGTGCGTTGGCAGCGTCTGGCCATCGCCGTCTTGGAGCAGGTAGGTCCGCATCCCGTGAATGACTCCTGCCGAACCGCCCGAGATCGTGGCGGCGTGCCGCCCGGTGCTGATGCCGTCACCACCTGCTTCACAGCCGATCAGCCGCACACCTGGGTCCCCGATGAAGGCATGGAACGCCCCCATCGCGTTCGAACCGCCTCCTACGCAGGCGACAACCGCGTCGGGCAGCCGGCCTGCCTTCGCCTGGATCTGTTCCCTGGCCTCAACCCCGATGACCCGCTGGAAATCACGCACCATCGCTGGGAACGGATGCGGGCCCATCACCGAGCCGATGCAGTAGTGCGTGGTCTGCACGCTCGACACCCAGTCGCGGAACGTCTCGTTAATCGCGTCCTTGAGTGTCTTGCTGCCGATCGTGACCGGGACAACTTCGGCACCGAGCATCTGCATTCTCGCTACGTTCAGGGCTTGCCGTCTGGTGTCCTCTTCGCCCATGTAGACGACACACTCAAGGCCGAGCAATGCCGCTGCCGTCGCTGTTGCCACGCCGTGCTGGCCGGCCCCGGTCTCGGCGATGATCCTGGTCTTTCCCATCCGGCGGGTGAGCAGTGCCTGGCCGAGGACGTTGTTGATCTTGTGCGAGCCGGTGTGGGTGAGATCCTCGCGCTTGAGAAAGACCCGGCAGCCACCTGCTTCGGCAGCGAACCTGGGCACCTCCGTCAGCAAGGTCGGCCGGCCTGCGTAGTCCCTGAGCAGCGCATCCAGATCCGCGGTGAATGCCGGCTCGGTCCTGGCCTCCTCATAAGCAGCGGTCAGTTCCTCTAGCGCCGACATAAGCGCCTCGGGTGCCAGCCGGCCGCCGAAAGCTCCGAAGTGCCCGGTCGCATCGGGTACCGAGGCAGTGCTAACCGGTGCGGACGACCTCGTGGACGACGTCATCTGCCACCACCACGGTCCGAGCGGAGTGCCGGATGTGAGCCGGCCGTCACAAGGTCGGCCACGGCGGTACGCGGATCTTTGCCGATGACCAGGCTTTCCCCGACCAGGACGGCGTCGGCACCAGCCGCCGCGTACGCGAGCAGGTCGTGCGGGCCCCGCACGCCAGATTCCGCGATCTTGATGACCTCGTCGGGAATCCGCGGTGCGAGCCGCGCGAAAATCGATCTGTCAACCTCAAGGGTCGCAAGGTTGCGCGCATTCACGCCGATCACCTGGGCACCGGCGTCAAGCGCCCGGCTGAGCTCGGCCTGCGAGTGGACTTCGACGAGCGGTATCAGACCGATCGATGATGCCCGTTCGACGAGTGAGACGAGGGCGTTCTGCTCTAGCGCCGCCACTATCAGCAGGACAAAGTCGGCCCCGTACGCGCGCGCCTCCCAAAGCTGGTAAGAACTCACCACGAAGTCCTTGCGCAACACGGGTACGCCGACCGCGTCCCTGACCGCGGCGAGGTCGTCGAGGCTGCCACCGAATCTGCGGCCCTCAGTCAGCACGCTGATCACGGCCGCGCCGCCGGCCTCGTAGTCGGCCGCCAGCGCCGCAGGATCCGCGATCGCCGCGAGCGCGCCCTTGGACGGGCTAGAGCGCTTGACCTCCGCGATGACTGCGACGCCCTGACGGCGGAGCGCGGATATCACATCGCGCGGCGAGGCCGTCTTGGTCGCCGCGAGCTTGAGCTGTTCCAGCGGCGTCGCCCGCTGCCGTGCAGCAAGATCGGCGCGCACGTCAACGAGAATGTCATCGAGCACGCTCACGCGGTTCCGCTGCCCCCTCGGGTGGGTTGCCTGGCGCCCCCGATGGTACCGAGAGTACCCGCACCGCCCGGCTTCCGCCCCTGCGCAGGCGGTTGCTCAGCGGCATCAGCTCGTCTCGCAGCGTATCCCCAGCTGCTGGCGGGCACCTGCCGGATCAACTTAGTCCGACCCGGTGGCGGTGGGGTCGCCCCCAGCGCTCAGGGACTCCCACATGCTCGCGGCAGCGGGGCGCCGACGCGCAGGCTGCGGGCTCCGCTGATCTGAGGCGGCACGCTGCCGCTCATAGCGGCCCGACATGACCGGGAGGCTTCCGGCGAGGACGACGACGGCAACGCCAGCCGCCACGATCAGCAGTGCTCCGGCAAGTATCAGGAGCCGCCAGCCGGTCCCGCCGAGCACGACGTGCATCGGGAAGCCCGCGATCGATCCCGTTGCCGCGGATCCGCCGTTGCCAGCTGTCACCGATCCTGCGGCCGTTCCGGCCCCTCCGCCGCTTGCCGGGGATGAACCCGCACGTCCTGCCGCCGCCAGCACGGCTGCGGTGGTTATGCCAGCCATCGCGGACAGCGCTACGCCGGCCCCGAGCGCGATCGTGATCAACCCGGTAATCCGGCGCAACAGGCCGCGGGTCGCGATGACAGCCGCGAGGCTGGCCAGCGCGGCCAGGGCAAGCGCGGCGATGCCAGGACGCAGGCTCTGGGCGGTGACGGTCGTCACTGCGTCGGGAAGCGGCCGCGGCGTGTGCGTGACCACCCTTGCAAGCTCCTGCCTGGTTGCCAGCAGCACCATGCCGGCACCGGCGGCACCACCGAGCAGAATCGCAGCGAGGTTCCTTTTCTGGTGCGCGAACCGGCCGGCGGCCCCGGCTTCCTGACTGTTCGCGCCGGTCATGGTCCTCCTGCGATCGCGGCCAGCCTGCTAGGTCCGGCACTCGCGCGGTCTCTGCGGATCCACCGGACGCTCACTGCAACCGTAGCCTGCTGCAGCGGCGGCAAGCACGCGAGCCGGGCAGTGGCCTACTATCGTGCAGTGACTTATGCCCGAGATGAGCGCCTTGCATTGTGCGCCTTGCTCGACAAGTCGGGCCCGGACGCGCCGACGCTCTGTGAAGGATGGCGTACTGGCGATCTGGCTGCCCACCTGGTACTTCGCGAGCGCCGTCCGGATGCTGCGCTGGGCATCCTGGGCGGCCCGCTGGCCGGATATACCGATCGCGTGCGCCGCAAGATGGTGGCAAAGACCCCGTTCTCGCTGCTTGTCGAGACCGTAAGGACCGGGCCGCCGAGGATGTCGGTGTACGCCATTCCAGGCGCCGACGCGCGCCTGAACTTCGCCGAGTTCTTCGTCCATCACGAGGACGTCCGGAGGGCGCGGGCAGACTGGGAGCCGCGGCCGCTCGACCCGGCGATGACCGAACTGATCTGGAAGGACCTATCCCGCGCCAGGCTGGTGCTGCGAAAGGTTCCTGTGGGCATCGAGTTCGCCAGGGACGATCTCCCTGACCGCGTTGGCGAGCAGCCGGTCAGGATGACGGTCCGGCCGCGCACGCCAGTGGTGACCGTGATCGGCGCGCCCGCCGAACTGCTGCTGTGGACTTTTGCCAGGACCAGCGTGGCGCGAGTCAGGCTAGAGGGAGCGGAGGCCGATGTTGCGGCTCTGCGGCAAGCTTCGTGGGGGGTCTGAGCGCGGTCACCGTAAGTCGAGCACTTGGCAACGGCAGATTGACGAAACGGAGACATGATGGCTGATGTCCTTGGCGTCGACATCGGCGGCACCGGTATCAAAGCAGCGCCAGTTGACGTGCAAGTTGGTCGGCTGCGAACCGAGCGCGTGAAGCTGCCTACTCCGCAGCCGGCCGCTCCGGAACCGATGGCCCAGGTCATCCGGCAGTTGGTGGACCAGTTTTCGTGGCAGGGCCCGATCGGGATCACCTTTCCTGGTGTGGTCTCGGCCGGAACGATCATGACGGCCGCCAATCTCGACCCGAGCTGGATCGGAGTCAACGCGGTCAGCTTCCTCGGCGAGGCGACCGGCCAGCCCGTGATCGTCCTGAACGACGCCGACGCCGCCGGCGTTGCCGAGATGCGATTCGGCGCAGGCCGCGGGCAGTCGGGAACGGTTTTGCTGCTGACATTGGGGACCGGAATCGGCAGCGCATTGTTTTACAACGGCGTGCTGATACCCAATACCGAGTTCGGTCACATTGAAATTCACGGCAAGGACGCCGAGACCAGGGCATCCGAGCGGGCTCGCGAGGAGGGCGAGCTTAGCTGGCATAAATGGGCCGGCCGAGTCGATGAGTATCTGGACAAAATGGAGTCACTGCTCTGGCCAGAGCTCATCATCATTGGCGGCGGCATCAGCAGGAAGTCCGACAAGTTCCTGCCGCGGCTGAGCCTGCGCGCTCGTGTGGTACCTGCTGCGCTCCAAAATGACGCCGGAATCGTGGGAGCGGCGATGGCGGCGTCAGCTGAGGGCGGCCAGCCGTAGCCCTCGTCCGCTACCTTCGTTCCGCAGTCATGGACGACGTTTAACGCCCGGCTACTGGCCGGGATAGGAGGGGAACTGAGGCGGCCCCGGTTCGACGCGACCGAGGGACCGCGCAGCAGACCTGTCGCGCATTGCGCCGAAGAGAACGATCCCGCCGGCGGCTACGCACGCTGCCAGCGGCCAGAAAGCGACCGCAGGGAGCGATGCGACCGGTGGCCAGATCGCGGCCTTAGTGTCGCCTGCGAGCGCCAGCGGAGCGTGCAGCAGCGTGCCCTGATGTACGGTCAGCAGCTGACGGTCAAACTGGTGCAACCCTTGTTGTTCGCCGATCCACCGGGCGGCGATGCCCGCTATCACGCTGCCGGCGACAATCGCGACCATCGGCACCGGCCCGTACCGTCGCACCGCGAACAGGTAGCCGACCAGACCGATGATCAGCCCGCCGACGGCGCCGATCAGGCAAAACCAGGCATCGGCGGTGATGAACGCCGACGTCTCAGGGTTGACGATGTCGGCCGACCCGCGGGCAATCACCACGTAGACAGCCCTCGGAGCGACATGCGTCCACAACAGTCCGCCGCCCAGGCCGAGGAGTCCGCTGACGATCAGTATCGCCAGTGCGCAAGGGAACCCGAGGGCGGGTGGTCGCGAGGCATGCGAGCCGCGACGGCCGATTCCGCCGGATGCGCCCGCGCCTCTCTCCGGCTCGAACGGATAGTCACTGGTGATCGACATTGCCGAACAGCGTAGTTGAATCGGGCATGCACTCAGGCCGCGGGCAGGCGCGCGAACCGCGCATGCCGCCAGCTAGCTGACGCACGCCGGACCGAGCAACTGCTTCAGATCGGCTAGCAGCGAAGGGGACTGACGGACGCGCAGCTTGTCGTCGAGCTTGAGTACCTTGGCGCGATCACCGGTGAGCAGCCGCAGATGAACCTCCGTCGGCCCTGGATGGGTCCGCAGGACCTCCCGCAGCCGCTCAACCACCGGAGGCACGCACCTGGCCTCGAGGACCGACACGACGAAAGGGCCAATCTCCCCCGTCGGCAACTCGGCTGGCTTCAGCTCCATCGCGATGAGCTTCGGAACCTCCTCGCGCCGATCCAGCCTGCCGCGGACGAACACGATCGCGTCCTCGACGACCAGGTGCATGCACTGCTGGTAGGTAGCCGGGAAGAACAGCACCTCGATCGCGCCCTCAAGGTCCTCCAGGGTCGCCGCTGCCCAGGCACTGCCTTGCCTGGTCACCTTGCGCTGGACGCCGGACAAGATCCCCCCGAGCGTGACTATCTGACCGTCGCGATCGCCGCGAGCGTTCCGTTCCGGCTCATCGGCAGATCCCAGTAGCTGAACCACGGAGCAGTCGGTCTCAGCGGCCAGCACGTGCTCAAGCCCGAGCAGCGGGTGGTCGGAGACGTACAGGCCGAGCATTTCCCGCTCGAAGCCGAGGAGTGTTGACTTGTCCCACTCGCCGTCCGGCACCGGGATGTCGAAGGTGGCCGCGTTATCCTCGTCATCGCCGAACAGCGAGTCCTGGCCGATGGCCTCGTTGCGCTTGACGTCGATCACCGCGTCGACTGCCTGCTCGTGGATCATCAGCGCGCCCCGGCGAGGTGCACCGAGTGAGTCGAAAGCGCCGGCTTTGATCAGCGACTCGATCACGCGCTTGTTACAGACGTTGACGGGGACCTTCCTCAGGAAGTCAGAGAAGCTGGTGAACGCGCCCTTGCCGGTCCTGGTCGCGACGATCGACTCGACCACCGACGCTCCGACATTCCGCACTGCGGCCATGCCGAACCTGATGTCGCTGCCGACCGGCGTGAAGTACGCGGTCGAGGCGTTCACGTCCGGCGGCAGCACCCTGATGCCCATCCTGCGGCATTCGGACAAGTACAGCGCCGACTTGTCCTTGTCACCGGCGACCGAGGTGAGCAGCGCAGCCATGTACTCGGTCGGGTAGTTGGCCTTCAGGAACGCGGTCCAGTAGGCCACCATGCCGTAGCAGCTCGCGTGTGCCCGGTTGAACGCGTAGTCAGAGAAGGGAACGAGCACGTCCCAGATGGTTTTGATCGAGTGCTCCGAATAGCCGTTCGCCCGCATTCCGGCGGCGAAGGGCTCGAACTCGGCGTCCAGGATCTCCTTCTTCTTCTTGCCCATGGCCTTGCGGAGCAGGTCCGCTTTGCCAGGCGTGTACCCGGCAAGGACCTGCGCGCAGGCGAGCACCTGCTCCTGGTAGACGAGCAGGCCGTAGGTGTCGCCGAGGACGGTGGACAGCGGCTCGGCAAGCTCGGGGTGAATCGGGACGACCGGCTTGCGTCCTGTCTTGCGGTCGGCGTAGTCGTTATGCGCGTTCGCGCCCATCGGGCCTGGCCGGTAGAGCGCGTTGACCGCGGAGATATCGGCGAACCGGTCAGCGCGCATCGAGCGCAGCAAGGCCCGCATCGGGCCGCCCTCTAGCTGGAACACCCCAAGCGTGTCGCCTCTGGCGAGCAACTCGTAGGTCGGCTTGTCGTCAAGCGAGAGCGTCTCCAGATCGATGCTGAGACCCTGGTTCGCCTTGATGCCAGCCAGCGCGTCGTCCAGGATCGTCAGGTTCCGCAGGCCGAGGAAGTCCATCTTCAGCAGCCCGAGATCCTCGCAGCTCGGGTAGTCGAACTGCGTGATGATCGCGCCGTCTGCCTCGCGCTTCCATACCGGGATGTGGTCGAGCAGGGGCTCGCTGCTCATGATCACGCCAGCCGCGTGCACGCCTGCCTGCCTGATCAGCCCTTCCAGCCCGCGTGCCGTCTCAAGCACCTGCTTGACCTCGGGCTCCGCCTCGTACAGCCCGCGAATCTCACCGGCCTCGCCGTACCGGGGATGAGCTGAGTCGAAGATGCCCGACAGCGGCACGTCCTTGCCCATCACGGGCGGCGGGAAAGCCTTGGTGATCCGGTCGCCGAGCGCGTAAGGGTATCCGAGCACTCTGGCCGAGTCTTTGACCGCGGCCTTGGCCTTGATGGTGCCGTAGGTGATGATCTGCGCGACCCGGTCTTCGCCATACTTCTCGGTCACGTACCTGATCACGTCACCGCGCCGGCGCTCATCGAAGTCAATGTCGATGTCCGGCATCGACACGCGCTCGGGGTTGAGGAAGCGCTCGAACATCAGCCCGAACGCGATCGGGTCCAGATCGGTGATCCCCATTGCATAGGACACGATCGAGCCGGCGGCCGAGCCGCGGCCGGGGCCGACTCTGATCCCGTTACGTTTTGCCCACATGATGAAGTCGGCGACCACCAGGAAGTAGCCGCAGAACCCCATCTGCTCGATGACGCCCATCTCATACTCGGCGCGCTGCCGCCGTTCGTCGTCGATGCCACCGGGGAAACGGCGGTCCATCCCGGCCCAGACTTCCTTCCTGAACCAGGACAGCTCGGTCTCGCCGTCCGGCAGCGGGAAATCCGGCATCAGGTTGGTCTTGGTGAACTCGACGTTGGCGCGCTCGGCGATCAGCAACGTGTTGTCGCAACCCGCCTGCCACTCCTCAGCGTCGCTGACGGCTCGCATCTCGGCCGGGCTCTTGATGTAGTAGCTCGCGCCCTCAAACCTGAACCTCTTCGGGTCGGCCATGTTAGTTCCGGTCTGAACGCACAGCAGCACCCCGTGTGCCTGCGCGTCCTCCGGCGCGACATAGTGCGAGTCGTTCGTGACCACGTAGGGCAGTGCCAGTTCCCTGGCGATCCGGCGCAAGCCGTCTGCCGTGCGCCGCTCGACCGCAAGATCGTGGTCCATCAGCTCGACGAAGAAGTTGTCCTGGCCGAATATGTCCCGGTAGCTGGCAGCCGCCTTGACCGCCTCGTCGTACTGACCGAGCCTGAGCCTCGTCTGCACCTCGCCGCCAACGCAGCCGGTGGTGGCGATGATGCCTTTGGCGTACCTGGCCAGCAGCTCCCTGTCCATCCGCGGCTTGCGGAAATACCCCTCGATCGACGCCAGCGAGCAGAGCCTGAACAGGTTGTACATGCCCTCTGTGGTCTCGGCGAGGAGGGTCATATGAGTGTAGGCGCCCGCTCCTGAGACGTCGTCGTCCTTCTGCGCGGGAGTCCCCCACCTGATCGGCTGCTTGAGGCCGCGGTGCTCGGGCGCCACGTACGCCTCGGTGCCGACAATCGGCTTGATGCCTGCCTTGGTTGCCTTCTGATAGAAGTCATAGGCACCGAAGACATGGCCGTGGTCGGTCATCGCGATGGCCGGAACGCCGCCCTGGTCGCACGCCCCGAACAGGTCGTTAAGCCGCGCCGCACCATCGAGCATCGAGTACTCGGTGTGCACATGCAGATGGGCGAATCCGCCGTTGCGGCCTCTTTCCCAGGTAGCTCGCGTAGCTGCCGGAAGGGCCATGAATTACCGCCTCCTTCAGGCATGCTGCCAGCAAACGAGCGCCGGGATCGGTTCGACCCTAACCCACCCCCGCCGACACCGAAGCCATGACGCGCCAGCGCCGCGGCAGAACCTAGGACTCTGCCGCCAGCAACTCAAGCGAAGCCGCGAGGTCAGCAGGGTAGTCACTGCCGAACTCCATCCAGCGGCCGTCGGACGGGTGCGCGAATCCGAGCCTGACCGCGTGCAGCCACTGCCTGGAAATTCCCAGCCTGGCCGCGAGCACCGGGTCGGCGCCGTAGAGGCGATCGGCTACGCAAGGGTGCCTGACTGCCGCCATGTGCACCCTGATCTGATGCGTGCGCCCGGTCTCGAGGTTGATCTCGGTCAGGCTCGCCGCGCGAAAGGCCTCGATCGTGTCGTAATGGGTAATTGCGGGCCGACCGTCAGCTACGACGGCGAACCTGCCATCGCCTGAAGGATGCCGCGCGATCGGGGCGTCAATCGTGCCGCGCAGCGGATCGGGATGACCCTGCACCAGGGCGTGATACCGCTTGTCCACCGCCCTGTCCCTGAACGCCTGCTTGAGCACGCTATACGCGTGTTCGCTCTTGGCGACGACCATCAGTCCCGTGGTGTTCGCGTCGAGCCGGTGCACGATCCC
>DATELR010000304.1:0-8783 GCA_035276345.1 Streptosporangiaceae bacterium | reverse complement strand
CATGGTCAAGGCCCTGCACGAGGCAGGGATCGAGGTCATTCTCGACGTCGTCTACAACCACACGGCCGAGGGCAATCACCTCGGGCCGGTCTTGTCGATGAAGGGCATCGATAACGCTGCCTACTACCGGCTCGTTCCCGACGCGCCGCAGTTCTACTACGACACCACGGGAACCGGCAACAGCCTGAACGTCGGCCACCCGCATACGCTGCAGCTGATCATGGACTCGCTCCGGTACTGGGTCACTGACGTGCACGTCGACGGGTTCCGGTTCGACCTGGCGGCGAGCCTGGCAAGGCAGTTCCACGAGGTCGACCGGCTGTCGGCGTTCTTCGACCTGATCCAGCAGGACCCGGTTGTCTCCCAGGTCAAGCTCATCGCCGAACCGTGGGACATCGGTGAGGGCGGCTATCAGGTCGGCAACTTCCCGCCGCTCTGGTCGGAGTGGAACGGCAGGTACCGCGACACCGTCAGGGACTTCTGGCGCGGCGAGCCAGCTACGCTCGGCGAATTCGCCTCCCGGCTGACGGGCAGCTCCGACCTGTATCAGGCAGACGCCAGGCACCCTGGCGCCAGCGTCAACTTTGTCACCGCGCACGACGGCTTCACGCTGGCTGACCTGGTGTCCTACAACGACAAGCACAACGAGGCCAATGGCGAGGACAACAAGGACGGCGAGAACTACAACCGCTCGTGGAACTGCGGGGTCGAAGGTGACACCAGCGATCAGGATGTCCTCTCGCTGCGGCGCCGCCAGCAGCGGAACTTCCTGGCGACGCTGCTGCTCTCGCAGGGCGTGACGATGCTGCTCGGCGGTGACGAGACCGGTCGCACCCAGCACGGCAACAACAACGCCTACTGCCAGGACAACGAGATCTCCTGGCTGGACTGGGAGGATCAGGACGAGGCCCTGCTCGAGTTCACCCGCCGGATGATCGCGCTGCGGCGCGAGCACCCGGTGCTGCGCCGGCGCCGCTGGTTCCAGGGCGTGCCGATCAGGGGATCGGTCGACATCGGCTGGTGCCGTCCCGATGGCGCCGAGATGAGCGACGAAGACTGGGACTCTGGCATCGGCTCGGTCGGGGTGTTCCTCAACGGCGAGGCGATCACCGACCGTGACCGCAGGGGCCGGCACGTCACCGACGACTCGCTGCTGCTGCTGTTCAACGGCCACCACGAGCCGATCGAGTGGACGCTGCCCAAGCAGTGGGGCGAATGGTGGGACCTGATCGTCGATACCGCTGCGCCCGAGCGGGAGGGAAACGTCAGCGAGCAGCACCTGCCCATGGCCGCGCGCTCGGTGGTGGTCCTGCTGCGCCGGGAAGAGGCGAGCTAAAAGGCTTTGGCGTCGTGGCGTCCCGGTGCCTACAGTGAGTACATGACAGGCAGATATACCTTCGCGACCGCGCGAGCTACGTGCTCGCCGGTTGCCGCTGCCTGAATCATTCATCCGCACGCTGGCGGCCGGAAACGGCCCGCCGGTGCGTCACCTTGTCCTCATTTCATGGCCGCGCTAGCGGCTCCTTTCCGGCTGCCGTGCCAACTGGAAAGGAACTCCTGTCATGTTTCGCACCCGCACCCAGACGATCGACACGTTTACAGAGTTCTTCGAACAGCGCGGTCATCGCCTCCTCCAGGGCAGTTCGCTGATCCCGGTTCACGACGGCCCGGTCCTGTTCACGACCTCGGGAATGCACCCGCTGACGCCCTACCTTGAGGGGCTGCCGCACCCGGACGGCAGGCGGCTGACCGGCGTGCAGCGCTGCCTGCGCACGACGGACCTGGACGAGGTCGGCGACGAAACCCATCTGACCGTCTTCCAGATGCTCGGTTCCTGGTCGCTAGGCGACTACGGAGGGCCGCAGAGCCTGCGCTGGGGATACGAGCTCGTGACCGACGGCTTCGGAATCGAGCCACGCCTGCTGCATGCGACCGTCTTCGGCGGCGACGATCAGGTGCCGCCTGACCACCATTCGATGCGGACCTGGGCGGAACTCGGCGTACCGGTCGAACTCACCACGGACGACAACTGGTGGTCGAACGGCCCGGTCGGACCGTGCGGGCCGGACTCGGAGATGTTCGTATGGACCGGCGACGGCAGCCCGGAACGGACGCCCGGCACGGACGATCGCTGGATGGAGCTGTGGAACCACGTGACCATGCGGTACCGCCGGCTAGACGACGGCAGCCTGGTGCCGCTGCCCCAGCGCAGCGTGGACACCGGGATGGGCCTCGAACGCCTGCTCATGGTCACCCAGCAGCAGTCCTCGGTGTTCGGGACCGACCTCTTCGAGCCGTGGATGCAAACCGTCCCCGGCTTGTGGCAGTTGCCCGAGCGGCCACTCCGGATCGTGACTGATCACCTGCGCGCGAGCGTGGTGATAATCGGCGACGGCGTCCTGCCTTCTAACACCGGCCGCGGTTATGTGCTGCGACGGCTGATCCGTCGGGTGCTCACGATCTTGTGGCGGGAGAACAGGACTAGCTCATTGCTCGACCTGCCGGATTCGCTAGTCGACCACACGAACCTGACGTTCGGGCTCGAGCCCAGGGTTGACCGGGTCCGTGAGGTGTTCGGCGACGAAGAACGCCGGTTCGACGGGCTGCTGACCAGGGGCCGCAAGGTGCTCGCGCAGTACGAGCCCGGCAAGGAGCTGAGCAACACCGAGCTCAGCTACCTGCACGAGACGCACGGCCTGCCCGCCGACCTGGTGCGGGACCTGCTTGAGAGCCGGCCGGCTGGCTAGCGGCCGCCGGAGCTGCGGTGCCGGTAGGCGAAGAACGCGCGGCTTGACTCGTCGCTGGCGGGCTCGCCGTCCAGGCCGGTCGCGTCGAGCAGGTCGAAGTGCGGCGCGAGTGCCTCGCGGATCGTCGCCACCGGCACGCCAAGCTCGGGGATGCGCTCTTCGTGCAGCCGGAACATGTCGTCGCCGACCCGCTCGAATATCTTCACGGTCCAGAGCGACAGCTCGCCAGCGGCTTCACCGCCTTCACCGTTCGCGCCTTCACCGCAGGCGGCGGGCTGGACGTCCATGATCATCGAGTGCTCGCCGAAGTCCGACGCGAACGCCGGTCCCTGCCAGAGCCTGCGCAGCCGTTGCGTGGTGTTCACGTCGAACACGAACAGGCCGCCGTCCGCCAGGTGGTCGTGCACCCGGTCGAACATCGCGCGCCAGTCCGCCAGCCGCGGCAGGTGGTTAAGCGTGTCGAACACGCAGATCACGACGTCGAAGCTGGTCCCCAGCGAGAACGCGGTCATGTCCGCCTCGACCAGCCGCGCCGCCGGGGCGGTCCTGGCCGCGACCGCCAGCATCTCGGGCGACCGGTCCACCCCAGTCACCTCGAGGCCTGGCGTGAGCCCGGCCAGCATGGCGCCGGTGCCGCACCCCAGTTCGAGCAGCGTGCGGGCTTCGGGGCTGAAGCGGGTGATGTAGGAACGCATCCGCGCCACGTCGACGGTCCGGTCGCCCATGATCTGGTCGTAGAACCCGGCAAACTCCGCATAGGCAGGCACGCCGCCATCCTGCCACTGCGGCTGGTTACACGCCGGACGACTCAAGCAGGCCGGCTTCGGCCAGCACGGCCAGATCGGGCTCCGTTCCGACCTTGGCACGCAGGCCAGGGTTAAGCACGATGGTCTCGCGAACCGTCGCTGCCGCCTCGTCGAGCTGCCCGGCCTTGGCTTGCGCGCAGGCCAGGTTGTAACTCGCCATGCCGGCTGCCTCGTCCGGCACGGCGAGATAGCGCGCGGTCGTCACGGCGTGCGCCGTCAGCGCTATCGCGCGGGCCGGCTGATCATGCGCCAGGTAGTAGTCGGACAGGTGACCAGTCGGATGCCAGAATCCGCGCACCACGATCTGCAGCCACAGCTGGCGGCCTCTCAGCCACGGATGCCGTGACGGGTCGAACATGTCCTCCTCGCTGATCGCCGTCAGCCCGTCGATCAGCTCGCCGGTGACCCGAGCGCTGTCCGCTGCGACGTGCTCAGCGGCCACGGCCGCGCAGCCACGGTAGACCTCCAGGTCGGTGTGGTCGATCTCGGCGAACTCAGGCGGCTCCTGGTCCTGGCGGATTGCGCTGAGCCGTTTCACCTGCTGGGCCTTGAACTCGGTGTTGTGGGCCACTAGCGGAAGCGCCGCCCAGTTCCGAGGGCTCCCGCGTTCGCCGGCCGGCCGGGTCGCGAGCAGGATTTGTTCTTCGGTGGCGGCGAAACCGAGCAGGCCCGCGATCGCGCCTCTCAAGTGCCGCAACTCGCTCACGCGGCCGCCTCCTCTTCGTTGCCGCAGCCCTGCGAGTCCTCGTCGGACGGCTTGCGCGCGACGATCTGGAGCCGCTCGCTGACCATGACGATGAGATCGCCAAAGCCGATGGTCTGCAGGCGCGTGATGACGGTGCCTGGCTCGATCGGGTTGTAGGTGTCATCGGCGTGGAACTCGTGCAGGCCGTTGCTCGCGACGCTGTCGGAGGCGATCAGAACTCCGCCCGGCCGTAGCACGCGGAACGCCTCGGCCAGGATCTTGTTCTGCAGCGCGGCCGTGGGGACGTGGTGCAGCATCGTGAACGAGCCGACTGAGTCGAACGACCCGTCCGGATAGGTCAGCTCTGTCGCGTCGCCAATGACCACCTCAACGTTGGAACCCTGGTACCTCTCTGTGAGCTTCGCCGCGGCCGCCTCCTCGATTTCGACCACGGTCAGCTTCTTCACCCTGTCGCGTAGCCACGCTGTCGCGGCGCCAGGGCCGGGGCCGATCTCGAGCATCTCGTCGCCGAGGTCGGCGTGCTGAGTTAGGGATGGCAGGATCTCGTCTTGCAGGTACGCAGCCCACTCCGGGCTGCCGCACACCTGAGCATGGTTTTCGTTCATATCCCTGACGCTAGGGTTACGGGCCGCGGCGCCCAAGAGCGTAGGCTGCCATCCTGTGTCGCGGGATGGACAACCTGCCCCAGGGCGGCAGGACTACTGTGCCGATGATTCGGATCCGGACCAGGCGGCCGTCATCGTCGTGACGTTCCCGATGCCGGCCGGCCACGTCTTCGACTGGCACACCCATCGCGACCATCAGCTCGCCTGGGCGGCCAGCGGCGTGCTGACCGTACGCACCAGCGATGCGACCTGGGTGCTGCCGCCGACCAGGGCGCTGTGGATTCCAGCGGGCCTGCGGCACGAGACGCTGTCGGCGGGGACCGCGACGATGCGGACGCTGTACATCAGGCCCGGCCTGTGCCCGATCAGCTGGCGGGACTTCACGCCGGTAGCCGCCAGCCCGTTGCTGGCAGAGCTGATCGGCTATCTCGAGCAGCCAGAGCTGAACGCTGACCGCCGCGCGCATGCCGAGACCATGCTTGCCGACCTACTGCAGCCGGTGGCTATGACAAGTATCGACGTGCGGATGCCTGCCGAGGAAAGGGCCAGGCGGGTCGCCGACGCCCTGGCTGCCGACCCGGGCGACGGCCGAACGCTGTCCGACTGGGGCCGCGAGGTCGGCGCCAGCGCGCGCACCCTGGCCCGCGCGTTCACGGCCGATACCGGATTGCCGTTCGGCCGCTGGCGCGGCCTGCTCAGGCTGCAGGCGTCGATCGCTGCGCTAGCCGCGGGCGAGCCTGTCGGGAACGTAGCCAGGCATGTCGGCTACGAGTCGGCTAGCGCCTTCGTCGCGGCGTTCCGGCGCGAGACCGGTATGACTCCGGCCGCCTATTTCCGTTCCCGTCCCGAGCCATAGGCAGCCTGCGGTTCAGCGCGGGCACTCGAGATCAGACGGCGCGGACTCGCGGATCAAGGAGGGTCTGGCAGATGTCGACGATCAGGTTCAGCACCGAGATCAAGATGACGGTGATGATGGTGGTTCCCAGGACGAGCATGATGTCGCCCTCGCCGACCGCGGTCAGAAGTTCCTGCCCTATTCCGCCCAGCGCGAAGACGTAGTCCACGATCGCCGCCGACCCGAGCAGCGTGCCAATACCGATGCTCAAGGTGGCGATGACAGGACTCAGCGCCGGTCGGAGCACATAGAGCCACAGCACCCGCCTGCCGTCTATGCCCCTCGCGTACGCGCCGCGGATGTACTCCTCACCCAGCACGTCCAGTACCGATGCTCGCGTCATCCTCGCGGTGACGCCTACCTGTGTGGCAGCGACTGCGATCCATGGCAGGATCATCCGCCCGAGCCACTTGCCGGGGTTCTGGGTGAGGGGCACGTACCCGGGCTGCAGCCAGAAATAGTGGTAGCGGGCGAGGTAGGAAAACACGAAGAGCAGAAACAACGCGGTCAGGAACGTCGGCAGGACGAGGGCGGTCAGCGCTCCGATCGTGACGGTCCGGTCGGACAGCGAGCCAGGGTGCAGTGCGCTGTACACGCCTATCGCTATTCCCGCAGTCAGCCACAAGATCATCCCGCCGATAATCAGCGACAAGGTCGCCGGGAGACCTTGATGCAGCGCGGTGTTTACCGGCAGGCCGATCACCATTGTCTGGCCGAGATCACCGTGCAGCAGCATCTGCAGGTAGCGCAGGTACTGCGTCGCGGGATCGCCGGGGCCCAGCTGCGCGTTGATCTGCGCGATGGTGGCCGGCCTCAGCCCCGCCACCCGGAACAGCGTGAACGCCGCGGCAGTGACAGCCAGCGCCAGGACGACGATCGCGAGTAGCCGTCGGATTAGGAAGAACGCGAATCTCATGACGGCGCGACCTCGGAGCCTCGGCAATTGCACGCAAACCCGGCTAAGGTTACCGGCTCCTTCGTCGCTCGCCCATTGCGCATCGCGAGAACGTACGAGCGCTGGGCTGTCACCGCATTCAATTGCCGGCGATGGGAATCGACAAGTTCAAGCTATGGTCGGGGCGTGGTCGACCTGAACGCCGGCTGGCAAACCAAGCGACTGGACGTCGAGCCACTCGTGCCTGCGCACGCGGCCGAGCTCGCGCCGGCGCTGACCGACGCCAGCCTGTACAGGTTCATCGGCGGCGAGCCGCTCAGCGCGACGGCCCTGGCGGAGCGATACCACCGTCTCGCCTCCCGGCGCTCCCCCGATGGCGATCAGCTGTGGGGAAACTGGGTCCTGCGGGTGCGCCAGACCGGTGCGGCGATCGGCACGGTACAGGCGACGCTGCCGTCCCGCGGTCCTGTGGCGGGGCCCGCCGAGGTGGCATGGGTCGTCGCTATACCGGGCCAGGGTCGCGGTTACGCCAAGGAGGCGGCCCGCAGCCTCACGGACAGGCTGACCGAAGATGGCTGGTCCGTCACCGCCTACATCCACCCTGAGCACGAAGCCTCGCAGCGAGTCGCGATCGCCGCAGGAATGACGGTTACCGCGGAGGTCCGCGACGGCGAGCAGTGCTGGAACCGGCGTGGCTGACACCAGCACCGCGGCGGCGGGCGATTGGCCCGTCGTGACGCTGGACGGTCAGCGGGTCACCTGCGCTCAGGTGCGCGACGTCGCCCGCGGCCTGGCATCGGCCGAGGTGGCGGACGAGGGAATTGAGCGAGCAGCGGCTGCCGCGAGGACCGCGGCGCAGGTAGCCGCGACCAGGGAGGTATATGGCCGCACGACGGGGGTCGGCGCGAACCGTGACCAGCCAGTGGACGTTGCCGACGAGGCCGAGCATGGATACCGGCTGCTGCGCAGCCACGCGGGCGGCAGCGGGCCGCTGATCGCCGCCGACCTCAGCAGGGCGATGCTTGTTGTCCGTGCCAACCAGATCGCGGCCGGAGGTTCGGGCGTCGATCCCGGTGTGCTTGGTCCGCTGCTGGCCGGCATCAACGCTGGCATGTGGGTGCCGGTGCCAAAGTACGGAGCGATCGGAACCGGGGACCTGACTGCGCTGGCCGCGGCCGCGCTGTGCCTGCTCGGCGAGCGGGACTGGCAACTGCCGCCCGGCGGCGAACCAGCGCCGCAGCCGAGGTTCAAGCTCGGGTCGACCGATGCGCTGGCATTCCTGTCGAGCAACGCAGCGACCGTTGGCGAGGCCGCGCTCGCCTGCTGCGATCTGGCAGATCTGCTCATGGCGGCGATCGTGATCGCCGCGCTGTCGCACTGCGCTGTCAGCGCTTCGGTCGAGCCGTACGCGGCGCCCGTGCACGAGGCGAGGCGTTACCGCGGGCAGCGCGCTGTTGCCGCCGTTCTGCGTGACCTGCTCGGTACCGACTACGGCCATTCGCGGCGGATCCAGGACCCCTACGGCTACCGGGCCCTTCCGCAGGTGCACGGCCCGGCGGTCGACGCGCTCAGGCGGGCGGCGGGCGCGGTGGCCGCCGAGCTGAACGCCGCGGCCGAGAATCCGCTCGTCGATGTCGCAGGATCGGCTGTCTGGCACAACGGCAACTTCCACACCGCCTACGTCGGGCTGACCCTCGACTCGGCCCGCGCCGCGCTGTTCCAGACGGCCGCGCTGTCGGCCTCCAGGCTCGGGACACTGGTCGAGCCGGCCTTCACAGGACTGGCCGCGTTCCTGGCCACGGACCCGCCGCCTAGCTCCGGCGTGATGATCCTGGAGTACGTTTCGCAATCGGCGATCGCCGAGATCCGCAGGCTTGCCGCTCCCGCGGCGCTGGGCAGCGCAGTGCTATCGCGCGGCGTCGAAGAGCACGCCGGGTTCTCCACGCAGTCGGCCAGGGCTACCACCGAGGTCGTCGAGGCCTACCGGATCGTGCTGGCCTGCGAGATGGTCGCAGCGGTGCGCGCGCTGCGGCTACGCGGGACCAGACCGCCAGGGCGAGGCCTTGGCGCGGCCTTCGACCTCGCGGCTGGTGCGCTCCCGCCGGGCACCGCTGACCGGGCGCTGGACA
>DATELR010000303.1:0-5734 GCA_035276345.1 Streptosporangiaceae bacterium | reverse complement strand
AGATGACCGCAGCCGTCGGAACCTGCGCCAACTGCGGCGCCACCTTTCCGGTTGCCGAGTTCTCAGTTTTCCTGCGTGCTCCGGGCACCGTTGCCCGGTGCCGTAACTGCCTGGCCGTGCTGATGGTCATCGTCAGCGCCCGCGGCATGAATTGCGTCGATCTGCGCGGGCTGGCCGAGTTGGCCGGCGCGTGAGCGAAAGGGGCGAAACCGTGACTCAGCCACCTCCGGCCGCCGAGCAAGACGCGCCCCGCCCGGCGATCGTCACTGTCGATGACGATCCTGGCGTCTCGCGCGCGGTCGCGAGGGATCTGCGGCGCAAGTATGGCGAGCGGCACCGGATCGTGCGCGCCGAGTCCGGCGCGGCCGGCCTTGACGCGCTGCGCCAGATGAAGCTTCGCGGCGATCTGGTCGCGGTGATCCTGGCGGACTACCGGATGCCTGAGATGAACGGCATTGAATTCCTCGAGCGGGCCATGGACGTGTATCCGGGCGCGAGGCGGGCGCTGCTGACCGCGTACGCCGACACCGGGGCCGCGATCGACGCGATCAACGTGGTCGACCTCGATCACTACCTGCTCAAGCCGTGGGACCCGCCGGAGGAAAAGCTCTATCCCGTTGTCGACTCACTGCTCGACTCGTGGAAGTCAGCCGATCACCGCCCTGTTGCCGAGACCAAGGTCGTCGGGCACCGTTGGTCGGCGCGCTCGTCCCAGGTCAGGGAATTCCTGGCGAGGAACCAGGTTCCGTATCGCTGGTACGGATCCGATGAACCGGAGGGCCGGCGGCTGCTGGAAGCCGCGGGCACGGACGGGCTCACGCTGCCGCTGGTGATTACCCCTGATGGTGAGGCGCTCGTTGAGCCGTCGGATCAGGAGCTGGCCAGCCGGGTCGGGCTCGCCACCACTCCTTCTGAGGCCTTCTACGACCTGATCGTCGTGGGCGGCGGGCCGGCCGGACTCGGCTCAGCCGTCTACGGGGCTTCCGAAGGCCTGCGAACCGTGCTGGTCGAACGGACCGCTACCGGCGGTCAGGCCGGCCAGAGTTCCAGAATCGAGAACTACCTCGGGTTTCCCGACGGCGTCTCCGGAGCCCAGCTCACTGACCGGGCCCGCCGCCAGGCCGCGAGGTTCGGCGCAGAACTGCTGACCACGCGAGAGGTCGTTGGCCTTGAGGCGCACGGCGCGGGGCGGCGAGTCGTCTTCGGGGACGGCAGCTCGGTCGGCGCGCACACGGTGATCCTGGCCACCGGGGTGACGTACCGGCAGCTGAGGGTCCCCGGCGCAGCTGAGCTGACCGGCCGGGGCGTCTTCTACGGCTCGGCGCTTACCGAGGCGTACAGCTGCGCCAATCACGACATCTATGTCGTCGGCGGCGCCAACTCGGCCGGTCAGGCGGCCGTTTACCTGGCCAAGACGGCCAAGTCCGTCACGATCCTGGTGCGTGGCGACTCGCTGGAAAGGTCCATGTCGCACTACCTGGTACAGCAGGTGGGCGGCATCCCGAATATCGCCGTCCGTACCTGCACGGAGATCGCCGAGGCACACGGCACCGATCACCTCGAGCAGCTGACTTTGCGGGACAGCAAGACGGGCGCCACGGAAACAGTCGACGCGCAATGGGTGTTCGTCTTCATCGGCGCAGCGCCTGGCACGGGATGGCTGGACGGGGTGGTGCAGCGAGACGAACGCGGGTTCGTGCTCGCCGGGCCAGACCTGGTCAGCGGCGGCGAGCGGCTCAAGGACTGGCCGCTGGACCGGGCGCCCTACCACCTGGAGACCAGCGTTCCCGGGGTATTCGTCGCAGGTGACGTCAGAGCCGAGTCGGCCAAGCGGGTCGCCTCGGCCGTCGGGGAAGGGGCCATGGCCGTCATGCTCGTGCACCGTTACCTGGAGATGCTGTGACCTCGCCGGCCTCGCCGGGGGCGCCGGCTCAGTGCAGCGCGGCCGAGCTGCGCGAGCTGTTCTTGTTCGAGAAGCTGACCGATGAGCAGCTGGCGTGGCTATGCCAGCACGGGAGCGTCATCCAGACCGGCCCCGGCATGGTCTACGTGGAGGGTGAGCCCGCTGACAACCTGTACGTGCTGCTGAACGGCACGATCGTGCTGTCTCGCCGGATCGGCGGCGACGAGGTTGAGGTGAGCAGGACGTCGGGGCCCGGCGCCTACGCAGGCGCGTTCTTCGCCTACCTGGGCGAGCGGGTGCCGCAGGTATACAACAACTCGCTGCGGGCGACCGAGCCGTCTCGTTTCTACGTGCTGGCCGCGCCTAAGTTCGCGCACATGATGAGCGACTGGTTCCCGATGGCCACGCACCTGCTCGAGGGGCTGCTGTTCGGGACCAAGAACACGCAGGAGGCGATCGGCCAGCGGGAGCGGCTGCTCGCGCTCGGCTCGCTGTCGGCTGGACTGGCGCACGAGCTGAACAATCCTGCGGCGGCAGCGGTCCGCGCGACGGGATCGCTGCGCGAGCGAGTGGCCGGCATGCGGGGCAAGCTCGCGGCAATCACCGCTGCCGGATTTGACAGCTCGTTGGTCGCGACAATGGTCAGGCTCCAGGAGGACGCTGCCGAGCATGCCGCAAAGGCCAGGCAGCTCAGCCCGATCGAGACCGCGGACGCCGAGGATGAGGTCACCGACTGGCTCGACGCACATGACGTCTCGAGGAGCTGGGATCTTGCGCCGCTGTTCGTCCAGGCGGGACTCGACGGTCAGTGGCTCGATCAGGTTGCGCTCGCGATCGCTGACCATCCGGCCCATTCAGGTCCTGGCCCCGCTGGACTGGAAAGCGCGATCAGGTGGCTGGGTTACACCGTGGAGACCGAAGTGCTCATGTCCGAGATCACCGACTCGGTGACGAGGATCTCGGCGCTGGTCGGTGCGGCTCGGCAATACTCACAGCTGGACCGCGCGCCGTACCAGGTCATCGACGTGCACGACCTGCTCGACAGCACCCTTGTCATGCTCGACAACAAGGTCGGGTCCGGCATCCAGGTCGTCAAGGAGTACGACAGGAGCCTGCCGAAGATTCCCGCCTTCCCGGCCGAGCTTAACCAGGTATGGACAAACCTGATCGATAACGCGGTCGCTGCCATGGATGGCACGGGCACGCTGACCATCCGCACCGCGTGGGACAAGGACAAAGTGCTCGTCGAGTTCGCCGACACCGGTCCCGGCGTTCCTGACGACATTAAGGACCGGATTTTCGAGCCGTTCTTCACCACCAAGCCGGTCGGACAAGGGACTGGCCTTGGCCTGGACATCTCCTGGCGGATCGTTGTCACCCGGCATCATGGGGACCTGAAGGTCGAATCCGTTCCCGGCGATACGAGGTTCCGGGTCTGGCTCCCGGTCACGGCTGCAGATTCCGGGAATGACCTGGTGCAAGGCATCGCCGCCGATGCAGCGAAGGAGCAGGGGACATGACCGCAGTACCCGGCATCGAACCATCGGTACCGCCCAGCGGCACCGGCTGCGTCGAATGCGACGCGGCTGGCGGCTGGTGGGTGCACCTGCGGCGGTGCGCGGAGTGCGGGCACATCGGCTGTTGCGACACGTCGCCGTCGCAGCACGCGAGCGCCCACGCGAAGGGAACCGGTCACCCGGTCATCCGCAGTTTCGAGCCGGGCGAGGACTGGTTCTTCAGCTACGAGACCAACGAGATCTACGAAGGCGGGCCAGCGCTCGCTCCTCCTGAGCACCATCCTGCGGCTCAGCCGGTGCCGGGTCCCGCCGGGCGGGTGCCGCGAGACTGGCAAACCCGCATTCACTAGGCGGTCAGTCGCCGCCCTGACCGTTGCCGCCACCGTGGCCGTCGTGACCGTGTCCGTGATCGTGGTGCCCGCGGCTCGCACCTGTAATGGCGACCGTCGTGCCGACCGGCACCGGCCCGCTGGGGCTGACGCCTATTACCGTGCCTGGCCTGGCGCCTTCTGTGGGCTGCCAGGAGAGGGTCACGTGCAGACCGCGCTGCTGCAGCAAGCTCGCGACCTCGCGGACCGGCCGACCGGTGAGAGCAGCCGCGTTCACGGTGACCGTGCGAGCCGAAGGCGCGCTCGAGTGTGATGCGGGCGGCTGGGTTGGCTGCGACCCCGCGCCGGCGAGGTTTGCGATGACCCAGCCACCGAGCCCTGCCACCAGCGCGAGCGCAATTACCGCGGCGACCAGAAAGCCGCTGCGCCTAGGTCGCCCAGTCCCTGGTCCCGCGGGCCACGTCCCCTGACCGTATTCGTCGGGTCCGGCCAGCTGCCAGGCTGCAGTCGCCGAGAACTCGGTGGTCGCGTCCGGTGCGGCTGCGCCACCGGCCGCGAAGGAACTGGCGGAGCCACCAGGACCGCCAGCTGCCGGCCCGATCGCGCCGGCACGAAGCGCATCGCGCAACGCGCTCGCGCGAGCGGCCACCTCGCCCGCGCTAGCCGGCCGGCGCGCAGGATCGCGCGCGGTCAGGTCCGCGATCAGCTTGCTTAGCTCGGGCGGGACCCCGGCGGGCAGCGGAGGCAGCGACTGCAGGCGGTGCGCAAGCGCAATCTCCATGGCCGTTCCGGTGAACGGAACCTGGCCAGTCAGGCTTTCGTAGGCGACCATGCCGAGCGAATACAGGTCGCTCGCGGGTCCTGCAGCCTTGCCGGCGACGCGCTCGGGTGCCAGATACGCCGGGGTGCCGAGCAGCGTCCCTGTCCTGGTCAATGGCACTGATCCGGCAGCGTATGCAACTCCGAAGTCGGTGATCTTCACCAGGCCGGCGCGGTCAATCAAAATGTTGCCCGGCTTGATGTCGCGATGAACGACCCCCGCCGCGTGAGCGACCGCGAGGCCGCCGGCCACCTGGGCGAGGATGTCTAGCACCTGATCTGGCGGCAGTGCCCCGTCAGCGATCAGAGCGGTCAGCGGCGGACCGTCGATCAGCTCCATCACGATGAACGCTGGCTTGTCCCCGCTGGCTTCGCCGAAGTCGTAGACCTGGGCGATCGCCGGATGCGACAGCCCTGCGGCATGGCGAGCTTCCGCACGGAAGCGGGCGATCGTATCGGGATGCTGGGCGAGCTCGTCGCGCAGCAGCTTCACCGCCACCGGACGGTCCAGAACCAGGTCCACGGCGCGCCATACCGAACCCATGCCGCCCGAGGCGATCAGCTCATCCAGCCGGTAGCGCGAAGCGAGAACCTCGGCATTGAGCGATAGGGACATCCCGCTCAGGCTACCCGGTTTGGCACCGGGTATCCGCTGTCTTCGGCTGCCCGAGCACCAGCTGAGACAATCATGCAGACAGGGGGCTTACGGAGGGTTATGCATCTGCGGGAGTGGCTGGGCCGGCGCGATCCCGACTACATCGCGCTGCGGCGGGCTGCCCGGGCCGCGATCGTGATGCCCGGCGTGTTCGCGCTGGGCGACAAGGTCATCGGCAACGCCGATGTCGCCACGTTCGGCGCGTTCGGTTCGTTCGCGATGCTGTTGCTTGTCGACTTCAGCGGTCCGCTCGTGCAGCGGCTCCAGGCTCAGGTCGCGCTTGCGCTCGTCGGTGCCGTGCTCATCTGCATAGGGACGGCAGCATCAGTGTCCGCCTGGGTAGGCGCGCTGTCGATGGTGGTGGTCGGGTTCGGGGTGCTGTTCGCAGGCGTGGTGAGCTCCACGTTTGCAGCGGCCTCGACTGCCTTGCTGCTGGCATTCATACTGCCGGTGTCGGTGCCCGCTCCGGTGTCGGCGGTGCCAGACCGGCTAGCTGGCTGGGGGCTGGCGG
>DATELR010000302.1:0-6804 GCA_035276345.1 Streptosporangiaceae bacterium | reverse complement strand
ATGATGTTGCGCTGGATCTCGCTGGTACCCGAGTAGATCGTGCCTGCCCTGCTGGAGAGGAACACGTTCTGCCAGGTAGTCGTCGGATAACCGGGGCCGTCCGGGCGAATCAGGGCGTCCGTGCCGACGATCCCGACGGCGATCTCGCCGAGGCGCTTGTGGTACTCGCTCCACGCCAGCTTGGCCACCGAGGCCTCCGGCCCGGGCTGTCTGCCCTCCGCGACCTGTGCCAACGTCCGCAGCCCGCTGAACCGCATCACCTGGACGCCGGTATATGCCCACGCAAGCTGCTGGCGGACCAGCGGATCGGTGTCCTTGCCGTACTTGCGCGCCGTGTCGACAAGCTCCCAGAACTCGCGCTCGTAGCCCAGGTGCTGGATGGTTGCGGCGCCGCCGCGCTCGTGCCCGAGCGTGGTCATGGCCACCTTCCAGCCGTTGTTCAGCCCGCCGATGACGTTAAACAGCGGCACGCGGACACCGTCGATGAAGTCCTCGCAGAACTCCGCCGCGCCAGACATCTGCCTGATCGGCCGGTACTGGACGGCGGGGTGCTTGAACGGGAACAACACATAAGAAAGGCCGGCGTGCTTCGGCGCCTCAGGATCGCTGCGGCACAGCGCGAACATCATGTTCGCCCGGTGCGCGCCCGACGTCCATACTTTGTTGCCGGTGACTACTACCTCGTCGCCCTGCACCTCGGCCTTGGTCTGCACGCCGGCGAGGTCCGAGCCCTGGTTGGGCTCAGAGAATCCCTGGCAGTAGATGTCCTCGCCGGAGATGATCCGCGGCAGGAAGTACGCCTGCTGCTCGGGCGTGCCGTGCACGATGATCGACGGCCCGACCAGGCTCTCGCCCATGCCCCGCCGGACCCTGGGCAGCGCGGCCTGGTGGAACTCCTCGTTCAGCACGGCCAGCCTGACGCCGTCCATGCCCTGGCCGCCGAACTCCGCTGGCCAGTGCGGACAGATCAGCCGGGCGTCGGCGAGCCTGCGCTCCCACTCGGCGTACTCCGGCCGCGTGGTGGCCCTCGCGAGCTCTGGGCTCTGATAGCCGCCGGTAGTCGGCCCGATCCTCCAGTCCGTCAGCCCGACCAGGCCATCCGGAGCGTTCGACGTGATCCACCCGCGGAGTTCTGACCGGAACTCCGCGATCTCCGGGCCGAGGTCGAGATCCATGGCGAGCCTCCGGACGGGGGTCGAGGCGGCTGAAATCCTAGAATCGAATTCTAGGTTCGATCAGAACAAAGCGCTCGGGGCATTGTCAAGGCTGGCAGACGGCCTGCTCGCAGGCTGAACCGGGGGTCGGCGCCCGGCACGATTCGGCGCGCTGCCGGCTGTGCCTTCGCCTGACACGCGAGAAATAGAACAGCCATGCCGCACCGACCGTCTTCTTTGACCGTCGGTGGGCCATAGCTGTTCTCATGTGGCGGCGTGGGCGGGGGATGTGTCGGGCTTCCAGGGGCCGCCGATCATGGCGCGCCGGGCGTATTCGATCACCGCGTCGATGACGGAATTGGCCTGGCGGCGGTTCCGGCACGCGGCTACCTCGCGGGCGCCGACGCCGATCACCGACGTCAGGATGGCGGCGTAGAGCCGGTCGAGTGATGTGTCAGCGAGCCTGAGCAGGGCGTCGTTCTGGCTGACCCATTCGTGCTCGCGCTGGCGCTTGATGAGCTCGAACCCGGGCGGCCCGTCGCCCGAGACGAACAGCATCGCCAGGTCGCGACGCACCCAGCTGCCCTCGAGAAAGGCCCTGGCTCCGACGCAGAACAACGCGGTCGGATCAGCCTCACCGGACCGGCGGGCCGCCGCTACAGCTTCGCTCGCGGCTTTCTCGTGCGCCGCCTGATGCTCCTGCCACAGGGCGAGGAACAGCTCGCTCTTGCCGCCGAAGTGGTGATACAGGCTTCCGACGCTGGAACCGGCCCGCTCCACCACGTCGGCGATGCTGGCGCTGGAGAACCCTTGCTCGGCGAACACCGCGCGGGCTGCGTCGAGCAGCGCGCGCTGGGTCTGCTTGGTCCGTCCCCATTGCCACGCGCCAGCGGCTGCCCTGCTCGTCAGTTCGCTCGTCATGCCGCTCACCGACCTGTCTGCTGTCTGACCCGGCTGTCTTGACATGGCTGTCTTGACATGGCTGGCTTGCGAGTGCCAAGTTCGCCACTTGAAGGTAATTCCAGAAGAGAATTCTAGTAATCGTTTGTGCGATCCAGTGAGGAAAGGGCCGGTGAGCAGCGATGGGACGGCTTGACGGGCGTGTCGCGATCGTGACAGGTGCCGGACGCGGCATCGGCAGGTCGGTCGCCACGTTGCTCGCCAGCGAGGGCGCCTCGGTCGTCGTCAACGACCTCGGTTCAGAGGTCGACGGCTCTGGCAGCGACGCGGGTCCGGCTGGCCAGGTTGTCGAGGAGATCGCCGCGGCTGGCGGCAAGGCGGTCGCGAACGGAGCCGACGTTTCCGATCACGCGGCGGCGGAGGCGCTGGTCGGCTCGGCTATCGAGCAGTTCGGCCGGCTCGACGTGCTCGTCAACGTCGCAGGCATCCTGCGTGACCGGATGGTCTTCAACATGTCCGAGAAGGAGTGGGACGACGTCATCAGGGTGCACCTGAGGGGCACGTTCAACACGACGAAGTTCGCCGCAGGGCACTGGCGGTCGATCCGCGACGCTCAGGCTCAGAACCGGATCATCAACTTCACATCGGTCTCCGGCCTGCACGGCGCACCGGGTCAGCCGAACTACGCCGCGGCGAAGATGGGCATCGTCGGGCTGACGTACTCGTGCGCGAACGCTCTTCGGGCCTATGGCGTGACGACAAACGCGATCTCGCCGGGCGCGGCGACCAGGATGACCGACTCCGTGCCCACCGAGCGCCGCAGGAGCAGGGTGAGTGCTGACGAGTGGTCGCCTGACAATGTTGCTCCGGTCGTCGCCTACCTCGCGAGCGAGCGGTCGGGCTGGATCAACGGCAGGGTCGTGCATTCTTCCGGCTACGAGATCGCGCTCTATTCCAATCCGGAGCCCGAGATCCGGCTCATCGGCACCGGTCCCTGGGATGCCGACAGCCTGGCCAGCCAGGTCGAACGCTCGTTCGGCCCGAAGCTCGGCCGGAACGGCTGATGGTGGCGAAGGCGGTGCCGGTGCCGACACCGGATACGCAGCCGTTCTGGGACGGCTGCGCCGCGGGCGAGCTGCGGATCCAGCGATGCCTGGACTGCGGCAAGCCGTACTTCTACCCGCGGCCGGTCTGCCCGGCATGCGGGTCAGCCCGGGTGGAATGGTTCACCGCGAGCGGGCAGGCGACGCTGTATTCGTACGTGATCAACCACCGCCCGGCGCCCGGGTTCGAAGACGATACGCCCTACGCGATAGCTGTCGTCGAGCTTGCAGAGGGGCCGCGGATGATGACGAACCTCACCGGAGTACCCAGCACCCCTGAGGACCTCGTGCTCGATATGCCGCTGCAGGTCACGTTCGAGCGACGCGGCGACGTCAGCTTGCCGCTGTTCGCGCCCGCCGCGGGGGAGACCCAGTGACCGGGATCATCATCGCCGGCGCAGCAGAGACTGATCGGCTCGGGAAGCTGCCAGATCACTCCACGCTGCAGCTGCATACGGAGTCGGCGCTCAACGCACTGGCGGACGCCGGGCTGTCGGTCAAGGACATCGACGGCATCGCGACGGTGAGCTCTCCTGGCCCGGTCCAGGTTGCGCACTCGCTTGGCATCGTGCCGCGCTGGATGGACGGCACCGCCGTCGGCGGTACATCGTTCCTGCTGCACGTCAGGCACGCGGCGGCCGCGATCAGGAGCGGGTACGCAAGCACCGTGCTGATCACGCACGGCGAGTCGGGCAGGTCCAGGGTCGGTGCAGCCAGGTACGCGCCGGCACCGTCGTCGATCCAGGGCCAGTTCGAAGCGCCTTACGGCGTGTTCGGCCCGACCACCGCGTTCACGATCCCGGCGCTGCGTTACATGAAGGAGTACGGGCTGACGCACGAACAGCTCGCGTACGTCGCCGTCGCGCAGCGGCGCTGGGCGGCCAAGAACCCGCGGGCAATGTTCCGGGATCCGATCACGGTTGATGACGTGCTCGACTCTCGCATGATTGCTTACCCGTTCCATCTGCTCGAGTGCTGCCTGGTCACAGATGGCGGCGGAGCGCTCATTGTGACGTCCGCGGATCGCGCGGCAGACTTCGCGAAACCGGCGGTGCACATACTCGGAACCGGCGAGTCCTCGGAGACACCGCTGATTTCGCAGATGGCGGACTTCACCGAGTCGCAGGCGATGCGGCTAGCAGGACGTGATGCATTCGCCGAGGCTGGAATCAGTACCGGTGACGTCGGGCACTTGATGATCTACGACGCATTCGCGCACCTGCCGATCTATGGCCTTGAGGCGCTCGGATTCGTGGCGAAAGGCGATGCGGGCCCCTTCATCGCCGATGGCAATACCGAACCAGGCGGAACGCTGCCGCTGAACACCAACGGGGGCGGGCTTTCCTACACCCACACCGGGATGTACGGCATGTTCGCCATCCAGGAGGGCGTCCGCCAGGTACGGGGCGAGGCCGCGGCACAAGTGGATGGCCCGGAGATCAGCGTCGTGGTCGGCAATGGCGGCATGTTCGCGACGTCTGGAGTCCTTGTTCTCGGTCGCCAGCCGCGCTGAAACTCCCGTAGGTCAGCCAGAAGCCGGTGACGGGCTGCTCGTTAGGGTGGAGTCCGGCGATTCGGGCCGGGTCGGTCGAGTTCGCCCGGATGCCGTTCATCCATACGACAAGGAGGTCAGATGGCTGGCGGTGCGGTGGCGATTGTCGGCGGCCGGGTGGTACCTATCACTGGCCCGGAGATCGAACAGGGAACGATCCTGATCGAGAACGGGCGGATCTCTGCAGTGGGCGAGTCGGTCGCCGTTCCCGACGGCGCTGACGTGGTCGACGCTGCGGGTGGGTGGATCCTGCCAGGCTTCATCGACGCTCACGCGCACGTCGGCGTGAGCGAAGAAGCCGAGGGCTGGGCTGGTCAGGACACTAACGAGATGACCGAGCCGGTGACGGCGCAGGTCCGCGCCATCGATGCGATTAACCCAGCCGATCTGGGCTTCCGCGACGCGATCGGTGGCGGGGTGCTCGCTGTCAACGTCAACCCGGGCTCCGGGAACCCGATCGGTGGCCAGACGGTCGCGCTGAAGTGCTGGGGCAGGACCGTCGATCAGATGGCGCTGCGCCAGCCGTCGGGAATGAAATCAGCGCTCGGCGAGAACCCGAAACGGGTCTACGGCGATCAGAAGAAGACTCCCAGCACGAGGCTCGGCACGGCGGCGGTGATTCGCGGCGCGCTTGTGGCCGCCGCCAATTACCTCGAGCGCATCGAGGCTGAGCAGCATAAGCCAGAATCTGAACGCAAGCCGGTCGAGCGCGATCTGAAGCTTGAGGCGCTGGGGCTGGTGCTCCGCAGGCAGATCCCGTGGCGGCAGCACTGTCATCGCGCCGACGACATCGCGACCGCGATCAGGATCGCCGACGAGTTTGGTTATGACCTGGTCATCGACCATGGCACTGAAGCGCATCTGCTCGCCGACCTGATCGCGGCGCGCGGCACGCCGGTGATCATCGGCCCGCTGTTCACGAGCAGGTCAAAAGTCGAGCTGCGCAACAGGTCGCTGGCCAACCCCGGCCGCCTGGCCAACGCCGGCGTCACGATCGCGATCACCACCGACCATCCCGTCGTGCCGATCAACTTCCTGGTGCACCAGGCCTCGCTCGCCGTCAAAGACGGCCTGGACCGGGAGAACGCGCTGCGGGCGCTCACGATCAACCCGGCCAGGATCGCGGGCATCGACGACCGTCTTGGCTCGATCGAGCCTGGCAAGGACGCCGATCTCGTCGTCTGGTCAGGGGATCCGCTTGACGTGCTCAGCCGGGTGGTGCGCGTGTTCGTAGACGGTGCCGAGATCTATTCCTACTCCGGTGGCGAGGCGCATTTCGCTGATCTCTGACGAGCACTATTCGTCTCACCTTTACCAAGCCATTTCAGCTAGCAACTGACGGGCATCAGCTTCGGCCTGTCAGCCTTCTCAGAGCGCCGCGGTCTGCTTCGGGCAGGGTTTTGCGGCGCGCGTGCCGGGTAGCCGTCGTCATCCCCGACCCTTGAGAGGACTTGTCTTCGTGCGGCTGCCTCGACCGGCGTCTCGCCGGGCTGCCCGCTTGTTGCATGGCGGAGCTGCCGTCGTTCTGGTGGCCGCGACGGTGCTCGCGGTGACGGAGTCGATGGCGCGGCTGCCGATCGCCAGCCTGTTCGCGAGCGAGATCCACGCTCCGGCGTGGCGGTGTCAGCTGGGTCCCGGCACGGTGCCGCACAAGCGCGTGCTCGTGCTCTACGACGGAAAAGGCAAGTATCCGGCGTACGCGGCCCAGACGGCCGTCCTTGCCGCCAACTTCGCCTCTCATTTCGCGAAGCCGGTCCGGCAGTCGGTGACGGCATACCGGCTGGGTGAGATGAAGCACTACGCCGCCGTGGTGTATGTCGGCACGACGTACGGCGAGCCGCTGCCGCACTCGTTTCTTGCCGATGTGCGCGCCGGGATGCGCCCGGTGCTGTGGCTCGGCGGCAACGCTTACAAGCTGACTGACCGGGCGTATGCACGGACCCACGGCTGGCGAGTGCAACCCAGTGACCGGTCGGGACGCTACGCGATGGTCCGTTACCGGAATGCACGGCTGACGATCACCACCAGGCAGCTCGGCGCTATCGACATCGCCCACCGGCATAAGGTGCGGGTGCTCGGCCGGGCCGTCACCAGA
>DATELR010000301.1:0-17097 GCA_035276345.1 Streptosporangiaceae bacterium | reverse complement strand
GTCCCAGCCACCTGCGCACCCTGTTCAGGCCGGCGACGGCCGGCCATGGCGGTTGTACACGGGCGGGTGCGGGCCGCTGGAACTGAAAGTTCGCCAGGTCTTCCGGCATGACCCGGCCGCCAGCCGCACGCTCGCGGTGCTTGGCCAGCTCGATGATCCGGCCACCAGCCAAGCCGCGGTGATGGCCGCCAGGGACGCGATCGGCACCGGACATCTGGTAGCGATTAGCGCTGGGCCCGGCGTGGCCGGCCTGTGGGCAACCTTGCACGCCGAGCACCCGGCGCTCGGCGTCACGGCCATCCGTGCTCCGATGACCGGGGACGGAATTCTCGCGGCGCAGCGCGTGGCTGCGTCGGCGCCCGGCGAGTTCCGCGAGCTTGTGGTCAGCAAGGACGACACGGTGACAGAGCCGGTGATGCGGCCCGTCACGAACGTAGGCGGGGCCGATTTTCGGCTCGGGCCTGAAGACGTCGTCCTGATCAGCCGTGGCTCCGGAGCCGCTGGACTCACGCTCGCTCAAGTCCTTGCCTGCGGCGGGGCTGCGGTGGCGATCGTCGGACGATTCCATCCGGCCGGTGATGAGCAGGTCATCGCGGGCATCGACAAGCTGCGCGCCGCCGGGGCGAAGATCGGGTACGAACTGGTGGACCTCTCCGATCACGCGGCACTGGTAGCGGCGGTCCGCCGGATCGAGGCACGGTTCGGCTGCGTGACCGCGATCGGACACGCGACCGGGTTGTTGCCAAGGGTCGCGATCAGCAGCCTGACTCCGCAAGCCGTTCACGGGCAGGTGCGCACGCACACGGCACCGCTCGACCAGCTAGCGGCAGCCGTCCGGGCAGTCGCCAGGAGCGGAGGCCGGGCTCGCCGCGGCAGGCTTCGCCTGATCGTGACGTGCGGATCCGTTACCGGGCGCTACGGCCTGCCCGCCGAGAGCATCGGAGCGTACGTGACCTGTGCGCTTGCGGACTACGGCGTGCAGACCGCTGCGGCCAGTCCTGGCTGCCGAGCCCAGCACATCGACTGGCCGGCCTGGGCAGGTGAGGATCTGGGCGAGCGAGCGGACCTCGCCGAAGCGATGGTCAGCGCCGGGTACTCGGTGATGCCGGTCGGCGAGGCGTCGCGCCTCTTGCTCAAGGCGCTCGCGACGGACGGATTGCCGGCCCGTATCTCGATTCACGGCCGCGTCGGCGTGCCCGCGCCCCGCCCTGTCGCGATCACCGGCACGCTCGGCCAGAGTCATACCTCAGATCGCTTCATCGAGCGTGTTCTCGTGCACTATCCGGGAGTCGAGCTGATCGCCGAAGCCAGGCTTTCGCTGCTGACAGATCCCTACCTGCTCGACTACCAGGCTGACGGCACCCCGATACTGCCGCCGACGATGGCGCTCGAAGCCATGGCCCAGGTGGCGTCGGCCCTGGCAGGCGCGCCCGTGAGGCTGGCCAGCCAGGTAGCGATGCGGGCACCGGTGGTGCTCACCGCAGGGATGCCGGGATCGCAGACCGTGATCAGGATCTACGCGGCCAGGGAGGGCAAGAGCATCGCGATCAGGGTCAGGAGTGACAACAGCGGTTTCGCCGTCGATCACTGCCGCGCTTCTTTCAGCCCGGCGGCAGCCGCTGCTCAAGACGAGCCAGAAGATGGCCACGACGAACCGATGGCAGCCGCGCCGTCAGCCAGTGACTATTACGACAGCGTGCTGTTCCAGTCCGGCCGGTTCAGGTCGCTCAAGCGTCTGCGCCTGGCAGGTCCGCGAGCGGCGTCCGCCGAGGCTGGGCGCGCCAGCAACGCGGACCAGCTGCCGTGGTTCGGCGCGGTGCCGCCAGCCAGGTCGGGAAGCATCGCCAACGACCTCGTGCTCGGGGACCCTGGGCTTGCGGACGCAGCGCTGCAGGTCATACAGGCTTGCACGCCGGGGCGCAGAATGCTGGTAGCGGGCTGTGATTCGGTCTGGTACAGCGAGGCTTTCTGCACCGGAAAGATCGCTGACGGCCCGGTCACGATCGCGGCCGGCCAGGACGCGGCCGCCAGCGCAGGGCCGGAGGCTGAGACGCCGGATGATGCCAGGGGACCTGACGGGCCTGCTCCCGCGCGCGCCGTGCCAAGGCCCAGGGCAGGCTCAGGTGATCGCGGCGCCAGCGTGACCGGACCCGCCTGGCAGGTGCGGATGACCGATGCCACCGGACAGATCCTGATCGCGTGGGACGGATTGCGGATGCGTGACGCCGGACCGCTGCTGAAGCCGTCACCGGTTACGAGGAGCCAGCTAGCAACCGCCGACTGAACCGCAAACCACATCACTACGTGATAAAGACCGCCGTAGTTATCATTATGGTTGGCCTGAAACCATCAGGGTGACGCGCACGTGATCTGGAAGGCGGCCTGCCGTGACAACTCCAGCATCTGCACCGACGCCGGCCGCCAGCGGCATCGACATCTCGCAGAACGAGTTCTGGTTGCTCTCGCTTGACGAGCGGCAAGCGGCCTTCGCCGAGCTGCGCAGGCTGGACAGTCCCCCGTTCTTCGACATTCCAGAGAACCCGTTCAACACGGAGGAACAGGGCTACTACGCCTTCGTCAGGCACGCAGACGTACTCGAGGCCAGCCGCCACGCTGACATCTTCTCCTCAGCGCGGGGCGCGACAAGCCTCGTGGACCTGCCGCCCGACTTCAACGAGTACTTCGGCTCGATGATCAACATGGATGACCCGCGGCACGCGAGGCTGCGCCGCATTGTCTCGCGCGCTTTTACTCCGAAGATGATCAAGAAGTTCGAGGACGATGTGCAACGCGCCGCCGCCGTAGTGGTCGACGACCTGCTGGCGACGGGCCCCTGCGACTTCGTTACCCAGGTTTCGGCACGGCTGCCACTGAAGATCATTTGCGACATGATGGGGATCGGCGACGAGCACTTCGAGATGGTGCTGAAGAACACCAACATCATCCTTGCCGGCGGAGACCCGGAGTTCCTCAGCGAGGACATGGACGCCGCGATCGGCCAGATCCTCACAGCAGGGGCAGATCTCGCCGGGCTCGTCACGAACCTCGCGGCCGAGCGCGCGGCCCGGCCGGGCGAAGACCTGGTCTCGGCGCTCGCGAGCGCGAATGTCGATGGCGAGCAGCTCACGCCCGCCGAGCTCGCCTCCTTCTTCATCCTGCTGGTCGTCGCGGGCAACGAGACGACTCGCACCGCCTTGTCGCACGCCCTGGTGCTGCTGACCGACCATCAGGACCAGCGCGAGCTGCTCCTGGCCGACTTCGACGGCAGGATCGCGGGCGCCGTCGAGGAAATCGTCAGGTACGTCTCCCCCGTGATCTGGATGCGGCGCTCGGTCACCCGCGACGCCGTCGTCAACGGTCATCAGCTCCGCGAGGGCGATAAGTGCGCGCTCATGTACTGGTCAGCCAACCGGGATGAGTCCGTCTTCGCTAGCCCTGAGAAGTTCGACATCATGCGGTCCCCGAACCCGCACGTCGGTTTCGGCGGCGCCGGCCCGCATTTCTGCCTCGGCGCGCATCTGGCGAGGCGGGAGATCACCGTGATGCTGCGCGAGCTGATGCGGCGCGTGCCAGCCATTCGTGCCGCGGGCGAGCCTGACCGGCTGCTGTCTAGCTTCATCAACGGGATCAAGCACTTGCCATGCGAGCTTGAGTAGCGAGCCCGGCTCGTTATCAGGTTCTGTCGGTTTTCACATCGTTCCCGCATGGTGCCTGCAACGCGGCACACCATCCTGGGGACCGCGCGGTCACGTCGCGCTGCCTCGGTGGCCAGGATCCGCGGCACAGCACGAACGGATGCGTCGGCGCGGCTGTCGGCGCACGGCAGGACAAGTAAGCGAGGGTGCACTCGTGAGCGATTACGAGGAATCCGCCGGGCAGGATCAGACGGTACCCGGCCAGACCAGTAAAGGACCCGAGCAGGAGCCACCGCGATCTCGCCGGGCCGGCGCATCCAAGGCCGCCGGAACGGTTGCCGGCGCGTTGACGAGCCGGACGGCAGGCTGGATGGTCGCCGCCGCTCTCGCGGGCTCCCTGGTGACGCTGGGAGTTGACCACAGCACCGCCCAGCCGACGGCAGGGTCCGTCACGATCAGGAACGCAGGCCGGGTGGCAGCAGCACCGTCCGGCAGCACCAGGCACCGGCAGATCCCGGCCATGCCGATGACCCCGAAACGCTTCTATGTGGGTCCGGGCGGCCCGCTTGCGGTGGGCGGACTAGCGGGAGGTCAGGGCGGCACGCCGTGGGTCATGCAGCCCGCGTGCGCCGTTCCAGGCCCTGGCGGGCCGCCGTTCTCGAAATCGCAGCGGCGAATCATCACGATTCCTATGCCAAAGCGCGTCGTGATCGGACGCCCTGGCCATCAGAAACTGCCCCTACACGCTGGTCAGATACCTGCGCTGAAGCGGATCAGATTTGCCAGGCCAGCTTGTCCGATCCTTCCGATCCACTGCCGCGCCGGCATGAGGAGCGCCATTGGCCAGGCTCCTGCGGCGACACGCATCCACATCGAGCAGCGCGGCCGCGTCTTTGTCATCGGGCCAGGCCAGCAGCCGCCCCGCCGGGTGAGCGTCAGCTTGCCGGATGTCGTCGTCGTGCCGTCCTTCAGGGTAATCGGATCTGGGGGTCCGCGGTGCGTGACATTCTGGGCCGGGCAACGGTGATTGGGGACTTGATCATGCCCGTCAAGGCCTCACCATTCCGCCGATACCAAATCGTGAACTTCTGCGCGCGTCACGATCGACCACATTGGGCGGCCGCGCTCCGTTGCGCGGTCTCAACTTTCTCGTAACAAGCTGTAGTTGCAGCGGAACAGCGTGTATAACTAGAACCCCAAGCGGCGCACAGCCCGGCTCCGGCCGGGTCCCGGGGGAGTCGCGACGCTGGGAAGTGGGGGAGCCGCACGTCGCGAAGGGGGACCGTCGTCCGGGGGGCGCGGTGCCACCTTGGCCTATCCGCCAGGGCAAGGTACGCGCAACGACGAGGGTCGCGGCAGGTGGCGGGATCGTTGTCCTGCGGGCGGGGCCGCACGGGGGCGCGGCGTTCGTCCGCAGGACAAGATCCGCCGGCTGGCGTTCTAGCCGCCGGCCAGCCCGGCAGTGAGCACGACAGGCCCGTCCGACGTCACCGCGATGGTGTGCTCGAAATGCGCCGACCGGCTGCCGTCCGCGCTTCTGATCGTCCAGCCGTCATCGTCGATCTGATACTTGTCGCTGCCACCAGCCATGAACCACGGCTCGATCGCCATCACCAGACCAGGGCTGAGCCGCATGCCACGGCCAGGCGAGCCTTCGTTCGGCACGGACGGACCTTCGTGCATCGAACGTCCAACGCCGTGACCTCCGAAGTCGGTGTTGAGGCCATACCCGGCTGCCCTGCCGACCGCGCTGATCGCCGCCGAGATGTCCCCGATTCTGGCGCCTGAAACGGCCGCGGCGATTCCTGCCCGCAGCGCTCCGCTGGCTGCTTTGATCAGGCGCTCGTCGTCGGGGCTGGCCGGCCCGACCGTGAACGTCTGCGCCGCGTCGGCAACCCAGCCGTCGAGGGTCGCTCCGAAGTCGATGCTGACCAGGTCCCCGGTTTCGAGGCGGCGCCTGGTCGGAATGCCGTGCAGCGCGGCGTCATTGAGCGACACGCAGATGACCGCGGGAAACGGCACTGGCGCGAAGGAAGGCTGGTAGCCCAGGAATGGCGAGGTGGCACCGGCGCGGGCGAGCACCGACCTGGCCACCTCGTCGAGATCGGTCAGTGGAGTACCTGCTGTTGCTCGCTGCCGCACGCAGGACAGCGCCTCGGCCACGACCTGGCCGGCCGCCCCGATGGCCTCGATCTCGCCCTTCGTCTTGATCTCGACCACGCTGTGATCGCCCTCCCTGGTCCTGTGCTTCTGCCGTGCTCGCGGCGCCGTCGACGTGCGGGCGGCGTCCGGCAACCCGCGGACGCGCGCCAGCTGCCTGCTGGCGTCAGGGCAATGCGTTGATCTTGTCAGCGAGCGCGAAGTCGGAGGCGGTCAACCCCCCGGCCGAATGCGTCGACAAGGTAAGCGTCACGGTGTTCCACGAGATCGCGATATCAGGATGGTGGTTAGCCGCCTGGGCGAGGTGCGCCACCGCCCCGACGTACAGGATGGCGTCGCGGAAGTCGCCCAGCTTGACGGTGCGGGTGATCGAGTCACCTGCTCGCTCCCAGCCCGCCGCGCGGCCCAGCCCGGCCGTGATCTCGTCTTCGGTAAGCAGCGTCATGGCCCTATCCTTACAGCCCCGGGTGAGCGCGGCGCATCGCGACCGGCCGACCGCCACATCCCTTGCAGCGATAGGCTGCGCAGGTGCCAGATTCCCCGGCTCCGGCGCCCCGGAGCACCCCGCTCGCCGCCGTGCACGCCGAATTGGGCGCGACCATGACGGACTTCGCCGGGTGGCTGATGCCGCTGCGATACGGCAGCGAGAGCGCCGAGCACAATGCGGTCAGGAAGGCCGCCGGCCTGTTCGACCTTTCCCACATGGGCGAGCTCATCGTTGATGGTGACGGCGCCGCTGAGGCGCTGGACTACGCGCTGCTGACCGAGGCTTCGGCGATCAAGCCAGGGCGCGCCAGGTACACGATGATCTGCGCTCCCGACGGCGGAGTCATCGACGATCTCATCGTTTACCGGCTAACCGACAGCCGGTACCTCGTCGTCGCGAACGCGGCCAACGCGGCGGCGGTGGCCGCCGAGCTCGCCGACCGGGTGCGCGGGCGCCGCGCGACGCTCAGCGACCAGACGGCCGACTACGCCCTGATCGCGATCCAGGGACCGCGGTCGGCCGCGATCCTGGGCGGGCTGACCAGCGCCGACCTGGAAACGGTTCGCTACTACGCGAGCTACCCCGCCACCGTCGCCGGAGCAGACGTGCTACTGGCAAGGACCGGCTATACCGGTGAGGACGGATTCGAGATCTTCGTTGCGCCAGAAGAGGCTGTCCGGGTCTGGCATGCACTGGCTGAGGCCGGACGCGGCGCAGAGCTGGTCCCGGCTGGCCTGGCCGCCCGGGATTCGCTGCGGCTTGAAGCGGGGATGCCGTTGTACGGCAACGAGCTTGGCCGCGACATGACCCCGTTTGATGCTGGCCTGGGCAGGGTCGTCAAGCTCGACAAGCCAGGTGACTTCGTCGGCAAGGCTGCGCTGGCGAAGCGAGCAGAAAGCCAGCCCGCCAGGGAGCTCGTTGGCCTGATGGGCAGGACCCGCCGGATTCCGCGGCATGGCTACTCGGTGCTGTGGGACGGCGAGCGGTGCGGGACTGTGACCAGCGGAGCGCCGTCGCCGACGCTCGGCAGGCCAATCGCGATGGCCTACGTCACGCCAGCGGCAGCGGCGGACGCGAGGTCAGATGGCATCGATGGCGGGCGGCTCGCGGTCGACATTCGGGGCAGTGCCGAGCCTGCCGACCTCGTGCCGCTTCCCTTCTACCGGCGGCAGGCGCGGGACTGACCGTTTGCGCCTGCAGCTCTCTAGATTTCTGGGATAACTAGACCTGCGCGCTAATCGGCACGAGAAGGAGTGGAACTTGTGAGCGTTCCCGAAGAGCTCTACTACACCGCTGAGCATGAGTGGGTTGCGATCTCTGAAGCGATCGCGAGGATCGGGATCACTGATTACGCCCAGCGCGCGCTGGGCGACGTGGTCTACGTCACCGCGCCGATGCAGGGAACCAGGGTCACGGCAGGTGACCCATGCGGCGAGGTTGAGTCGACCAAGTCGGTCAGCGACATTTATTGCCCGGCCGACGGCGAGGTGACCGAGGTCAACCCCGAGATCGACGAGGATCCTGGCCTGGTCAATTCCGACCCTTACGGGGCCGGCTGGATATTCAAGATCAAGCTTGACTCGGGCGATCAGCTGCCGCCTGGCCTGCTATCGGCCGCCGAGTACTCGGCGCTGACCGCCGAAGAGCAGTGAGGCCATTTCATCGTTCAGCTAGCTCACGCCGTCGCAGATCCAGGAATTCCTGTTCGGCCGGATTGGCCGTCAGCGCCAGGGCGGCATCGTAGGCGAGCACCGCGTCGTCGGTCCTGCCCAGCCGCCTGAGCAGATCTGCCCGCGCCACATGGTACGGGTGATACGAGCCGAGCTCGAGCCGATCGACGGCCTCAAGACCTGCCTGCGGTCCAGCCACCTCCGCCAGCGCCACCGCGCGGTTGAGCGCGACAACTGGTGTCGGCGCGCACGCCAGTAGCTGGTCATAAAGCGCGAGAATCTGTCGCCAGTCGGTCTGCGACGCAACAGGCGCCGCGCTATGGACCGCGGCGATGGCAGCCTGGATCTGGTACGGGCCAGGCTGGTTACGACGCAGGCACCGCCGGACGAGATCCTGCCCCTCGCTGATCAGCGCCTGATCCCATCTGGCCCTGTCCTGGTCGGGAAGCAGTATCAGCGGCCGATCTGGAGCGCTGCGCGCCCGGCGGCGCGAATGGGTCAGCAGCAGCAGCGCGAGCAGGCCGGTCACCTCGGGTTCGTCCGGCATCAGCTCCTGGAGCAGCCGGGCCAGCCTGATGGCCTCGTCGCAAAGGTCGAGCTTGGTGAGCTCGTCGCCATCGGTGGCCGTATGACCCTCGGTGAAGATCAGGTAGACGACGGCGAGCACCGCGGCGAGCCGGTCAGGCAGTTCGGCGTCACCTGGCACCCGATAGGGGATCCCTGCCGCCTTTATCTTCCTCTTAGCCCGCACGATGCGCTGCGCCATCGTTGGCTCAGGAACCAAGAACGCCCGTGCGACCTGCGGTGTCTCCAGACCGCCGAGGAGCCGGAGGGTCAGCGCCACCTGCGCCGTGCGGGCCAGCGCAGGGTGACAGCACGTGAAGATCAGCCGGAGCCTGTCGTCTTGCACCGGACCTACTTCGTTCGCCGGTGAAGAAGGCACATCGCTCCCGTAGAGCAAGGCAGCCTGGGCGTGCCGGTCGTGCCGCGACGCTTCCCTCCTGAGCTGGTCGATCGCGCGGTTCCTCGCGGTTGTCGTGATCCAGGCGCCAGGGTTCGGCGGCAAGCCGGTTTCCGGCCAGCGACGCATCGCCACCGTGAACGCGTCCTGAACCGCTTCTTCGGCGATGTCGATGTCGCCGAAGAAGCGGACCAGCGTGGCAACGCACCGGCCATACTCGCGCCGGAAGTAGCCATCGATCTCATCGGTAGGCAGTGGCATTAGCCCTGAACGTCGTCCTGGAACGGGCGGACCTCAACCGGGCCCCTGCAGGCCCTGGTGGCCTTCGCGGCCCAGGCCAGCGCCTCGTCGAGATCGGTGGCCTTGATGACCCAGAAGCCGCCGAGCTGTTCTTTGGTTTCGGCGAACGGCCCGTCCGTGGTGACGACGTCCCCGTCGCTGACCTTGACAACCGTCGCAGTCTCCGCCGGGTGGAGGCCGCCGCCGAACACCCACGCGCCTGCCCGCTGCATCTCGGCATTGACCACGTCCACGTCCTTGAACATCTGCTGCATCTCGTCCTCGGGCGGCAGCGGCTGTCCCTCGACCATGTGCACGGATAGCAGGTACTGCTTCATGGCTTGTCCTCTCGGTATCGGCTGGCCTCCGGCCCGCTCTCTACCCTCGCTACGAACGCACCAGGTCCAGATCGACACATCGGCCAGAAGCTTTATAACGCAAGCGCCGCGCTATTCCGACTGCTGCAGCCTCGCCTCGCGGGCCGTGGGCTCGAACAGCTCAACCGGATTGCCGGACGGATCCTCGACCAGGATCTGCTTGCCGCCAACCCCGGTCACGATCTCATTGCGGAACCTCGCTCCCTTGGCCCGCAGCCGTTCGACCGTCTCCGCCAGATCGCTGACCTCGATCGAGAACCGGTTCCAGCCGCCGGGTTGCGGCAGCGTTCCGTCCGGCATCGCCTGTCCCCCGCCCGGCCCGCCGCCCGGGGCGCTCAGCACCAGCCTCAGGTCCCCGAGCGACATCATCGCGAACGCGGGTGCAGGGTGCATGGTCTCGGTAAAGCCGAGGTCGTCACGGTAGAACGCGATCGCCGCATCGACGTCATCGACGATGTAGCGGACGCTGACGGTGGCCATCTGCTGCGCCTCCTTGCTGCTGAGCATTTTCAGGACCATCTCCATGCGGTTCTAGCATCCCCCCGTGGCACCCGATGGTGACAACTGACCAGAATCACGACAGGCTAGTGATCACATCGGCCCGAAGCTGAAGGAAGACCGCATGGCAGACCTCCTGACCTTTTACGCATCAACTCAGCCGGACAAGCTAGCCGTCGTTGACGACCGGCCAGGCAAGGCCATCTTCACGTGGACCTACGCCGAGCTTGAAGCTGAGGCGAACCGGCTCGCGAACGCGCTCGCGTCGCTCGGAGTCGGTCCGGGCCAGAAGGTGATCTGGTGCGGCCCGAACGCACCGCAAGTCGTCGCCGTGATGAATGCGACCAGGAAGATCGGCGCTGTCGCGGTACCTCTGAATTACCGGCTGACCGCCGAGGAAGCTCAATACATCATTGTCCACTCCGATGCCAGTGCCGCCTACGTTGACGCGGACTACGCGAGCCTCTTCGTCCCGCAGGAGGGCGGACCGCTGGGCAATCTGCGCCACGTCCTTGTCTACGGCGGCGAGCCACTTGAGGGCATGCAGGGCGAAGATCTGGTCGCGAGCTCCTCAGCCCAGCTCCCAGGGGAGGAAACTGAGGGCACCGGTGCCACCATGATCTACACCTCTGGCACGACGGGAAAGCCCAAAGGCGCTTATCGCAACATGACCGACGCGACCACGGCGATGGCCCTGATCGGCTTCATCGGTTACGTGCCTGACGACGTCTACCTCACCTCTGGCCCGCTGTATCACAGCGGGCCGAGTGCATTCATGGGGGCGGGCCTGGCACTCGGGCAGACGATCATCGTGCAGCACAAGTTCGACCCTGAGGACTGGCTACGGCTGGTCGACAAGTACAAGGTCAGCTCGACCTTCTCGGCTCCGCCGCTAATTAGGCTGGTGTGCGCGCTGCCAGCAGAGGTCAAGGACCGCTACGACCGCTCATCGATGAAGCGGATGCTGGCCAATGCCGCCCCGTGGAGCTTCGCGCTGAAGCAGGCGTACCTGGCCGACTTCCCTGCGGACTCACTATGGGAGATCTACGGATCGACCGAACTCGGGGTTAACTGCGTGCTCGAACCGAAGGATCAGTTGCGCAAGCCAGGGTCATGCGGCAAGCCAGCACCCGGGGTGGAGATCCGGCTGGTCGATGCCGAAGGGAACGAGGTGAAGGGAACCGGCCCTGACCACGAAGGCGAGCTCTTCGTGCGTTCGACCGGCGTCTTCAACGAGTACTACAAGCAGCGTGACAGCTACGAGGCTGGCAGGCAGGGCGACTTCCACACCGTCGGCGACATCGCCTACCGCGACGATGAGGGCTACTACTACATTTGCGACCGCAAGAACGACATGATCATTTCAGGCGGGATGAACATCTACCCGGCGGAGATCGAGGCTGCGCTCGAGCAGAGCCCGGCGATCTTCGACGTCGCCGTCTTCGGGATCCCGTCTGAGGAGTGGGGCGAGCAGGTCCACGCCGCCATCGTCCTTGCACCAGGAGCGTCGATGTCCGAGGCAGACGTGATGACGTTCGCTCGTGACCACCTGGCCGGATACAAGGTCCCGCGGTCGATCTCGTTTACCGACGAGCTGCCGAGGACTGGCTCCGGCAAGTTGCTCAAGCGCCAGCTCAGAGCGCCGTACTGGGCCGGCCGGGCCACCAAGGTGGGCTGAGCCCTACGCCTGACCTGCCTCCAGGTCGGATTCCGGCGCTGCCCCGGCCGCTGGCTGGTGATCGGGCTGATCCCCAGCTTGCGGTTCGATGCCGTGCTGCCTGAGCATCTGGCGCAACCGGGCTATTTCTGCTTCGAGGCGCTCAACCGTCTCGGCCAGGGACACCAGATCGGGATGGGCCGCAGACCACTCGTGCTGCTTGGCGGCCTTCTGCGTGGTCAGGTTCCGCTGGGCGTCTCGCAGCTCAGCCGCCTGCTCGTAATCCTGAGCGTCCGCAGCGGCGTGCCTCTCGCCGAGTACACGGACGATTTCCTTGTCTAGCTCGCTCACATCGGGGCCGAACCCGACCCGCTGCTCAACGGCGGTCAAGCGGGACTCAAGCTCGTTCAAGCGCACGCGGAAGCCAGAAGTTAGCAGGCGCTCCCTGCGTCCGGGCATCACTCGCCGCTGGACGGACAGGCCGGCCGGGTCGCCCCGCTCAGCGCGAATCTGCAAGGAATTTGTCTCGTGCATCGGACCAATCAGGCGGTGGCGGACCTGGTTCAGGTCAGCGCCTAGCTCGACCAGCACCTGGGCGGCAACTCCCTGGCCCTCGCGCACGATACCGAGAAGGATGTGCTCGGTTCCGATGTAGTCATGGCCGAGTTGCAGCGCCTCGCGCAGTGAAAGCTCAAGTACTAGCTTGGCTCGCGGCGTAAACGGGATATGACCGCCTGGCTGCTGCTCGTCGCTGGCGCCGCAGATTTCCCTGACCCGATCCCGCACCGCCTGCAGCTCGATGCCCAGCGCCTTCAGCACTTCAGCCGCGGTACCAAGGTCCTCCCTAATGAGGCCGAGCAAGATGTGCTCAGTACCGATGTACCTGTGGTTGAGTAGCCTGGTTTCTTCCTGCGCTAGGACCACAACCCGCCGGGCCTGATCGGTGAAACGCTCGAGCATGTCCGATCACCATCCCTCGCGGGCGTCGTGCGTCTGGCGGCGACGCAATCACCTCGCCGCCCGGCCAGCCGTGAAGGCGGTCACGGCCACCGGGAACTTTTATCCAGAATAGGAGACATCAGGGAAAGCTCAACGAATCGGTATCCGTTGCCTTTCACAATGCCCACACGGCAACCGTGTGGCGGCGTCAGCCGCGACGCCGACCCCAGATCCGGTAAATGGCGATGCCCGTGACGGCGAGCGCCGTGGCCAAGGCAGCGAGCTGAACCTCGGGCTTGGCTATCTGCTCAGCAGCTCGCTCCCTGATCCGCCTGACATTGCTTGCCGGGCTGACCCGCTCCGCCAGGGAGTCGATAGTGCGGGCGAGGTTCTGCCGAGTGCGTTCAATCTCAGCAACGATCTCATCAGAGTCGCGCTTAGCCACCTTGCCGTTCGCCGCGGCTCCGTTACGCACGGCAACGGTCGCATGCTGGCTGCTGCTCTGCTGATCGGCCATCCTCGCACCCCTTCCCGGCCGGAGCGCGGCCGTTCCAAGCCTGTTTATAGTTTCCCAGGCCCGTGCGCACTACGCACGTCTGGCCCGCCGGTTCACGGTCGCGTGGCGGCTAGTTTCTGAGAATGTCACCCAAATAGCCCGCCGCAAACGCGATACGGCGGCGGTCACCCGGCCGGTTGCCGGGCGCCGCCACCGCATCAAGGCAGCTGCTAACTGCTAACTGGTGCTGGCCAGGTGGTGTGCGGCTGCGAGCAGCGCATTGCAGGCAACGATTTGCCCGCCGACGCCATGGATCGTCGTGTCGCCGAACGCCGCGTCCTCAAGCTCGCCCTTGATCTGGATGGCGAGCTTGTCCCTGGCTGCACCGAGCACACTCAGCGAGTGCTCGATCTTCAGATAGGTCGTGTCGCCAGGTGAGTTGCTCTCCAGCCCCGCTGTCGACGCGATCATTGTCTCAGTGCCAAACTCACCAACGCTCGAGTTGAGCTGCTTGTAGCAAGCCCCCAGCTGCGCCACCCCTGGCTGAGACAGCGCGTGATTTGGATCCGTGAGGATCTGGGTAATGACGCGACCGTCGTGCTCGTAGTCATCACGCAGTCCCGTCAGGTACAGGATCGTCGGCCGGATATCGGTCTCGTCCACCCAGGTGCCCGTGGTCTGGCTGGCAGGAACCGTTACCTGGCCGCTATCCGCGCCTGCCGAGTTCGGACCGTCCGCTGGCTGCGGGCCGTCCACGCCCAGGGTCTTCACTCCTGGACCGGCGAAAGCGACATAGTTCGTGTCGATTTCAGCGGCGTAGTCACCGTGGTTGTACGCGAACGCGGGGTTGACGCTCACGCACGGCGTATTACAGTTCGTCGCGCCCGACGACAGGAAGTAGTCAGGCCTGGCAAACATTGCGAACGTGGGAGTCCTCGCCGGGTCGGCGTTCACCATGTGCAGGATCGCTTCTTCGGTCGGGTCTGCGAGGTAATTGGTAATGGGCTGGGTGGTGCCGGTGTACGGGTTGGCCGCGGTGAGTGCGCCGGCATCCCGTTCCAACGTGCGCACCGCAGGATCGGTCGGACCGGGGTGCCCTGTGACGTAGAACTCAGGAGCGCTGTCGGCCTCGAGCGTGAACGGCGTTGTGTTGTTCCGCTCCGTGGCCAGCAGCCCTGGCAAGTTGCCCGCCAGTTCGCCGAAGGTGAGCTGGCCGGAGGCGGTCGGCGGGTAGGTGCACGGCACGTCAGGAGTGACCGTGGTGCCACTGACCGTCGCACCGTCACAGTTCGCAGGGGTCGGCTGAAGTGCGCGGCCAACGTTGGCACCAGCCACGTGGTCGCCTTCGTCAGAGCTGATCAGGAATAGCGAGTTCTGCGGGGTGATGCCGTCTGCGGCAAGCCGCTGGAAGAACGTTGCGAACGCCGCGTTGTAGTACTGCGCCTGAGCGATGTAGCACGCAGTGCCTGGGCCGAGCGCGGCAGGGGCGCCATTGCAAGCCGAGAGGCCAGCAATGTGCTCGTTGCCGTGGATGTCAGAGATATAGCCGTTGACGACGGGGACGCCGCTCTCGAGCATGTCGGACATATAAGCCAGCGTTTGCGACGCGTTGATGCTGGAGAAGCCAGGGAATCCCGGGTGGTTGGTCAGGAACGCGCCGTTGATCTGATTCCCATTCAGGTCGACGAGGTTGCCGGCCGCGTTCGTGACTTGATAGCCGTTATGCGTAACGTCGGCGGCTCCAGCGCCGAGCTGTGGCGCGATATACCTGTGCCCGAAGAGGCTGAGGAAGCCGTTGTAACCACCGGGCTCATCCGGCAGCACGTCGGATACTGCGCTACCGCTCGGGTCGGTCTGGCCGAATTTGACGGCCTGAGCGCTGGAGCAGAACTGGCTGCCCGCCCCCTGCGCGCAGTGCACGCCAAGGCCGACGTAGTCGGCTACCTCGGCATCTTTGAAGCGGTCACTGTCTGCGTTCAGCTGCGCGACCTCTGGCGAGTTGGCGCCGAACACCTTTGGGAAATCGACTGCGGCGTTTTCGAGCTCCTGGTTCGCGGTGGCGACGTCGCCGACGTCGCAGCCGGCCCTGGTGAAGGGCACCCATGGCGCCGGCGTCACCGTGGTGGGCGCGGGCGGGTTCTTCGCGGTGGCGGGCGGTTGGGACGCGTAGACCATCGACGGGTTTGTGTCGTGGCCGGGGTTCGGCGTGCCGGCCGTGTCGAAGATCGGGTCGGTCCAGTACGCGAACGAGCCAGCCGGGTCGGCCGTGCCGTCCGGGTTGAAGCTGCGGTAGCTGTTAGAGATCGGCATGCCGTGCCGGTCGCCATACAAGCCGGTGTTCGTGGTCAGAATGTTGACGCCGGTGTGCGAGATCAGCGGAGTGTGGTTGTTCGACAGCCAGACGCCATTGTTCTGGAAGAACTGCATCAGGCTCGGCATCATCTGGATGTCTGAAGGAACGTTCGGGTTGTCGCGGAAGAAGTGAACGTTGTCGAACGTCAGCTGGACGACGTGCTTGACCCCGTTGCCCAAATGGCACGTGTTGCTGTCATCATGAACCGCCGCGGCCGGGCGTGCCGTGGCGGAGCGGGCGGCGAAAGCCATTCCGGGCGCTACCGCGCCCGCCAGGGCCAGCGAGCCGATCGCGACCGTGCTAGCGGCCGCGACGGCACGGGCTGATAGCCGCCTTCGACCGCTGAGTACCAGTTTGTGCATCCGATCTTCCTCCTCGTGTGCCGCTATCCGGCGGCGGCGCCGGAGCGTCCGGCAGGTCACGTTAAAAGCCGGAACCAAACACAAAGCGACAGGTATGTGACCCCTAAGCCAATCCTTGTTCACTCCTGCCTCAGACATCTTGTCCGTATAGCCGGCCACTGGCAATGCCGAATTTGAGTGCGATCCTGGCGGAAGCCGCTGATCTGCACTGATCCAGGATTTTCGGGATAGATATGATCACCGGATGGCTGTAGACGCGGTGATCTTCGACTGGGGTGGCACCCTGACCCCGTGGCACACGATCGACCACGCTGAACAGTGGCGTGTTATCTGCGGACCGCATTATCCAGATGACCCCGCCCGCGCTGCCGCCGCGCACGCGGCGGAAAGCACGCTCTGGGAACTGTCCAGGTCCGAGCACAGGAGCGCGACAATCTTCGGCGTGCTCGAGCGGGCGGGAATCGAGCCGACGGACCAGCTAATCGCCACCTACCTGGAAGAGTGGGCACCGCATACGTTCACCGACCCGGATGGCATCGCCGCGTTGCGCCAGCTCCGCGAGCGCGGTATCAAGATCGGCGTGCTCTCGAATACGTTGTGGCCGCGCAGCTGGCACGAGGACGTTTTCCGCAGGGATGGCGTGCTCGACCTGATCGACGGAGCTGTTTATTCAAGCGAGATCGACTGGACCAAACCGCATCCTGAGGCCTTCCTCGCCGCGATGGCAGCCGTCGGAGTTACCGAGCCCGCACGCTGCGTATTCGTTGGTGACCGTCCATGGGACGATATTCACGGCGCGCAGAGCGTTGGCATGCGCGCGGTCCTTATCCCGCATTCCGATGTTCCGACCTTTGCCGATGCCACTCCCGATGCCATCATTAACGGCCTCAAGGAGCTAATCCCCCTAATCGACTCCTGGTAGCCGTCGCCGGCGCGGCGGTGCCGGCGTGGAAGTCACATTGACACCGGAATCTGGTGATGATTGTGACACCAATATGGATCAGGACGAGGCCCCAGCCGATTCCTGAGCGGCCCAGCGGAAGACTCCGCTGGCCATCGTCGACGTTGCCGCGTCAGCGCGGGCGGAGAAGACCTCGTGCCGCACCTTCCCGATCCCCTGATCCGCTGGCGCGGCCAGCCAGGCGAGTTCGGCCAGGTGCCCGGCCAAGCGCAGCGCCTCGTCGGTCCGGCCCGAGGGTGAACGCGCCTCTGCGAGCAGGGCC
>DATELR010000300.1:0-4822 GCA_035276345.1 Streptosporangiaceae bacterium | reverse complement strand
GGTGGCCAGCCGCCCGTCCCTTGTGGTGACGGTCAATCAGACGGCGCTGTCGCGGCAGGCCGACGGCGGCCGCGCCGAGCTGCACCGGCTCGCCATTCTCCTCGGCGTTAAAGACAAGTTCCTGGTTGACCGGCTGCGGCTGTGCACGGCGGGCGTACCGCAGCCTTGCTGGCCTGGATCTCCTTACCAGCCGATTCCGGTGCGCGAGGACGTGCCAGAGCGAGTTGGCGTGCAGATCATGGAGAACCAGCATCAGTTTCCCGGCGTCACTGCCGAGGTGCAGCCGGTGGTGAGTTATCCGGGCGGCGCCAGCGCCGCGCAGGTGCTCGGCTACCTGCAGCCGCTCACCACGCAGGAGCAGCAGCGGCGGCACCTGACTGTCACCGGAATCGCCTCGGCTGACCTGGCCGGGCAGTCGGGGCTCGAAGCTCAGTACGACCCGGAACTGCGTGGCACAGCCGGAAGCCGGCGAGTGGTCGTGAACGCAGCGGGCGAGGTGACGGGCACGCTATCGGCAACCCGCCCTGCGACGGGGGACGACCTGGTCACCAACATCAACGCACGGGTTCAGGCGGACGCCGAGCACGCGCTGGCTCACGCGATCCGCCGGGCACACTCCGAGGGCAATCTCGGTGCGACGACCGGCGCGGCTGTCGTCATGACCACCACTGGCCGGGTGATCGCGATGGCCAGCTATCCGTCCTATAACCCGGTTATCTGGACGCGCGGCATCACCGAGCGGGAGTACCGCAGGCTCTTTGACGCGGCGGGCGGCGAGCCGATCCTGAACCGGGCCACTCAAGGCGAGTACGCGCCGGGTTCCACCTGGAAAATCACATCGACGGCCGCGGCCGTCGCCGCTGGCTACAGCCTCGCCGGGCCGTATGGCTGCCCGGGTTCTGTCCGGATCGGCGGCCGCACCTTCTACAACGACACGCCCTTCAACTCGGGCGCGATGAACCTGCATACGGCGCTTGTCCAGTCCTGCGACACGGTGTTCTACGACCTCGCTTACGACATCTGGCTGCACGATGACCGCAAGGCGAACGTGGTCACGAGCGCGCACGCGCGACCGCAGGAGATGCAGAAGATGGAGCGCGCGTGGGGCTTCGGCCAGGTCACGGGTGTCGACATGCCAGGAGAATCGCCTGGCGTGGTGCCGACCAGGGCGTGGCTCTACCGCTTCTACTCCGCGCATAAGAAGCTCTGGTGCCGGCAGGGCAACCCGAACGGAACTTACGCCCAGCGGATCGCGTACGAGGACTGCCACTACGGCAACGTCTGGGAACCTGGCCAGGCGGCGAACGCCGCAATCGGCCAGGGCTACGTGACCGTGACGCCGCTGCAACTGGCCAGCGCGTACGCGGCGCTCGCCAACGGCGGCACGCTGTACAGCCCGCGCATCGGCGCGGCGCTGGTCAGGCCGGACGGGCAGCTGGTTCGGCGGATTGTTCCTCCGGTCGCCAGGCACCTGCCGGTGTCGAAACGAGTGCTCGCCTACATCAGGAGCGCGCTGGCAGACGTGGTCACGCAGGGCACCGCGGCGCCTGCGTTCAGCGGCTTCCCGCTGCACAAGGTGTGCATCGCCGGGAAGACGGGCACCGCGCAGGTCGCCGGCAAGCTGGCAACCTCGGTCTTCGCGTCCTACGCTCCGTGCGCCCATCCCAAGTACGTCGTCGTCATGATGGTCCCGGCCTCTGGTTACGGGGCCGACGTCTCCGCGCCCGCGATCCGGCAGATCTGGGACGGGATCTACGGCCTCGAGGGCCACCGCGCGGCGCTGCCCCACGGCAGGTTGCCGTCTTCTCTGCCCCGCCTTCCGTCCGCTGGCCGCGGGTCCGCGGCCTCGACCACCGCAGAGAGCGGCTGAGGATGAGACGGCACGGCCCGGTCATCGGACTGGCTCCGCTACGCGGGCTGCAACCGCTCAGGCCGCTCGGTAGCGGCGGGCCGCGGGGCGGTTCGGCCCGGCGGCGGATGGCCCGGATCGTCGCATGGGCGGAACCGCTCCTGCACTTCGACTGGATCCTGCTGCTCGCGGCGCTCGCACTCGGCGGTCTCGGCGTCTTCCTCGTGTGGTCGGCTAGCCGAAATGAGCTGCTGCAAGCCGGGGCTGACCCGCAGACCTACCTGAAGAGGCAGTTGCTCAACCTGATCATCGGCCTGATCATCATGGTCGTCGCCGGCCTGCTCGGCGAGTCCAGGCTGCGTGCTTACGCTCCTGCGGCCTACCTGGCAACACTTGTCGGCCTGCTCGTCGTGCTGACCCCGCTCGGGGCTGCTGTCAACGGCGCACGCGCCTGGATCTCGCTACCCGGCGGTTTCCAGGCCGAGCCGTCAGAGTTCGCCAAGCTGGGGCTTGTCCTGATCACCGCCAGGATGCTCGCCAACGTCAGCTGGGAGGACGGGCGACCGCCGATTCGCGCCGTAGCCCTCGCGCTCGGCTGCGCCGCGCCCGCGATCATCCTCGTGGCGGCTGAGCCCGCCCTGGGCGTCACCGTCTTGCTCACGGTCTTGCTTACCGGCCTTATCGTCCTCTCCGGCACGCACGCGCGCTGGCTCGCGGTGCTCGGCGCCGCCGCCGCGCTGGGAGCCTTCGCCGTCTGGCAGCTGCGTTTGCTGAAGGGGTACCAGCTGCACAGGCTGTTCGCGTTCGTTCACCCGGGCGCCGATCCGTCTGGGGCCAGCTACAGCGTGGCGCAGTCGAAGATCGCGGTCGGATCTGGTGGCCTGCTTGGCCAGGGGCTATTCCACGGTCAGCTCATCAACGGAAGCTTCATACCGGAACAGCACACGGACTTCATTTTCGCCGTGGCCGGCGAAGAACTCGGCTACGTTGGCGCGCTGGCGATCATCGTGCTGCTCGGGATCGTCATCGCCCGCGCGCTGCTGATCGCGGCGCGCGCGGGCGACCTGTTCGGCCTGCTGGTCGCCGGCGGCATCGCGATCTGGTTCGCGATCCAGGCGTTCATCAACATCGGCATGACGGTGGGCATGGTGCCGGTCACCGGGTTGCCGTTGCCATTCGTTTCGTACGGCGGCTCCGCCATGTTCGCCGACATGCTGGCGATAGGCGCGCTGCAGGCCATCCGACGGAGCTCCGTCACCTGGCGGGAATGAAGAGCTGCAAGCGTAGTGTCGGAGGAGGCCATCACCGTCGGCGCTGCGGGCTGCGGGCTACGCAACGCCAGACACCAGTGGAGGCACGATGTGAGCATCGGGGAAGTCCTCGCGGCAGCGCGAGCTGAGGCCGGCCTGACCGTGACCGACGTCAGTGACCGGACGCGCATCACCCGGACGGTCATCACCGCTATCGAGGGTGACGATTACGAGGCTTGTGGCGGTGACTTCTACGCCCGAGGGCATATCCGCAGCATCGCTAAGGCCGTCGGGACTGATCCAGAGCCGCTGATCCGCGAGTACGACGACGCCCATCCCCGGCCGCAGCTGACCGAGGAATACCTCACCAAGCCCATCACGCCAGCCGTGGCCGGACGGCCGCCACGCCGCCCGCCAACCCGCTTCATCGCAGTCGCCGCGGGGCTGGTGGTCGCGCTCGGACTAGGCGGGTATCTGCTTGCCAGCAGGGGACATAGCGCCGGCGCGAGCGGCGTAACGACGCGTCACGTGGGCCAGTCGAGCCATCCGCCACCGCCGTCTCCCACGGCCACTCCGAGCACGCACGCGTCGCCATCGCCCGCGCCGCCGCGCTTCCTGCGTCCAGCCAGCGCCACCGCATTCGGGATGTCAGGAAGCGGGGGTGATCATGGCGAGCAAGCGCATCTCGCGATCGATCACAATAACGCCACGGCATGGAATACCGACTGGTACACCACGGCCCGCTTCGGGAACCTGTATCCGGCCACTGGCCTGCTGATCAACATGGGCCGACCGGTAACGATCAGCGCCGTCCAGATCAGGCTCGGCAGAACTCCTGGGGCCAACCTTCAGCTGCGCGTCGGCTCCGCTCCGGCGCTCAGCAGCCTCCAAACCGTCGCGCAGGCGACCAACGTGGGCGGCCTGGTGAACCTGCGATTCACCAGGCCCGCGCACGGCCGTTATTTGCTCGTGTGGTTCACCAACTTGCCCCCGAACGGAGCGGGCACCTTCGGCGAGAGCGTGTACGGGGTTCAGGTTCAGGGACGTTAGATCAGGCCACCCATGCCCGGGTCGCTGATGCTGGGTCCGCCGTCCTCGAGGTGGCCGGCGTAGCGGTACTCGAATCCGGGATCGCCCTTGATCGTGACGGTCAGGTCGTACCAGCCCCTGGTGCCATTGAGCGACATGTCCACGGACTTGGAGCCGCCGGCCGCGATGGTGAGCGTGGTGCTCCGCGAGGAGTACCGGTCAGACACCGTCGCTTTCACCGGCCCCGAACCGCCGTTCTGGAGCTTCAGAACGATCTTGTCAGCGTTGTTCCGCAGGCCGTAAGAGGCCTGGACCGCAAGGTCCTGACCGCCGCCCTTGAAGTGGCGGAAGAACCCGTTCGGCCCGTGGACCGACAGGTCATACCCCGTCGTGAAGGCCCAGCTGTCGGCGAGCTGCTTGCCTGACTCGACCGTATAAGTGCGCGGTCCCTGGGAGGCGTCCGCGGACCGCACTTGGAACACGCCGGCCGCGCCGCCTGAGCTGTGGAACTGGATGCCGACGGACGTGGCTCCCGCGACCGCATTGGCCTGCAGGGTGTAGGGGATGGCGCGGGCAGGACGCACGCCTTTCTCCTGTCCCGGCAGGTTCTGGTTGGCCGGCGGGACCGGCACCTCATCGGGGAACCTGACGAGATCGACTGGCTTGAAGTCGGCCGTGCCCGGAAGGCGGACTC
>DATELR010000299.1:0-15696 GCA_035276345.1 Streptosporangiaceae bacterium | reverse complement strand
CGGCGGGCAGATGCCGACATGGCGCCGAACAAGCCAGGCCCTGCAGCCGGCTGGCCCGCATAGGCCGGCTCGTCCGCGTAGGTTGGCTCGCGCGGATAGGCCGCCTCTGCCGCGGCCGGCTCATCCGCGGTGATCGCCGGGATCGGTTCTGTTGAGTCGTCCGCAAGCAGCTGATCAGTCGCCTGGGCCGGAGCGATCGGTCCGGTGGCCTCGTATTCGTTGACGAGGGGCTCAGCGGGAAGACCAATCGCTTCCGCGATCGCGCGGATTTCGGCGCGGGCTTCGATGTCGTCGCTGCACGCGGAGAAGTCGTCGTGCTCGATGCAATCGACGACGTTCGGCCTGATCTGCGTCAGGTTACTGACATCGGTGATGCTCAGGCCTGAATCACGACGCGCTCGAGTCAATCTTTCGCCGACAGTCAAAAGCTGACCTCCCCTCGGGGACAGGGAGGACAGCCATCGCCGCCGCGAGAGGCGTTAATCAGGCGTCGACCCTGGCGGCCGACACGTCGGCGATGGCTGTGTCCTGACCCTGCTGTTGCCTAGTAGGACTGACCGACCTGGGTCTCTTCCATCGCCGAGGCCGGCGCGAAGTCACTGCCACCCGCCAGCCGGGCGATCGCTGCCTTGCCGAGGGCAAGTGCACCGAGGAACACGATGACCACGCCAAGACCCGAGTAGAAGCCGATGTGCTCGAGTAGGCGCATCGTCGCCGGGGAGAACACTGATCCCGACGTGACTACGGGCGTTCCCGTGCGGTAAGACGCGCCGTTCGGCACGACCGTCATGACCTCGGCCCCGATAACGAACCAGGCACCTGCGACGGCTGCGAAGAACCCTCCGATGGCCGCCGCACCTTCTGAGCCGAGGACCAGCAGCCCGCCTAGAAAGGCCAGCGCGCCCGGCAGAACCGAAAGGAACAGGCGGCCCGAGGTATAGGCCCATGCTTTATCTGGCGAATACGCGTAGCCGAAGTACGGGCCGACGAAAGGTATGAGAGCTCCCCACGCGCCGAGCAGGACGAGCAGCGCACCGCTCGCACGCCCGCGACTGGCAAGCGGCCGACTATGCATGGCTTGACTCCTGAGGTGAGGTAGATCTGGCCGCTGTCAGCTACCCAGTGCGTGCTCGTTATGCATTGGCCGCATCCGCGGCTGCTAGAAGACGCTCGCCTCTAGGGCTGAGGTTCGATATCGAGGAAGCCGTTGTAAGCAGAAACGGTCACTAGGAAGTGCTGGAGGAAGCCTTCAAGGCCGGCCAGGCCGAACGGATGAGGCCATGGATCGCAGAACCAGACGGGCGCATCCCACGAATAGTCCAGGTTGCCATCGCCCACCGTGAGAGTCACGCACGCGAACTTCCCGACGGTGCGAAGCCCAGCGATGAGAAACTCCTCAGTCAGGGCATCGTCCAGTTCTATACCAGCGAGTGGCGCCAGTTCGGCGCTCATGCGGGTCCGCAGCGCGCCGGTATCGAGCAGACACTCAACTGGGGCCGCAGGGAGTCCTTCCAATGCGATGTCGACCACGGGACGCGGTGTCAGCTCGCCGCCGCTTGCGGCGGGAAGGGATCGGAAGAGAAACCTCATTCCGGTGCCGCGCCGGTGATCGATTGCTCAGAGTCCGGTACCCGGAACATCGCCTGTGCACGCTGGCCGTGCTGCGCCAGCCAGGCCACGACTTCCTTCGGGGTTGGAGCAGCCACCAGCACTTCATCTCCACGGACGGCCACCCAGAGACCGATGAACGGGCGCAGTGCTTCAACCAGTGACCGGGAACTCGCGCTGGCCATTTCAGCAGTTGCCGCGCCGCCTAGTTCGCGGGCCTGCTGCCCGTGTCCCCGCCTGACACTTGGTGATCTTGCAGCGGTAAAGCCGAGTCTCGTCATGGCACGGCGAGCCTGATGGGTCGTGAAGTCAGCCCGGTCAATCCCGGTGACCACGGCCAGGACCTGCTTGGGCGGCCATCGCCGCCCGTTGATCACAACGAAGTGTTCATGGATCGGTTCCGGCAGCACACCCTCCAGGGCGGCCTCCACCCGGTGGCGGTCGAGCTGAAGCTTGCGACCCGAGACCGTCATCGCCGGCATGGCTGTCTCCGATTCGTACTCTCTGATGAGTGTTCTCTGCTTCGTCTCTACCGTACCGTACTACGCCTACCGCTGCAGCGCGCTGATCGGCGAGACCCGGCTGGCCCGCCAGGCCGGGTACATGCCGGCCAGGAGGCCCGCGAGCGCCCCAGCGGCGGGAGCGGCTAGCAGCAGCCTGACATCAAGAACCGGCGCCCAGCCGCGGCTCGCGCATACGGTCGAGATGATCAGTACGCCGATGCTCGTGCCCATCAGCCCGCCGATCGCCCCGGTCAGCACCGCCTCGGCGACGACCATTACCGCGATGTGCCTAGGTGCCGCACCGACCGAGCGGCGCAAGCCGATCTCGGCCCGCCGCTGGATGACCGACAGCAGTGTGGTGTTGGCGATTGCGATGACTCCGACGCCGAGGGCGATGAGCGCAATGGCGAGCAGAAGCGATGTCAGCGAGGAACTCACCGACTGGCGAAGCGCGCTCGGGTCCTCGGGGACCGATGCCGCGATCGCACTCGGACGCACCGGGTCAATCGCGTACGGTCCCTGCCGTCCGATCAGCTGAGCGGCACCCGGGGCGGTCCTGACCATGATCTGCCTGCTGAGGTCCACCCCGATCGGCCCGGCCACTACCTCGGCCGCGCCCGGCGGGACGATCACGCCGAGCAGGATTCCCGGATCCAGCGGTGCACGGCGGACGATGCCGACCACGGTGAACGGGCTCTGCCCGATGAAGATGACGGGTGCCTCGCCCACTCCGCTAATCCCGAGCTGGCGGGCCGCAACGGCGCCAAGCAGGGCTACTTGCTGGCCGCGCGCGTCCATGCCCTCGTCGTAGAGCCGGCCCGCCGAAACGGAAGCGCCGACCGTGGCCAGGCCGCCCGCCGAGGCCGCGGTGACCGGCAGGCCGATCTGTGGTTGCCCAGGTTGCGGCACCGTCCTGCCCACCTGATACAAGTGACCGGCATTACCGAGCTCCCAGATCAGCCCCGCACTTACCACGCCGTTGAGCCGGTCCAGCGGCCGCTCCGCCTTACTGGTCAGGTCAGGGGGGCGCTGGAACCTGTCATGGTCAGAGAAAGTAACGATGGTCGCCCGGAGCGCGTTGAAGGTACCGGAGACTGCGCCGGCAGCGGAGTCTGAGAGCCCGATCGTCGCGATGGCCGTTCCGACGGCCAGGACGGTGCCCATCGAAGTCAGCACCGTGCGCAGCGGTGCCCGGGTCACTGCGAGCAGGGCGTCACGGGCCGCGTCAGCGACGGTCAGGTGGCTCCGCTCGACCCCGATGGCGGCGAGCGCGGCGGCGCTAGCCCTGCGTCGCTCTAGCCCGGCCCGGAGACCTCGGGCCCGACCAGCGCGCCGCCGCGAGCCTGCCTTGGCTGATCGCCGGGCGATCACGGGCTCACCTTCCCCCGCTCGGTCACCACGCCGTCGTCGATATCCAGGCACCGCTCCATCGCGCCAGCCATCTGCGCGTCATGGGTCGCCACGATCACGGTCAGGCCCTCTGCCGCCAGGCCGAGCAGCAGGTCAGTGATCATCTCGGCGTTCCTGCGGTCGAGGTTGCCGGTCGGCTCATCGCAGAGCAGTACGCGCGGCCGTTGCGCCAACGCGCGCGCTATCGCCACCCGCTGCCGCTCGCCGCCGGAAAGCGTGCCTGGCAGGGCCGCGATCCGTTCGCTGAGCCCGACCCGCTCCAGGGCCTGGCACGCCGCGATCCTGCGCTCCCAGGCTCCCATTCCCCGGTACAGCAGCCCGAGTTCGGCGTTCTCCGCTGATGTGCGGTCCGCCAGCAGGTGGAACGACTGGAACACGAAACCGAACTGGCGCCCACGCAGCGAGGTCAGTGCCGATTCGGAGAGCACTGACGTGTCGATGCCGCGGACCAGATACCGGCCCCTGGTCGGCCGGTCGAGCAGGCCGAGCACGTTCAGCAGGGTTGACTTCCCCGATCCTGACCTGCCGACGACAGCCATCATCTGGCCAGCTGAAACCTGCAGTGACACCGGCCTTAGCGCCCGCACTGGCACGGCTCCCGGGTAGGTCACCGCCGCGCCTTCCAGCTCCAGCTCCCAGCCGCCGGCCCCGGTACCGCCGGCCGCTGGCTCGAGCCCCTCGGTGCGCATCAGCCGTGTTTCGCCGAGCCGATGCCCAGGACAACCAGGTCGCCCTGGCGCAAGGCGCCGCTCTTCACCGGCGTGACCGCCTGCAACCCTCCGCTGGAGACGCCGAGCCGGACTGGCACGGCCTTCGTCCGGCCATCGCCGACTGACAGGGTCACGAAGGTCTCGTTCGACTGGCCCGTGCTCACCGCGGCCACGGGCACGATGAAGCTGCGGACCTTGGATGCGGTGATGGTCACCTGCACGTTCTGCCCGACGGCCCCGCCAGGCACCCGGCCGGCCGGCACCAGCACGAGCCGCGGGCCGCGGACGGAGACGATCCGCACGGTGAACCGCGATCCCGAGACATCCGACCGGGCCGTCCCTTTCATGCCGGGCCGCAGCAGCCGGGCCTGCGAGATCGGGGCGAACGCCGACAGCGATACCTTTCCCGAGCCGAGCTGCACGGCGGCGCTGGATGACCCGCCGCGTGACCGTGACGAGCCAGAGTCAGAGCCAGAACCCACCGTGGCACCGAGCTTGGCCACGGACAGAATCCGAGCGGGCAGGCGAGGGACGAAAATCGCCTCGCCCATCGGGATCTGCGCCCCTGTGGTCTTCCTGGCCCTGGCCAGCTCGCGTTCTGCCGCCGACAGGTGCCGCTCAGCCTGCGTCACCGCGGCTCTGTCCGCGGCCAGCTTCGCCTTTCCGGCGTGGGCGGCCTCATCGGCAGCGAGCTTCGCCTGCGCAGCTGACAGGGCCCGCCCTGCCGCGCTTACCTGCCTCGACATTCGTGCGAGGGTCCCTGGAGATCCGGCAATGGATGGCTTCACGCCGTTCGCCCTGTAAAGGGCCGCGACAGCCGCTGCCGTTCCCGGGCCGTAGCTTCCCGATGCGTCTGACCCGGTCCCGTACCCCGCCGCCACCAGGCCTGCTTGCAACTCGGCGACGTCGGCCCCGCGGATGCCCGGCGACATCTGCCGGAACACCGGGATCTTCCCGCCGAACAAGAACACCGGCCGCTCAGCGACCGTCAGCAGCAGGTGACCCTGGCCGACGCGCTGGCCGGGAGCGACGTTGACGGAGGTCACCACCGGCAGCGAGCCATTCAGGTCGCTCGGCGCCGCTACCTGCGTCGGGTTGCCATTGCTCACATTGGCGCGGATGTTGACCGGCACCGCGAGCACGCCGAACCGCACCCGCGCGGTGATCAGCGACGCCTTGGGCGCTTTCGCATTGGCTGCGACCTGAGCGGGGGAGATGAACCCGCGGGCAACCACTCCGGCGGCCACCCCGAGCACGAGGGCCAGCGCCACCAGGATGGGCAGCGCCCTCGACCGCCGGGTCGGTGCTCCGGGCAGCCGCGCGCCGCGGCGGCGGAGCCAGCCGCGAACGTCGGACGCAAAAGCGACGTCGTCCTCGTCGTCAGCGACGTCAGTATCGCTGGCGGCTCTGGCAAAGTCGTCAGAGCCCAGCGGCTGCGTATCGTTGCCGGTCATCGGCGCCACCTATCCGCCAGTTCCCGGCGCGATTTCGACGCAATGTGCGGAGAGCATCCTATATATCTTGAGCAATATTTAGGACAACGAATACAACTTTTGCTGGTAACGCTCTACTCACGGAGCAATATTGACACCCTGCCGTCCGGTCACAGCTGGGTTCCGGTCTTACGTTCAAGCTCGGCCATAGTGCGCGCCGCGGTCTTGTTCAAAGCCGCTATCTGGCCGTAATGCTCTTGAATGAAGGCCTGCTGCGTGCCTGGGAGCAGGCGCTGAAGTAGCGATACCAGCGGACCGCCGCAACGAATGAAGACATCGGACCAATGCGCGTCGATTCGCTGCTGCACGGAGGTCTCGCCGGTGCCGAACCGGGCGCCGTATACACCGCGGTTGACCCGGCGCTGGAGCCAGTTAATGAACTGGCCGAGCGACTGCGCGGCCGTGCGCGGAGCCCCTTCGTGGCTCACGCACGAACCGAAGGTCTTCGTTGCGGCCCTGACCTGCTTGGAGTTCAGCAAGCGCACTTCTTGTGAATACCACTGCCGCCGCACCGCATAGCCCTGCTGGCTCAGCTTCCTTGCCGGGCGCAGCGAAGCCGACCAGCAGCGCCACTGGTCCACGCGGATCGCCCGCTGCTCAGCCGGGGAGATGCCGGTGGAATCCGGCCTGTCTCCCGCGATATAGATCGGAGCGAGCATTCCGGTCTGGTTGATCGAATGGACGTCGACCAGGCCGACCGACGCGTTCTGGCTGGCGTTGTAGCCCGACATCGCCTGGAACGGCATGAAGTTGAGACTCTGAAAAGCGAAAGCCTGCGCTTTAGGCCCGAATCCGTAGCCCCTGACGCAGTTCTCGAACACTTCCTTCTCCAGCGTGCTGATGTTCTGCTGGAAGTCAGCCCCGTCGGCCACCTGCGCCAATGTCGCGGGAATGTAGGAACCAATGATGCCTGCACTGGTGCGGCCGAGAGCCGGCAGTCCGCCGGGGCCGCGTGCGGCTGGCGCGCATCCAGCAGCCAGGATCAGCCCAACGACGAGCGGGAAGGCTCCCGAGCGCCACGACCTGATCATCACGCGGCCGCACCTTTACTGACGCTGCGCAGGACAGCATGAAGTGTCGCTTATACGGTACAGCGCATGATGGCGAATGGCTGCCGGCCAAAATTACGGCTGGAGTTCCTCCGACGCTTGCTCCCCGACACTTGCGGCTCGCAGCGACTCTGCAGCCGTAAGGAGAGCGGCACCGATGAACACGATGTCCTTCAACAGGGCCTCGCCGAGCATCGACAGCCGGGGCATCCCCCCTGGGCACGATCGGCTTCGCCGCGATCAAGGTCCCCAGGCTGAGCTGCGTCACACCGACGAGCCAGCCAAGCTTCCTGGCACCCAGTTTCTTTCGCAGCCGCGAGGTCAGCGGGCTCGCGGTGACGAGAACCTCAGCGTTCTGAACCTCGTAGTCGGTGAACTTGAGCGCTCCGACCCACAAGAGCGTCGTCACCAGCCCTGCGCGCGCAATCAAGAGCCCGGCGGAAGCTAGTCCGCTCACCGGTGATTGTCGTGTTTCCACATCTGCTCCCCTGGTCGCCAGTTACCAGCCGGGGGGCATCTGTGCACCTACCCCGCTGCGCGTTCGGCACGCGCCTGCTTCGGCCAGGTCGGGGGTACATGCAGCTTTGACGGAGCACGCAGCGCAGAGGGGACGCATCATGAAGATTGCGGTCATAGGCGGCAGCGGACTCATCGGATCGAAACTCGTCACTAAGCTCCGCGAACGTGGACACCAGGCTGTATCGGCATCGCTGGACACCGGGGTGAACACGGTGACCGGCGAGGGACTCTCCTCGGCGCTGGAAGGCGCACGGGCGGTCACTGACGTGTCGAACTCCCCGTCATTCGATGATGCGCCGGCCATGCAGTTCTTCGAGACCTCGACCCGCAACATCCTCGCTGCCGAGTCAGCTGCTGGCGTTGGGCACCACGTGGCCTTGTCGGTGGTGGGCACCGACCGGCTGTCGGAAAGCGGCTACTTCCGGGCGAAGATGGTCCAAGAGAAGCTGATCGAGGACTCCCCCATCCCCTACTCGATCGTCCACGCCACCCAGTTCTTCGAGTTCGTGGATGGCATCGCCGACCTTGCCACCAGCGGCAACGAAGTGCGCCTTGCACCCGTGCTCTTCCAGCCCATAGCCGCCGAGGACGTGGCCGGTGCGCTCGCGGACGTCACGGTCGCCCCGCCGGTGAACGGCATCATCGAGATCGCCGGGCCGGAGCAATTCCGCCTGGACGAACTCGTCGAAACCACACTGCGCGAGCGCCACGATCCCAGGGATGTGATCGCCGACCCGCACGCACCCTACTCAGGCGCCGAACTGCAGGAACGCACGCTCGTCCCGGCGGCCGGCGCTCGCCTTGGCGAGACCCGGTTCGGCGAGTGGCAGCGGTCCAGGAACGGCACCGGCTAGGCGGCCTGAACCAGGCTCCTCGTCAGGCTGTGCGCGCGATGGACTTGTACTCCAGGTAGCTCGACAGGCCCTCGGGGCCGAGCTCGCGGCCGATTCCGCTGGCCTTATAGCCACCGAATGGCGCACAGGTCTCGATCATGTACATGTTGACGCCGTAGGTGCCGGTCCTGACCTGGCGGGCGATCTGCATGCCGCGCTCGGTGTCAGCGGTCCAGACCGTGCCGGCCAGCCCGTAGTCGCTGTCGTTCGCGATGCGGACCGCCTGCGCCTCGTCCTCGTAGGGGATCACGCTGAGCACGGGCCCGAAGATCTCCTCCTGCGCGATCCGCATTCCCGGGTCGACGTCGGCGAACACGGTGGGCGCGACGTACCAGCCGCGTTCCCTGCCAGACGCGCGGGAGCCACCGGTGACCACCTTGGCGCCCTCGTCCTGGCCGACGGAGATGTAGTCCTCAACCCGGTCCTGCTGGCGCTTTGCCACGAGCGGGCCGATCTGGGTCGCCGGGTCGCCGGGATCACCGACCGCCAGCCCGTTCACCATCGCGGCCAGCGCTTCCACGGTCTCGTCGTAGCGGCTGCGCGGCGCCAGGATCCTGGTCTGGGCCACGCAGGCCTGGCCGTTGTTCATCAGCGACGCCATCTCCAGCCAGCCAACGGTTGACGCCAGGTCCGCATCGTCCAGGATGATCGCTGCCGACTTGCCGCCGAGTTCAAGGCTGCAGCGCTTGAGCTGCTGGCCGCAGATCGACCCGATGCGCCTGCCCGCCGCGGTCGAGCCGGTGAAGGCGACCTTGTCCACGCCGCCGTGCGACACAAGGTGCTCCCCGGCGCCGCGCCCGGCCGGCACGATGTTGACGACGCCAGGCGGCAGCCCGGCCTGGTCGATCAGCTCGGCCAGCAGGTAGGAGTCCAGCGGCGTCTCCGGTGCGGGCTTCAGCACGACGGTGCAGCCGGCCACCAGGGCGGCTGGCAGCTTGGTCATCGTGGTGAACTGCGGCACGTTCCAAGGCACGATCGCCGCCACGACGCCAACCGGCTCGCGGCGCACAATGACGGGGCCGAACAGCCCGGGACGCTCGTCCTCCCAGGTGAACGTCTTCCCGAGTTCAGCGAAGTAGCTCAGCATCATCTGCGGCTGCGGCGCCTGCGCGAGCTGGGAGAACGTGATCGGCGAGCCCATCTCCTGCGTGATCAGCTCGGCGAAGTCGCCGAGCCGTGCCGCGTATAGTTCGGCAAGCTTGGCGACCGCGTCCGAGCGATCAGCTGGTGTCATCCGCGGCCAGGGGCCGTTGTCGAACGCGTCCCGCGCGGCTGCAACAGCCCGGTCCATGTCGGCGGGGGTGCCGTCAGGGACGCGGCCGATGACCTCCTCGGTGTGCGGGGAGATGACCTCGATCGTGGCCGTGCCGGCGGGCTCGACCCACTGGCCGCCGATGTAGAACCGGTCATGCACGCGCATCGCGATCTCCTCACATCGGGGCCAGGCGTGGTCGGCGCCGGAAGGGTGGCGTGGAGCAGTCCTCAGTGCGGACGCTACGCCAGGACCAATGGCTAGAACAAGTTCTAGTTTCGCGCGCCGGCCGCTGCCCAGATATGGCGACGCGGGCCCGGATCGACCCGGGCCCGCGTGTGAACCACTGCCTTTCTCAGCCTCGGCAGGCTCCGGTGCCGGAGTCGCTGTAACTCATCGCCGTAGTGGCGTCTGCCCCTGGTCCGGGCAGTGCGGGCTGGTAGTCCCAGCTGTAGCTGTGCGGATGCAGGCTGAGCTTCATCACGCCGAACGCCTGGTCCTGGGCGGTCACGACGTTCGGGTTGCTGAAGTGGCCATTCTCGACGGCGAGCGTGTCGAAGTCCTCGCCGCCGGTGCCGATGGTGATCTGGGTGATGCCGTGCAGCGGGTCGTAATGCCCCGCGGGGTCCATCGGCCGGAAGCGCGCGTAAACGTGCTCATGGCCGTTGAGTACAAGCGTCGCGTGCGCCCTGTACAGCAGCTTCCACCAGGCGTCCGCCGCGAGACCCTCGACGCTGTCCGCTCCTGGAGCGCTCGGGTCGGAGACGTCAGCGCTGGTGTCGGTGGCCGTGAACGTGGGCTGGTGCCAGTAGGCGACCGTGCATGCCTTGTGGTCACCCGCGAGATCCGAGGCCAGCCACTGGGTTTCCTGGGCCAGCAGGCCACCGTCTGTGGTGGAGCAGTCGTTGTTGAAGGGCGCTGATTCGCACTCGATGTTCAGCGAGATGATGTGCCAGTTGCCCAGGTTGTAGGAGTACCAGCCCTGGTTTGAGCTGGTGTCATCGCCGGCTTGCCCCTGCGAGTACGGTGTGCCGTTCTGGTCATGTCCGTTGAAATAGGCGAAGTAGCCGGCGCCGTTCTGGGCGGGCTCGTTGTCGCCGTGCTTGGTGTAGTTGTAGTACTCGTGATTGCCCGGCGACGGGCGCTCGAGCATCTTCAGGCCACCCCAGGCCTGCTCAAAGGACTGCTCGAAGTCAGTCAGCTTGCCGACCTCGTACTGCTCGTCGCCAAGCAGCGCGACCAGGTCCGGATGCATCGCCTCAGCCTGCTTCGCCGTTGCGTACTCGGCGGCGAAACCACCGAGACTGGCGCTGCCGCATTTGAGAGCGGCCGGGTTACCGGAGTTCTCCGGATCGTCCGGCTCGCAGGCGATGTCGCCAACTGCTGCAAGCGTGAAGCTCCTGGCCTGACTTGTATTGGCGGCATACGGCCAGTCGTTGAGGGCCTGTGAATCGGCTCCGGCAACGCCGACCGCCGCCGCGACCAAGACGCCAGCAAGCCCCAGCGCCACGATGTACGAACGCGATCTCACCTCGATCGGGTCCTTTCGAGAGGGGGTATCGGCGCGAACGTAGAGGGCGCGCGCAACGGGCTGGCGACCATTGGGTAATCGGCAGTTGAACAACTGCGCGCTTTCCACAATCGATTGCCAAAAGTGGCGCCGCGGTCGCGGGCCGTGCCTGCGGAAGGGGCGTGGGAGGCTCGGGGTGTGACGATCGAGTGGGTGACGGGATTCTTCGACTTCCCTGCCTCGGTATTCGAGACGGCACGGGACTTCTGGCTTGACGTCACGGGGTACGAGCTGTCGCCGCCGCGTGGCCCGCAGGCCGACTTCGCAACGCTCGTGCCTCGCGAGGGTGACCCGTACCTGCGGGTGCAGCGGATCTACGACGGTCCGGCGGGCTGCCACCTTGACTTTCACGCACCGGACTGGGCGGAGCTGGCGGCGCGGGCCGACGGACTCGGAGCGCGGCGTGAGCTCACCGAAGAGGGACTTGCGGTGTTCGCCTCTCCTGGCGGCCTGCCGTTTTGCGTCTCCGGTGAGCACGGCGGGCCCGAAAGACCGCCCGCAGCCACGTGGCCTGGCGGGTCGGTGAGCCTGGTCGACCAGTTCTGCCTGGACATGCCCGCGGACGTGTACGAGGCCGAATGCAGATTCTGGGCAGACCTGACCGGCTGGGAGCTGTGGGATAACCCGGAGGCAGAGTTCTGGCACCTGACCCGGCCAGCGGGAATGCCGTTGCGGCTGCTGCTCCAGTCCACCGGCGACCCGCCGGGCACGACGGTCCGCGTGCATCCTGACCTGGCGTGCTCAGGCGTCGGCGCTGAGGTGGCCAGGCACGAGCAGCTGGGCGCGACATGGTCGCATAACGGTGATGGATGGATCACCATGCGGGATCCTGCCGGGCTGGAGTACTGCGTCACGCAGCGGAATCCGTTTACCGGAAAGGTGCGCTAGCTGGCCCGGCTCAGATCGGATGAACCTGGGCCGGGCCGCAATCGCCTCGCCCGTCAGTCAGCTCATCATGCTGGCGAGCATGCCGGCTTCATAGGCGCCGCCCTGCTGCCGGAGGATCACGCCGAGGCGGTTGGCCGCGTTCGTCATCGCGACCAGGGAGACCAGCGCGGCGATCTGGTCGTCGTCGTAGTGCTTGCGCACCTGGGCCCAGGTCTCGTCAGAGACGCCGTGGCAGGCGTCACCGAGCCGGGTCCCCTCTTCGGCGAGCGCCAGCGCGGCGCGCTCGGCCTCGGTGAACACGGTGGTCTCGCGCCATGCGGCGACGAGGTTGAGCCGGACCACAGTTTCGCCTGAGGCCGCGGCCTCCTTGGTGTGAAGGTCGACGCACCAGCCGCAGCCGTTGATCTGGCTGACGCGCAATGCCGCCAGATCCTGCGTGGACTTCGGCAGCGGCGATTGCGCGATCACCATGCTGGTGTTGGCGAACCGCTTGCTGAACTTGGCGCCGATCTCGTTCTCGATCATGTTGAGTCTGGGTTCCATGACTGCGTCCACACTCCTGTTGTCGCGGGTTGCCGGACTGTACGAACACGAGATGCCGGAGACCCGGATTTTGTGACAGCGCCAGGTGTCACAAAACTCCTTGGGCCGGTGTCTTGTGGAGGTGATGGATTCGACAGCGAAGGGAAGCCCGGACCCGGCGACCGAGGCGTTCCTCACCCACCGGAACCTGCTGTTCACGGTCGCATACGAGATGCTCAGCTCGGCCGCCGATGCTGAGGACGTCCTGCAGGAAACCTGGTTGCGATGGGCGGGCGTTGACCTTGAGGCCGTCCGTGACCAGCGTGCGTACCTGGTCCGGATCACCACCCGTCAGGCGCTGACCCGGTTGCGTACGCTCGGCCGCCGCAAGGAGTCTTACGTCGGCCCCTGGTTGCCGGAGCCGCTGCTGACCGCACCCGATGTGGCCGACGACATCGAGCTGGCCGACAGCGTCTCGATGGCGATGTTGCTGGTGCTGGAGACGCTCACACCGACCGGCAGATCGCGCACCGGGCTCGGGGTCACGTGGCAGCGCGACGGTCGCGCGGCGTGGTTTCGCCGGCGCAAACCCGGGATGCGCTTGATGCGTTCCGCCGCGCGGCCGAGACTGGCAATCTGCAGCACCTGCTCGACATTCTCGCCCCGGACGTCGTCTTCCTCGCCGACAGCGGCGGAGCCGTCCAGGCCGTGTCCGCGCCAGTCATCGGGGCCGACAAGGTCGCCCGCTTGCTGGCCATCGGACTGGGCCGGATCGCTGCCACGGCCGAACTGCAGCCGGTCCACGTCAACGGCTGTCCCGCGCTGATCATCCGTCTTGACGGCGAGATCGACACCGTCCTAGCCCTGCGCATTGACGACGGACTTATCACCGGGCTTTATGCCGTGCGTAACCCAGAGAAACTGTCGCGTATTCAGCAAGAGACCGCTCTGCGCCGCTGAGCCCGGTACCCACAAGGCATCCAAGAGAGCGCTTTCTAAACCCGCGCGTCGGCGACGCCTGCTACGGATTGATAGAACGCTCTGAGAACGATGAGTAGCGCCTTGGTCGCCAAATAGTTATTGCGAAATCGTCGCAACGAATAGGCGGCGGCGAGCGTCTGGGGATTAGATGTTGCAAGCAACTCCCGAATCCGGTCCGAGGAGATCCCGTGCGCCGTCACCCGCACAGAACACGCTGGCCTGCCGCTGTCCTCGCGGCCGGTGGAGCCTGCCTGGCCCTTATGCCCACGTCAGCGGCTCAGGCGAGCCAGCCTGCCGCGACCCGGGCGGCGGCTCCCGGTACTTCAAGCGCCCAGCGCGTCTTGCTCATCGACGGCAGTCAGCTGGCAATCCATCGGCTGCCGACCGGTGGCCGGGAGATCTCGCTCCTGCACCGCGCGGCCGGTCCGACCAGCGTCATGAGCCTCAAGATCGGCAGCCGGATACAGGAGATCCCGGCTACCGTGTTGCCGTTTCTCGGCCGCGGCCTGGATCCGAGCCTGGTCGACCTGGGCGCGCTTAAGCGGGCAGAACCAGGCAGCCGGTTGCCGGTTCAAATCACATTCACCGGACGCGCGCCGAAACTGCCGGGCATAACGATCACCCATCGAGGAGCAGGCAGGGAGCTGGGCTTCCTGACCACCTCAGGCGCTGCGGCTTTCGGCGCGGCGCTGGCTCGGCAGTTCAGCGCCGACCACGCGCGCGCTAGTTACGGCAAGGACGGCATGTTCGCAGGTGGCGTGACAATCGCGCTGCGAGGCGCGCCGACCGTTCACGCCGTGAAGCCGCGGTTCCAGCTCCATACGCTGACGATGGCCGCGACCGGAATGACCGGCAAAGCAGATACCGGGGACGCAATCTTCCTGCTCAACGAGGACAATCCCGCTCGGTTCTCCGATCCGGAGGAGTCCTTCAACGTCTTCTACCACGGCCAGGCGAAGTTCAGCGTGCCAGCCGGCCATTACTGGGCTATCGGTGACTTCATCCAGTTCAGCAGGACGAATCCCGCGGAGCGGCTCGTCGTCCTTCCCCAGTTCACGGTGCGTCGCGATAAGACAGTCCATCTGTCTGAGCGGTCCGCTTCCAGCGAGATCGGCTTCACGACGGCGCGACCAGCCCATTTGCAGTCAACTGGAATGACGCTGGTTCGCGGTGCCGGGAACGGCACGACATTCACCTTCGGTTTCTCCGATTCCGGACTCTCGATGTGGGTGAGCCCGACGACCCACAAGCCGAGCGTCGGCACGCTGCGGTCGTTCACCTCAGGCCAGCTCACCTCATCGAGCAACGGTTCCAACGCCGCATATGTCTACAACCTGAATTACCAAGGTAAGCCGGGGATCATTCCTGCTAAGCAGCACTTCGACGCCACGCCGTCCAGCCTGGCCACGGTGACCGAGAACTACGTGCAGGACGTGCCGACAACCGGCGGCTGGGGGGTTTTCGGAGGATTCAGGGCTGAACTGGGATTGCTCTTTGCCGATATCTTCCCCTTCAAGCTGCCGGCGACGCAGACGCAGTACTTCAGTACGAACCCATCCCTGGCATGGCAGACGTTCTACAACGAAGTCAACGCGTTCTCGAAGTTCGGCGGCGGGCAGACCGACGCTTTCCGCGTCTTCTCTCCCGGCCAGAGCCTTACCGAGGAGTGGAACGGCTATCCGCTGCACCCGCAGCCAGACACGCAGGTACTTAGCGGGGCGATGGGGCGGGCGCTGCCAGCATTCGTTTCCGCCTCCCGCATCGGAAACAAGCTGAATCTGTTTACGGCTCCCTTCAGCGACAACTACCCCGGCCATCAGGGCAGCGAGGTCTTCTCCTTTGGCAGGAAGCAGCTGACAACCGGCAGCTATGCCATCTACCAGAACGGCGTGCGGATCGGCCGCGGCAACCCGGTCAACGGCATCAGGCCGGTCCAGCTCAGCACCAAGCGCTCACTGATCAAGCTCGTTCTGAGCGAAGGCCGCGAAGGGACTTTCCCGCTATCACCTTCTGCCACGACCACATGGACCTGGCACTCGGCGCCGAAGCCGGGCGCGACCGTCCCGTCGAACTGGTTCTGCGACTTCTCCCGCCGTGGCCTGCAACGGCACTGCGCTGTCCAGCCGATGATGACACTGAACTACCACGTGCAAGGGATGACGGACACCGGGCTGACCAGCCCGGGCCAGCAGCAAATCGACCTGGACGTCGGCCATCTCCAGCTAGCAGCCGATTCCCAGATCAAGAGCGCAACCGCGCAGGTGTCGTACAACGACGGCCAGTCATTCAAGCCCGCGA
>DATELR010000298.1:0-4693 GCA_035276345.1 Streptosporangiaceae bacterium | reverse complement strand
TTCCCAGCCTATGGCCTCGCGCAAGGAACGTCATCACAGCAGCCTCGGCAATGCGGCGTATCTGCTCCGCGGGTTGCGCGGCGGCTGGTCGTGATGGTTCCTGCGGGGTCGTCCCCTGTCGGGCATCGCGGGGGTTTCGTCCGCTCGTCCCGGTAGGCTGTCACCGTGTTCCGACGACGCAGTTCATCCGCTTCCTCAGTGGCCGAGGATGACCAACTAGAGCAGGCCGCTGAGTCGGCCAAGCCCACCGGCAAAGGCCGTCCGACGCCCAAGCGCAGTGAGGTTGAGCGGCGCAGGAGGCAGCCTTACACCCCGCCGCCCGCCGACAAGAAAGCCGCGGCATCGCAGCAGCGGGAGCGCCGTCGCGCGGAACAGCGGCGACGGATGGACGCCATGCGCAAAGGCGAGGAATGGGCGCTGTCGCCAAGGGACCGCGGCCCCGTGAAGGCACTAGCCAGGGATTACATCGACTCCAGGCGGCTGGTGATCAGCGAGTACATACTGTTCGCCGTATTTGCCCTGATCTTGCTGGTGTTCGCGTTCGGCGCCGCGAAGAACTCATCCAGCGTCTTGTACATCGAGCTGGGCATCGTCCTGCTGATCGCGATCGAGGCGTTCTACCACGCGACTATGGTGCGGCGCCTGGTCAGGCAGCGGCTGCCCGGCGAAAGCACCAAGGGCATCGCCTGGTACATCGCCAAGCGGAGCATCAGGCTCAGAAGCTCACGGATACCGCCAGTGCGCGTGGCCAGGGGTGAGACAATTTAATGGAATTCCGGCATCTGGGCCGAAGCGGCCTGAAGATTAGCGAGATCGCGTACGGCAACTGGATCACCCACGGTTCACAGGTTGTCGAGGACGCCGCCAAAGCGTGCGTGGCAGCAGCCCTGGACGAGGGCATTACGACTTTTGACACCGCCGACGTCTACGCGGGCACCAAGGCCGAGGAAGTACTGGGCCGGGCGCTGCACGGCGTCCGCCGGGAGTCAGTCGAGATCTTCACGAAGGTGTTCTGGCCCACCGGTCGCGGTGTTAACGACCGCGGCCTGTCACGCAAGCACATCATGGAGTCGGCCAACGCCTCGCTGCGGCGGCTGGGCACCGACTACCTCGACATGTATCAGGCGCACCGCTACGACCACGAGACGCCACTCGAGGAAACGATGCGCGCATTCGACGATCTGGTACGTCAGGGCAAAGTCTTGTACGTCGGCGTCTCGGAATGGCGCAGCGAGGAGATCGCTTCGGCGCTTCGCATCGCCGATCAGATGGGCCTGGACCGGATCATCTCCAATCAGCCGCAATACAACATCATCTGGCGGGTTATCGAGTCTGAAGTAGTCCCGTTGTGCCAAAAGGAAGGCATCGGCCAGATCGTATGGTCGCCCATCGCGCAGGGGACCCTGACCGGCAAGTACCTGCCCGGCGCTGCACCGCCCGCCGGGTCACGGGCGACTGATGACCGCGGTTCGGTCTTTATCCGCGAGTACCTCAGCGACGACATTCTGAGCCGCGTCCAGCAGCTCAAGCCGCTGGCCGAGGAGGCCGGCCTGACCTTGTCGCAGCTCGCCGTGGCGTGGACCCTGCAGAACCCGAACGTGTCAGCGGCGATCGTCGGTGCCACCAGGCCGGAACAGGTTCGCGAGAACGCGAAGGCATCGGGGGTCAGCCTTGACCTGCAGCTGATGGCCAGGATCGACGAGATCTTCGGTCCGGCAATCGTGCGGGACCCCGCCCTGACATCCAGCCCGGCCACCCGCTAAAGCTCGGCGCGCAGGAGCTGAGCGAGCCTCAGTCCTCAGGCGGATGCAGGCTCATCGGGCCGTACTCGAGACGACCGTCCTCGAGCAAGCTCACCTGGTCCACGCCAGTGTCGAGCAGACTGCGCCACTGCTCGCCCAGCCAGGTCTCCGCGTCGCCCTGGCTGCCGAACGTCTCCTTCGGCAAACTGCGCGAGCTCGCGGGGGTGCCGTCCGTCTTCTCGAACTGCCACGTCCAGGTCATCTGCCCACTATGCCAGTCAGCCAGCCGTCAGGGTGATTTGAGTCTTTTACCTGCATGTTTGTGCAGGTCAGCCCACATTCTCCGAGTATCTGTTAAGTTCTAGGAGCTAGGAGTATCGCGGCGGAAACCCCGAAGTCCGCCCGGACCGGCCCCGTCAGCAAGGTGGTGGACGGCATTGACTCGCGTCGTCGTCATTGGTGATCTCATGACCGACACCGTCGCCCATGCGATGCTGCCGCTGGCTAAGAGCAGTGATACCCCCGCGACGGTGACAATGCACGGCGGCGGGTCGGGCGCGAACATCGCTGCGTGGCTGGCAGTCGACGGCGCCGAGGTTGCCTTCGTCGGCCGCCGCGGCGCCGACATCGCCGGGCGCAACAGGGACATGGAACTGATGGGCTACGGTGTCGACGCCCGGCTCGTCATGGATCCGGACCGGCCCACTGGAATGTGCGTCGTGATGGTGACCCACAAGGGTGACCAGACGATGATGTCCGACCCTGGCGCCAATGCCGCGCTCTCCCCCGAAGACCTGCCGCAGGACCTTTTCACGCCAGGCTGCCATTTGCATGTTTCCGGCTACACGTTGCTCAACACGGGCTCCAGGCAGGCGACGCTGGCCGCGATCTCGATGGCCAGGCGGGCCGGCATGACGATCTCGGTGGACGGCGCCTCGTCCGCGCCGCTCGAGCGCGTCGGCGCCGAGCCGTTCCTGCAGATGACCAACGGCGCGGCGCTGTTGTTCGTCAACGCCGATCAGGGCCGCGTGCTGACCGGCAGGGGCGAACCCGAGCAGGCCGCACGAGTGCTGAACGCGTGGTATCCGCACGTGGTGATGAAGCTCGGCGCAGACGGCGCCCTCTTCTACGCCAACGGCCGGCCCGACCCGATCCGGGTGCCCGGCCCACCGCTCGAGCGGATCGTGGACAAGACCGGAGCTGGCGACGCGTTCTGCGCGGGATTCCTGCCGTCGTGGCTGGACAAGAAGCCGCCAGGTGAAGCCCTGACCAGTGGCTGCAGGCTCGCCGCCAAGGCATTGGGCCTGGTCGGCGCGAGGCCGCTGCTGTAACCGATCGCGGCGCCGCGAGCCGTGCGCTGACCATACTTGGGCTATGACCGATTACCTGCACCGGCTGTTCTCCCTGGCAGGCCGGGTAGCAGCCGTGACTGGCGGCAGTTCGGGGATCGGGAAGGCGATCGCGGCGGCGCTCGCTGGCGCCGGTGCCCGTGTGGTCATCGTCGCGCGCCAGACCGATGCGCTAGACGATGCCGTCGCCGGGATCCGGTCGGCCGGCGGATCCGCGGACCACGTGAGCGCTGACCTAGGCGACCGCGCTGGGATTCGTCGCGCCTGCGAGCTGATCAGCGGACCGTTCGGCACTCCGGACATCCTGGTTAACGCGGCTGGCGTCAATATCAGGCCGCCGCTGCATGAACTCACGACGGAGGACTGGGATCGCTCGCTTGAGGTGAACCTGACGGCCCCGTTCCTGCTCGGTCAGCATTTCGGTCCGCGCATGGCCGCCCGTGGCTGGGGGCGCATCATCAATATCGCGTCACAGCAGGCCATCAGAGCGTTCGGGAACAGCGGCGGTTATGGCGCCTCGAAGGGTGGGCTGGTGTCCCTGACCAGGTCGCAGGCAGAGGCATGGTCACGTGCAGGAGTGTGCTGTAACGCCGTCGCGCCCGGGTTCGTACCGACGGCAATGACCAGGGAGGTGTCCGGAGATCCAGTCCGTTCGGCAGCGCTGGCGGCGCGGACCATGCTCGGGCGCAATGGCGTGCCCGCAGACTTCGAGGGCATAGCCGTGTTCCTGGCCAGCAGCGCGAGCAGCTACATCACAGGGCAGCTGATCTGCGTAGACGGAGGGTTCTCGGCAACCTGACGCCGAACTGCCATCCCTCGGCTTACGGCTGGTTATTCACGGACGAATAACCCACGATAAACAGGAGCCCGACCACGAGGATGCCGAGGAACCCGAGTACTACGCCGGTGATGGCCAGGCCGCGGCCGGACTCGCCAGAGCTGCTGACCTGCTTTGTTGCCACGAAGCCGAGCACGATCGCGAGGATCGCGGCCAGCAGCCCGGGGAGCAGGAAAATGAACCAGCCGACAAACTGCACGACGCCCAGCACCAGCGACGTGATCGCCAGGGAATTGGTCCTGCGGCCAATGCCAGGCCGAGGAATTGGCTGGTAGCCCGGCGTTGCTGGCATGCCGGCTGCGATCCCGGGACCGTAAGCCTGCGGATTCTGCGCCGGCGAGAACGCGGTGGGCGGCAGATAGCCCGGTGATCCGGAGGCGGATCCGGCGGCCGGGTATCCCGGTACGGGTTGCTGGTAGCCGACCTGCCCATGCGGCGGCTGGCTCCCCTGTGCCGGCGCGTAACCAGGCGAGATGACCGCCGAGGCGGCTGTCAGGCCAGTAGCGGCGGGCGGAACGCTGTCCACGGCCGTCGCATGGCCATCGGCGGCGGTCCCCGGCGAGCTTGCCTCGGGTACCTGGTCATTGCTCTGCGCTATGCCCATCGCGGCGGCGATCTCCGCTGTGACCCAGCTACAAGCGTCCGGTGTGAGCGGCGTTCTGGCCGAGAACGATGAGGCCGTCAGCCTGATCGCGGTGCTCGGGTCCATGCCCTGCGCGACGTGCTCGTTCAGCGTGTCGGCAAGGCCCGCATCCGCAGCGGCG
>DATELR010000297.1:0-17980 GCA_035276345.1 Streptosporangiaceae bacterium | reverse complement strand
GTGGGAGGGCTTCGCGACTGCGACGGCCGCGGCGGCGGCCGGCGGCGTCACGACGATCGTCGACATGCCGCTGAACTCGATCCCGCCGACCATCGACATCGCCTCGCTCGAGGCCAAGCGCGCTGCCGCCGAGGGCCAGTGCGCGGTGGACGTCGGGTTCTGGGGCGGCGCGGTCCCTGCCAACGAGGCGGACCGTGAGGCGTTGCATGAGGCCGGCGTCTTCGGATTCAAATCCTTCATGATCGACTCCGGGGTACCCGAGTTCCCGCCGCTTGATCACCACGGCCTCGCGAGGGCGATGAAGCAGGTCGCTGAGCTCGGCAGCCTGCTGATTGTGCACGCCGAAGACCCGGTGACCATCGCCGCGGCCCCGGCCGCCGCAGGCGGTGACTATGCCGGCTTTCTGTGGTCGCGGCCGCCTGCGGCGGAGGTCGCGGCGATCATTCAGGTGCTGCGGCTGGCTGCGGCGACCGGCGCACGGGTGCACGTCCTGCACTTGTCCAGCGCCGATCCCGTTCCGCTGCTGGCCGCCGCCCGGGAGGACGGCGCCAGCATCAGCGCTGAGACCTGCCCGCATTACCTGACCCTCGCCGCCGAGCAAGTTGGCTATGGCCACACCGAGTTCAAGTGCTGCCCGCCGATCAGGGGAGTAGACAACCGGGAACGGCTCTGGGGCGCGCTGGAGTCCGGGGCGATCGAGTGCGTCGTCTCGGACCACTCGCCCTGCCCGCCGGAATTGAAGGATCGCGCGCTCCGCGGCGCCGTCTCACCTGGCCAGCACGGTGGAGACTTCGGCAGCGCGTGGGGCGGGATCTCCTCGATCCAGTTCGGCCTGCCGTTGGTGTGGACACACGCGAGGGAACGCGGCTTCGATCTCGCTGACGTGGCGCGATGGATGTCAGCGAGTCCGGCCAGGCTGGCGGGCCTCGCCGCGAAGGGCGCTATCGCTCCTGGCTACGAAGCTGATCTGGTCGCGTTCGCGCCGGACGAGCGGTTCGTCGTGGCTCCCGACCAGCTGCTGACCAGGCACAAGCTCACCCCGTACGCGGGTCAGGAACTGACCGGGACAGTGCGCCGCACCTGGCTGCGCGGCGCCCCTGTCACGCCGGATCACCCGCACGGGCGGCTGCTGCGTCGCGCCGCCGAGACGGCGATGAATCCCTGATGTCGACGGGGAGCTGAAATGGCGGCAGGCGGTGAGGACTTCCAGGGCTTCGTGGATCTTGCTTCGAGGCGGCTGGGCGGGAGCGTTGTCTACGCCAACGACGAGCTCTTCGCGGAAAAGGAGAACCTGATCAAGCCGGGACCTCCGGCGTTCACCGAAGGCGACTTCGGCAACAAGGGCAAGGTCTATGACGGCTGGGAGACCAGGCGACGCCGCGAATCAGGCCACGACCACGCGGTGATCCGGCTCGGCTGCCCCGGCGTGGTGCACGGTGTCGTTGTCGACACGGCGTTCTTCCGCGGCAATTACCCGCCGGAGATCTCGGTCGAGGCCACGGGCGTGACCGGGTACCCGGACCCGGCCGAGCTTGCCGACGCGACCTGGCACCCGCTTGTACCGAGGTCGGCAGCCAAGGGCGACACCGCGAACAGTTACCCGGTCGATGACCCGCGACGGTGGACGCACGTCAGGTTGTCGATCTATCCGGACGGCGGCGTCGCGCGGCTGCGCGTGCACGGCGAGGTGGCGCCCGATCCGGCGTTCCTGACCGGAACAGTCGATCTTGCCGCCATGGAGAACGGCGGACATGTGGTGGGTTGTTCTGACGCCTTCTACTCCTCGCCGTCGAACCTGATCCTGCCGGGCTTGGCCAGCGTGATGGGTGAGGGCTGGGAGAACGCCCGGCGCCGCGGCCCGGGCAACGACTTCGTCATTTTCCGGCTCGCGGCGGCTGGCCGGCTGCGGCGGGTGGAGATCGACACCTCGTACTTCGTCGGCAACGCGCCAGGCTGGATCGAGCTCTCGGGTGCGGCCGGCGCCGGCGGTGAGGATCTGACCTGGCATCCGGTGCTAGCGCGAACGAAGGTCCAGCCGGACACCAGGCACCGGTTCCTCATCGCTGAGCCTGCCGACGTCACGCACCTGCGGCTGGACGTCTTTCCCGACGGCGGTCTCGCGAGGTTCCGCGCTTACGGCGAGGTAACCGACGAGGGGTATGCCGATCTCACGGCTCGCTGGCAGGACACGACGCCGTAGGCCCGTCAGGCCGCGGAGTTGGCGAGATCCGGGTCGCCCGCTGAGCCGTCAGTCTCAGTTCCATCAGAGAGCGGGCCAGGCATCCGGAACTTCGGGATCGGCGTCGGCAGCAGCACCAGGAATGACGTCACTCCGCCGATCGCGGCGACCCACAGTGTCGTGCGCGGTCCGACTGCCGTGCCCAGGAATCCGCCGAGCAAGGCGCCCAGCGGTCTCGTCCCGTAGTTCACCGCCTGGAACGCTCCGGTGACTCTGGAGCGCACCTCATCCGGGATGACGGTCGAGAAAATCGAACCGATGCTGATGTCCAGCACCATGACGCCGAAGCCGGCGATGAACTCGGCAGCCATCAACATCGCCAGGACCAGAGCATGCGGCCCGCCGGCCGCCGGGACGATAGCCATGGGTCCGGCGAAGATGAGAAACGAAAGGGCGTAGACGCGTCCGACGCCGAACCGTTCAGTGAGCCGTTTGGTGACGACCGCGCCGAGCAAGCTGCCGACCGCGCCAAGACCCAGGACCAGGCCGAGCACGCCGGGCCTGACGTGCAGGTACCGGGTCGCGTAGAGCACGAACAGCGCGAAGAACACGAAGTTGAAGAAGTTGACGACGGACGCGGCGAGCAGGGAAGCCCGCACGATCGGCGAATGGCGGATGAACTTCACGCCCGCAATCAGTGAGCCCTTTTCCGCCTTGGCGGCAGGCGGCTCCTCGGGGCGGATCCTGGACAGGAAGAATGCCGAGCCGAGGAAGGATGCGGCGTCAGCCAGCACGGCCAGCGGCGCGCTCAGTAGCTGGACGAGCGCCCCGCCGACGCTCGGCCCGCCGACGAAGGAAAACGCCCGGCTGCCGTATAACAGCGACTGGCCATCCACGTACTTGTCGTTCGGCACAATCGACACGAACAGCGCCGGGTCGCTGACCGTGAACAAGATGCTGAACAGGCCCACGCCGAAAGCAACCCCGTAGAGCTGCCAGAGTGTCAGCACTCCGAAGGCATAGCTGACGGGGATGCTGGCCAGCAGGGCGGCGCGGCAGATATCGGCGCCGATCATCGTCCTCCGCCGTCGGCCGCGCCGGTCCACCCAGGCTCCCGCGTGCAAGCCGAACACCAGGGCGGGAACCCAGATCAAGGCAGCCAGGTAGCCCATCTCCGCCGGCGTGGCATGTAGCGCCAGTACTCCGACCAGCGGAAGCGCGATCGAGGAGATCTGGTCGCCAAACAGCGAGATCGTCTGGCCGCTCCAGTACCGGCGGAAGGTCCGGTCGTGCAGAAGGGCAGGGATTCTCGCCGTCAGCCTCGAGGGCAGGCTGAGTGGTGCTCTGCCGTCGGCAGCCAGGTCGGCCTGATCGGGCGGGGGATTGGCATTAATGCGCCGCATCGTCAACCTCATCGTTGATCGCTGGACTTGTCGGGGCTTTCATGCGTGGCAGAGACCGACGACCTGGACGGGCCGCCGAGATGGCCGATCATGGGGAACGCGAACTGCAAAACGGAGATGAGCCGTGCGTCCGGCGGGCGCAGCTCTGGCCGCGCTGTGCGATCGACGTACTCGTCAAACAGGTCACGCATCTTCTGGCCGAGATCGGCGAGCTCATCGGAGGTCAGGTAGAGCAGCATGTCGCCGAACTGATCCGCGCGCTGCCACTCACCTGGCTCAGCTGGGCGCTGATCAAGCCATCGCTTCAGCCATTCGAAATACCGCTCGGCTAGCACCGTGCGATACATGCCGCCCGCGGCGGCGAGCTCGGAGTCGTCGGGGAAATCCGGCACGTCAGTCGACATCGTCGTCGCCTGCCATGGCCGCTCCCTGCCCTGGCCGCCCGGTGCTTCCTCTGCCATGCCGTATTTCGCGAGCTGCCGCAGGTGAAACGAGGCGGTCGCGGAGCTCTCGCCGAGCAGCTCGGCCGCCCTGGTCGCGGTCAGTGGGCCTTCGGTCCTGAGCAATCCGATCAGCGACATGCGGATGGGATGCGCGAGGGCGCGCAGGGCTTTCGGGTCGGTGATCCGCTTGACGGACCGAGGGCCGCCGGCGGCAATGGATTTGTCGGTCACGATGCAAAGCTATCTTTGCAAAGAACACTTTGCAAGCAGATCTTTGCAAAGATCTCTTTGGAAAGCCGGCGGCCGGGTGGCTAGGCGGAATGTGCGGAGGTACCCGCTCTAGTCAGCCGGCGAGGTTAGGTGGCGGGCCGAGGATCTCGACCGGATATCGCGAGGCAGCGTGCCCCAGGGCTGCCGGGTCGACGGGCGCCGGTTCGGGCAGCCGCCGTTCCCCGGCCGGCTCGCCGAGCATTGCCACATAGTCCTCGAATCCGCCAGGCGTGCTGAGCTGCAGAACGTGTAGCGGCTCGTCCCGCCCGACGACGAACGTGTGCGGCAACCCGACCGGCAGCATGACGAAATCGCCAGGGCCGGCGGTGAAGTCTTCGCCGTCGCAGGAGTACCGGGCAGTGCCGGACAGCACGTAAAAGAACTCGTCCTCTTCAAGGTGGCGGTGCAGCGGCGGAGCGAATCCGGGCGGATTGAGGAACTCAACAGCTGTCAGGCGCCCGCGCGTCTGCGCGGCGGAAGCCTTGACTGTGACCAGGTTGCCGAAGAACCACCACGCCTCTCCTTCGTCGGGGCCAAGGATGTACGGCCTGGTCGGCGCGACTTGTGACATGTCGACTCCAATTCGAAAGACAGCATCTAATGAAGATGATGGTATTATCGTGGAACCGTGGACGACGTCAAGAGGACCAGAAGGCCGTACCGGTCACCCGTGCGCGAGGAAAGCGCGCGCCGTACCAGGCAGGCGGTCGTCCAGGCTGCCCACGAGCTCTTCACCGCTTGCGGCTACGCGGCCACCTCGCTCAGCGACATCGCCGCCGCCGCGGGGGTCGCCCGCCCGACCGCATTCGCGGCGTTCGGCTCCAAGCCAGCCCTCCTGCGCGAAGTCCTTGATCAAGCACTCGCTGGCGACGACGAGCCAGTCCCGGTCGCCGAGCGGAGCTGGTTCCGGCCCGTCTGGGATGCATCGACGCCAGAAGCAGTCCTGGATGCCTACGCCTGCGTGTGTGCGCTGGTCAACGGCCGCGCCGCGCGGATTATCGAGGTCATCCGCCGGGCCGCGGACCAGTCCCCCGAGCTCGGCGAGATCTGGGACATGGTGCAACGCAACCGCAGGGCCGGGGCGCGGATGGTCATCGAGCGCGCCGCCAAACTTGGCCCGCTGGGCGCCGGGATGGACAGCGACCGCGCTACCGACATCTTGTGGATCTTCAACGATCCTGCCGTCTATGACTCCCTGGTGTCGTGTTCTGGCTGGTCAGTGCCTGACTACACGGCCTGGCTCTCCGGTCAGATCAGGCACGCCGTGCTCGCCGGGTGAGGCCGGCCGGCCGCGCCCGGCCCGCCTCTCGCTTACTACGACTTGTGTTGTATCGCCACGCGTAGTATCGTCGCGCGTACTAGTTAGCCTTCACGCAGGAGCCGCGGTGGAATTCACAGAGCCGGTCGTGCTGGTACTGACCAGCCTCGCGGACGGGCCGAAGCACGGATACGCGCTCGCTAAGGACATCGAGGAGTTCGCCGGGATCAAGCTTGGCCCTGGAACGCTCTACGGCGCGCTGAGCAGGCTCGAGGACCGAGGCTGGATCGAGGCACTGCCAGCGGAGGACCGCAGGCGGCCTTACCAGATCACGACGTCGGGGGCCGAACAGCTGACATCGCATCTGCAGACCGCTCGCCAGGTTGCAGCGACGGGCCTGCGCCGCCTCGACCTGAAGCTGGCGCCATGATGCGGCGCAATACCGGCGCTGCGGCGCGGACCTGGCCAGCTGGCTTGCTGGTCGCCTACCCGCGTGACTGGCGCGATCGGTACGGCGAGGAACTCGAACTCCTCGTTCGCGACCTGCGCGATCACGGCCGTAACCCCATCCCCATGACATTCGACGTGCTGCGCGGCGCCGCTGCCGCGTGGTGCAGGAGCAGGAGAGGATTCACCATGTCCGAGCGTTCACGCCAGGCGCTGATGACCGTGTTGTGGTCGTGGGCTGCCTTCGCCGCGACGGCTGCCTGGTTCGGGCACGACCTGGCCATCTATCCGAGCCGCAGCATCGCCCTGCAGATCGCCGCATCGCACCAGATTGTCCCTGACGCCTACCACGTTCTGATCGGCGTCGGCGTCGTCGGGCTGGCGGCCACTGCTGTCGCCGCGGTGCCGTTCGCGCTCGAGGCAGCGCGGTACGCGCGCGAGCACCACCGGAACTCGATCTTCGCGCTGATGGCCGTCCCGCCGGTGACGGTTGGCATCTGGCTCGGCGGCGCCGAGCTCGCCGGGCGGTCGAACACGACGCCGGCCATGACGTTCGCCGTGGCCTGGCTGCTGCTCGGGCTCGCCGGAATAGGCGCGTCCATACATGCGGTCATCAGGATCGTCAGGACCTGCGAGTTCAGCCGCGCTACCTGGCGGATCGGCGCTGGCGCAGCGACCGCGATCGCCGCGGCGATGCTCGTCGGCACGGGCGCGACCATCGTGTGGGGGCTTGGGTACCGCGCCAGCCAAGGCCACGGCGCCGGCAGCTCAGGCTGGCTCATCGTCACGGCGATCATGGCCGTGACGACCGCCCGCGCCGTCATCGCACTGCTTGGCGCCCGCCGCGCCCCCGCCCCAGCCCCCGCCGTCGCCTAACCCCACGCGCGCCCAACCCCACCGGTGAACCCATGGTGGTGCCATGAGCCCACCTGCGGTCCGCCGGTGGGGTTGACCACGTGAGGGGCGCGGCGGGATTGCCAGGACGGCGCCGATGTGGTGGCGTTTGCCATGTTAATGTCGCGGACCTCGGGCACCGGGATCTCGGGCCACGGCAAAGCAAGGCGGGATGGGGGCGACTTATGGCCACCGGTCAGTACGACTTCATCATTATCGGCGGCGGCTCGGCGGGCAGCGCGCTGGCGAACCGGTTCTCCGCAGACGCCGCCAACCAGGTCCTCGTGCTCGAAGCCGGCCGCCCCGACTACATCTGGGACGTGTTCATCCACATGCCGGCCGCGCTGACGTTCCCGATCGGCAGCAGGTTCTACGACTGGAAATACGAGTCCGAGCCCGAGCCATTCATGAACGGCCGCCGGATTTATCACGCCCGCGGCAAGGTGCTGGGCGGATCGAGCAGCATCAACGGGATGATCTTCCAGCGGGGCAATCAGCTGGACTACGAGCGCTGGGCTGCCGACCCTGGCATGGCGAGCTGGGACTACGCGCACTGCCTGCCGTACTTCAAGAAGATGGAGAACTGCCTGGCGGGCGGCGATGAGTACCGCGGCAGCGCCGGGCCGCTCAAGCTGGAACGGGGACCCGCGACCAACCCCCTGTTCAGTGCGTTCTTCGAGGCGGTAGAGCAAGCCGGATACGCACTGACCAGCGACGTGAACGGATATCGCCAGGAAGGCTTCGCCCCCTTCGACCGCAACGTCTACCGCGGCCGCCGGCTTTCCGCGGCCCGAGCCTACCTGCACCCGGTCATGAGCCGCCCGAACCTGGCCGTGCGCACCCGCGCGTTCGTCACGAAGATCTTGTTCGAAGGCACCAGGGCCGTCGGCGTCGAGTACCGGCACGGCAATAACGTTCAGCAGGCCCGCGCGGGCCAGGTCATCCTCTGCGGCGGAGCCATCAACTCCCCGCAGCTGCTGCAGCTTTCCGGCGTCGGGCCGGCTGGCCTGCTGCGAGAGCACGGCATTGACGTCATCGCTGACCTGCCCGGGGTGGGGGAGAACCTGCAGGACCACCTCGAGGTCTACGTCCAGTACGCCTGCAAGCAGCCGGTCAGCGTCGCGCCCGCACTGAAGTACCGCAACCGGCCGATGGTCGGCGCGAAATGGCTGTTCGGCCGCACCGGTCCAGGGGCGACCAACCATTTCGAGGGTGGCGGGTTCGCGAGGTCGAATGACGATGTCGCCTACCCGAACCTGATGTTCCATTTCCTGCCGATCGCGATCAGGTACGACGGCTCGGCCCCAGCAGGCGGGCACGGCTATCAGGTCCACATCGGCCCGATGTACTCCGACTCGCGCGGCTCGGTCAGGATCGTCTCGGCTGACCCGTCGGTGCACCCGGCGCTGCGGTTCAACTACCTCTCGACCGAGACGGACCGGCGCGAGTGGGTCGAGGCGATCGGCGTGGCGCGGCACATCCTGACCCAGCCCGCGCTCGACGCGTTTAACGGCGGTGAGCTCTCACCAGGGCCAGGGGTCAGCACCGACGAGCAGATACTCGACTGGGTGCGCAGGGACGGCGAGACCGCGCTGCACCCCTCGTGCACGTGCGCGATGGGCACCGGCGAGGCGTCCGTGGTCGACCCGGCCAGCATGGCTGTGCGCGGGCTCGAAGGTCTCAAGGTCGTCGACGCCTCGGTCATGCCGTACGTCACGAACGGCAATATCTACGCGCCGGTCATGATGGTCGCCGAGAAGGCCGCCGATCTCATCCTCGGCAATCAGCCGCTGCCACCAGCCGAGGTGGAGTTCTACCGGCACACGCCGGGCGCGGGCACGCCTGCCGAGAAGAAGACAACCGAGCACGCATAACGAATCTCGCCGATCAGCCCGGCAGGCCAGGCCTAGCCGAGCTCACGCCTATGTCCCCGTGTCCGTCCCCCCGGAGCCGGAGTCTGTTAGGCGTGAGCGATCAATACCTTTCCCACGGCGCCGTTCTGGACGGCGTCTTGTGCAGCCACGATCTCATCAAGGCTGAATTTGTGCACGGGCAATTCGGTCAGCGCGCCGCTGGTCAGCACAGCCGTGATGTCACTGGCCGCATGCTCGAGCGCTTCACGCGGCACACCGTACAGCAGCACGAACCGCAAGATCACGTTCGCGTTCATGCACGCACGCACTGGCAGCGCCGGGTCGTCAGGCTCGGCCGCGTACGTAACGATTTCGCCGAGGGGCTTCAGGACAGCCAGGTCGAGCTGCAGGTTGGCGCCAAGCGCGACCTCGACGATTCGGTCGACGGGGCCGAAGGCCCTGATCTCCTCGACCGCTGACGCATCCCGGTAGTTCACGACCAGGTCGGCCCCGGCGTTTTTGGCCAGCTCTGCCTTCTCGGGCCCGCTCACCGTCGTCACCACGCGGGCGCCATAGAACTTCGCCAGCTCGATCGCGAAGTGACCGACCGCGCCAGCGCCGCCGGCGACCAGGATCGTCTTGCCATCGACGGGGCCATCGGCGAACAGGCATCTGTGTGCAGTCACCGCAGGAACGCCCAGGCACGCGCCGAGCTCGAAGGAATGCCGTTCAGGAAGAGGTACCGCCTGCTCCGCAGGCACGACCGTCCATTCGGCAGCCGTTCCCCAACGGCGCCCCGCCGCGGCGAGCCAGACCCACACTCGCTGGCCGATCCGTTCAGTGCCCACGCCTTCGCCAACCGCATCGATGACTCCGGCACCGTCATGATGCGGGATCTGGAACCCGTCGATCGGCCGCGGCGTCATGCCGGCGCGCGATTTCCAGTCGGTGGGATTGATTCCGGAGCAGCTGACCTTGACCCGGACCTCGCCGGGTCCCGGCTCAGGGGTCGCCACCTCTTCGACCCGCATCACCTCGCCGGCCGAACCGTGGCGGTCGTAGAGCGCAGCTCGCATCGTTATCCCGTCTGGCGTTGCTACCTCAAATGAAGCCAGGTTCCATCCGATCATTGCATGGCGGACGGACACTACCCGCGAGGCGGTCGGTCACTCACCGGCCGGCGGCCATTCCATCTGTGTCGCGGCTACCTGCAGTGCGCGTGACCGGGCTGCATGGCGCAGACTAGGCCGGTGGCCATTGATGAACTGCCCTACGATCCGCGCGACCCGCGCGGGCTGCGATCCGACGCGCCGCTGCTTGACGGCTGGCTGACCTTCACGGCCGAAGCCGCGGCCGGCGAGCTCACCCCGATGGCTGTCCCCGGGCATAAGCAACGCCAGGACCTGACCGGCGCGGTGGTAGCGGGGGACGCTCCGCTCTACGGCGGGCTCGACTCGATCAAGCACGCCGACGTTCCGCTGGCGGAGGCCGAGCGGCGCGCGGCCGAGCTGTGGGGCGCCGACTGGTGCCGTTTTTCGGTCGCCGGCTCCACGCACGGTAACCAGGCGCTGGCACTGGCCGTGGGCGGCGACGGGCGCGAGATCATCGTCACCAGGATCTTGCACCGCTCACTGCTGCTGGGCCTCGTGCTGGCGGGCCTGGATCCGGTGTGGGTGCGGCCGGACATTGACGACAAGACTGGCCTGCCAGGGGCAGTCCCCGTCGACACGGTGCGGACCGCGCTGCGGGAGCATCCGGACGCGTGCGGCGTGTTCCTTGGCGACCCGTCCTACGTCGGGACCATCGGGGACCTCGCAGGTCATGCGGCCGCTGCGCACGAGGCTGGCGTGCCGCTGCTGGTCGACCAGGCCTGGGCGGCGCATCTCGGGTTCCATCCCGGCCTGCCGCCGCATGCTCTCCAGGCCGGCGCCGACGCCCTCGTGACCAGCGCGCACAAAGCGCTGCCGTCGTACACGCAGGGCGCGATCGTGCTGGCCAGGACCGAGCGGTTGCAGGCAGGCCGGCTGAACCGCGCGTTCGAGGCCACGCACACGACAAGCCCGGCGGGATCGATCGCGGCGAGCATTGACGCGTCGCGCGCGCTACTCGCCCGCGATGGCGAGGAGCTGTGCGGCCGGCTGCTGCGGTGCGTCGCGATGGCGAAGAAGCAGCTCGTTCAGGTTCCCGGTGTCGGGGTGCTGGACGGGCCCGGTGTCGAGCCCACCAAGTTGGTGGTGCTGCTCGCCGGGACGGGCGCGCACGGCTATGCGGTCGAGGCTGACCTCGTCGCGGCCGGCATGGCGGTCGAGAGCGCCGACAAGGACACCGTTATCCCGATCGTGACCATCGCCGATGGCGAGGAGCAGGTGGCCGCGTTCCTCGACGTGCTGGTTGCCTCTATCGAGGGTCACCGGAGCCACCCGCGGACACCGGTCAGTCACGCGTCCTGGACCGTGGTGCCAGAGACGGTGCTGTCGCCGCGGGAGGCGTTCTTCGCCGACAACGAGACCGTGCCCGCAAGCGCGGCGATCGGCAGGGTCAGCGCCGAGCTGATCGCTCCCTACCCGCCAGGCGTACCGATACTGGCGCCGGGGGAGCTGATCACCGCAGCCGCGATCGAGTCGCTTCGCGAGGTCAAGGCCGACGGCGGCCGGATCGCCTACGCCGCGGACCCGTCCCTCGACACCTTCCAGGTCATCTCAGGAGCCAGTCCGCGCACCCGGTGACCCCCGGTGGTGCTCCCGGCCCAGCTTCGGTCGTCGATCTCGGGTTTGCGCGCGCCCGGTGGACCCTTGGTGGAGCTGGGAGGACCGCGCTAGAGGCCGTCGACGGTGACCTGGGCGGGGTGCTCGACCGTGAACCGGTACCTGATAGTGGCCGTCTGACTCGCTGCGATCGTCAGTTCCCAGGTCAGCTCGCCGAGGTCATCGTGCTTGGCCGGCTCGGGGCTGGTCTCGCGCAGCCGCACCTTGATCTCGCCGTCGGTGGAGACCGGGATGTGATCGTGCACGCTGACTTTGGCCGAGCCAGCCCGATGGTTGCTCACCGTCGTCTCGTAGCCGATGTCCACCGTCCGGCTGCCGCCGATCACCGCCTTGCTGGTGGCCCTGCGGTGCAGCTTGCGCTCGATCCTGATCTGGTCGTCCACGCCGAGCTGCAGCTCGAACTCCTCGCCGGGCGCGACCGTCTCCACGTCGGTCTCGCCAGTGAACTCGCCGTCCTTGAAGACGCGCGCCCGGCCGGGCAGCAAGAGCAGCGGCGAGCTGTTGGTGACCTTCGCCCGCAGGTAGGCCTCCGGCGCCAAGACCGGCACGGCGAGATAGTCTAGCGCGGCGTCAAGGTCGAACTGAGCGATCGTAGTCTTGTGCGGGTCGCCGTCGGCGGGTACCGCGATCGGCCGCGAGACCTGGTAGACCTGACTGATCCCGGCCTCGGAAAACTCTGCCATGAGCGGCGCGCCCAGCGACACTTCGTCAGCCGCGAAACCAGCCGCCGCTGCTGGCGAAAGCCTGGCAGCCATTTTCGCGCGGACAGGGACAGGAGCGTGGCGGCTGACGTACCACGGTTCCAGCTCCGGCAAGGTCCTGGTCAGGCCGTGCCGGGACGTTGAGAGAACGAGCCGTACGGGCGGCCAGTCCTCGCCGGTGTGCTGGCTGACCTCTGCCAGGTAGCTCGCCGACAGGCGCTCGCCGGCCAGGGCGAAGTCATACAGCGACTGCCAGTAGGCGCCGTCCACGTGGTAGGACACCTCGAACTCGGCATCGGCCGCCACGGTCGCTTCGACGGTCGCCGCCACGTCGACGAACGCCGTGGCGCCGGAACGCTCCTCAGCGTCGGCCAGCAGCTGCTCTGCGGCCTCAAGCTCGCGCTGCGCCGCGCGCCGGCGGGCGGCGATCTCGCGGCGGCTCTCCAGCGCGCTCGCTGTGCTGCCGGCCAGGTGCTCGGCCATTTGCGCCAGATCGTCGCGGTCGGCCCTGCCGAAGCTGACCGCCCGCGCTATCGCTGTCGCCGCCGCCTCCGACAAGTGCCTCGCGAAGGTCAGCCGTGCCTGCTCGGCCGCGTCCGCGTCGTCGAGTTCCCGCACCGCATCGCGCCAGCGCTCGACGTCCGACCGCAGCCTGGCTGTTTCGTCCCTGATCGGGTCGGCTCCATAGCGCCGGTCCACCTCGACCTCGAGCAGCGCCACATTGTCGCCGTGAACGGCGACCCGCACTGACTGAGGATCAACTGAAGTCGGCAGGTTCTTCAGCACAACCGGCCGGAGGCCTGGCTCGAGGGCCGCGATGCCCGACCGGGTCACCCGTGCCCCGTCCCGGTAGACGGTTACAGCAGTGATCGGGGCCTGCAGTTCGGTGTTGTCGGCCATCGTTTGCTCCTTCCCGGCCATGCTGGCCGGCCGCGCGGTCATTATCGCCGTAGTCGCCTCCCGCCTGGGCGAGCGCGGCCCTACTGTCGTTCCTGATCAGCGATGGGCCAATTGGCGTGGGTCGCCTTAGACTGAGGCACCGCTGTGTCCTTAAAGGAGTCGCACGTGGACATGTCAGCATCGGGTCAAGCGCAAGAACAAGCCGTCCAGGGCGGCGCGGCCGTACCTGTTCCGGTACCCGGTTCACGGGAGGATCCGCTGACCGACGCGCTGCAGATCGTGCGGGGCGCCGTTGACGCTCGCGTAGGGCTCAAACTGCTGGGCGGCCTTGGGGTCCGGGTCGTCTGCCCCGATTACCCACCGAGGCTCCGCCGCGACCAGGACATCGATCTCGCGTGCATGTCGAAGGAGCGTAAGGCGGTATCGGCCTACCTGGAAAAGGTCGGCTGCCAGGGTGACCGCCGGTTCAACAACCTGAATGGCGACCGCCAGATGTACTTCACGGCGCCGTCGGGCCGGCCCATCGACGTGATGGTTGACCGTCTCACCATGTGTCACACGCTGGATTTCCGGCCGTCATTCCGCAAGCTCCCCTACACCGTGGACGTGGTCGATCTGCTGCTATCCAAGCTGCAGATTGTCCAGCTGAACGAGAAGGACGCCAGGGACATCGTCCAGTTGCTGTCATGCATGCCGATCGCGGCCAGGGGAGCGGCAGTTCACGACCAGCTCGCGATCGATTCCGACCGGTTCTTGACGGTGCTCGGATCTGACTGGGGCTGGTGGCGAACGGTCACCGGCAACCTGGACAAGCTGCCCGGGCTGCTCGCAGAGCGGCCGCATCTTGCGCAGCCTGGCATGCCGTTCGATCCCGTTCGTCAAACGCTCCAGCTAAGAGAGCTGGCTGAGTCCACGCCAAAGAGCATGAAGTGGAAGATGCGGGCGAGCATCGGCGATAAGGTGCGCTGGTACGAGCTGCCGGAGGAAGTCGATCACTGAGCTGCATGAGCGTGCTGAGGCCCAACCTGACCTGCGGCCGGATCGTGCGGTTTCGATCGCGGTATTTGTAACGAACGACGCTTGACGCCCAGTTATGTCGGCTGCTAGACCCTTGCTTAGGCACTGTTACAGCGCACACCAGCACGGGGGCGGGGGAATCGTCAGATGAAGATCTTCTTTGCTACGGACATCCACGGATCCGAGATCTGCTGGCGCAAGTTCCTCAATTCCGCTGCCTTTTACAGGGCCGACATGGTCATTCTCGGCGGTGACGTTACCGGCAAGGTGATGATTCCGATCGTGGCCTACAACGGCTACTGGGAGGTCACCGTCCGGGGCGAGAAGCACCGGATCGAGAATCGCGAGGCGCTGGCGAACATCGAGACGCAGATCAGGAACCGTGGCTCCTACCCGGCGATCGTCAGCCCCGACGAACTGCAGCACCTGAGTACGGAGGAGGGTGAGGTCGACCGCCGATTCAGCGTCGAGATGCAGCATTCCCTCGACCGGTGGCTCGACATGGCGGACGGCAAGCTCCGTGGCGGGCAGATCGGCTGCATACTCAACGGCGGCAACGACGACATCTTCGAGATCGACGACATGATCGAGTCGTCTCCCTGCGTGACCTTCGCCGAAGGCAAGGTTCTTGACCTCGGCGGCTTCAGCATGGTCTCGATGGGCTGGACCAACCCCACACCCTGGGATACTTTCCGCGAGGCCCCGGAGGACGAGCTCGCCAGCAAGATCGAGACCGTCGCGCAGCACGTTCCCGATATGGGCCGCGCGATCTTCAACTTCCACGCGCCGCCCTACGGCACCGGGCTCGACGAGGCGCCGGCCCTCGATGAGAACATGCGCCCCATGCACGGCGGTGCCGTCATGAAGCCGGTCGGCTCGGTCGCCGTGCGCGACTCGATCAACAAGCATCAGCCGCTGCTCTCCGTACACGGCCACATACATGAGAGCCGCGGGGTCAAGAAGATGGGCCGGACGCTAGCCATTAATCCGGGCAGCGTTTACGGCGACGGCGTGCTCCAGGGAGCGGTCATCGAACTCGATCCGAAGAAGGCGAAGGTCAGCAGGTACTTGCTGGTCAACGGCTAGGCGCGTCATTTCGCGACCCGCAACCCGAACGTAGCCAGACCGTCGCCGAGATGTGGTGCAAGGACTTGCGCAAGATCAGTGACAGCACATTCGGGAAGTGACAGAGTATACGCATCGTAACGTACCGAACTGCCCCTCCCCGTCCGACATCGCCGCCGGTCGAAGAGCGTGGGTGGCACAGCCAGGCTAGCCCTCGTCCGGGTTTCGTGCGTTGCTCATCCATGCACCTGAAGACGGAGTAGTACATGGCTGCAGAAGCCCTCGGCAGTGAAACGCCGACACTTTTCCTAAGGAAAGCTACGGGCCTGGTCCGAGGCTGGTCCGTCAGGGACTCGATGATCTATGCGTGCCTCTCCACGAACGTGGTCACGCTCGGTATATACGAGTTCTCGTTCCAGTCGTTCTTCCCTCAAGGCCAGTTGCTGACCGCTGTTCTTATCTCAGCGGTCTGGGTCTCCTTCCTCGTTATCGCCTACGCCGGCCTGATTGTCACGATCCCGCGCGCAGGCGGCGACTACGTATGGCAGACCCGGATCCTCGGCAGCGGACTCGGCTTCGTAATGGCCGCGACTGGCTGGTGGTTCATCCTCTGGCTATGGGCGCCGATCTACGGAAACGTTTTGTCCGTCGAGCTTTTCCAGCCACTGCTAGCGACCCTCGGGCACCCGAGCGCGGCAACCTGGTTCGGGAAGCCGACCGGCATCTTCGTGATCACCATCATCACGATCGCCCTGGCGGGCCTGCTCGTCTCGCTAGGTATGGCAGGTTACGCGCGGATCCAGAAGTGGGGCTTCTACGGCGGCCTCATCGGCTTCGCGACGATCCTGGTGCTCCTGGCGATCAACGACCACCAGACATTTGTGAACTCGTTCAACCTCGAAGCGCAGAAGATCTTCGGCGTGCACAACGCTTTCGCGGCAACCAACGCCGGTGCCGCAAAGGCCGGCTACGTGTCGCCGTCATTCGGGTTTAGCCCGATCGCCGCCAGCATGTTGCTCGTGCCGATGATGATGTTCTACCTGCTCTGGCCGAACTGGGGGTCGACCCTGTACGGCGAGATCAGGGGCGCCAGCGACTTCCGCAGGGTGTTCACCGGCATGTTCGGTGGTCTGTGGATCACCGTGGCCCTGTCCGTCCTGTTCCTCGTGCTCATCAACAAGACCATGGGCACCGACTTCTACAACAACTCCAACGCCCTGTACTGGTCGGCCTACTACGGCGGCAAGGTGCCGGCGGCGATTCCGATCTGGCCTTATCCGGTGATGTTTGTGGGCTGGCTTGTCCACAACCAGATATTCCAGGTAGCGCTCATCATCGTGATGTTCCTGTGGTTCATCGCCTGGGTCGGCACGCTGTTCCTGTCCTCTACCAGGGTGATCTTCGCCGCGGCCTTCGACCGGATCCTGCCCGACCGTGCAGCTGAGGTGTCGGAGAAGCGGAAGGTACCCCTGTACTCGCTGGTCCTGATGCTGCTCCCGGCCGTGGGACTAGGCGCGCTCTACGCGTACAACTCGACGTTCGCGAGCTACACGCTGGACGCGACGCTCGTCATCGCGGTGACCTATCTCTTCAGCGCGATCGCGGTCGTGCTGCTCCCGTTCATCAAGAAGGACCTGTGGCAGGCGTCGCCGGCCAGCCGGATCAAGTTGTTCGGCATCCCGCTCGTTCCGACCGCCGGTTGGATCACGATCGGCTTGCTCGGCTACAACCTGTATGAATGGCTGACGAACGTTAACTACGGCGTCAACAACAAGGACTCGCTCTACTACATGGGCGGGATGTACGTGCTTGCGCTGCTTATCTACGTGGTGGCCAGGCTCGTGCGCAGCCGGCAGGGGATCGACCTCGGCCTCATCAACAAGGAGATCCCGGTCGAGTAACCGCCCGACCGCTTTGTCTCGTCGGCCCGTTGATGCCGCTAGCCACGACATCAGCGGGCCGACGATGCGATTAGAGATAACTGCACCGAACCTATGGGGGATCGCCAGGCTATGAATGACATCCCGACCCGGGCACGCGCCGTCATCATCGGCGCAGGAATCGTCGGCAACAGCCTCGTCTACCACCTAGCCAAGCTCGGCTGGCGCGATCTGGTGCTGGTCGATAAGGGGCCGATGCCCAACCCGGGCGGCTCCACCGGCCACGCCTCCAACTTCATCTACCCGATCGACTACTCGAAGATGATGATGGAGCTGACCAGGGACAGCACCGAGCAGTACAAGCAGCTCGGCGTGTTCACCGAGTCAGGCGGCTTCGAGGTGGCCAGAACGCCGGAGCGGATGGTCGAGCTGCAGCGGCGCTGCTCGGCCTCGAAGGCCTGGGAGATCCCCGCGGAAATGATGACCCCGGCGCAAGTGCGCGAGCTGGTGCCATTCCTCGACGAGTCGGTGATCATCGGCGGCGCGTACTTCCCGACGGTCGGCGTGGTGGACTCGCTGCGGGCCGGCACGCTGATGCGCGAGCACGCGCAGGCCGCCGGCGCCCTCACGGTGCTCGCGAACACCGAGATACTCGGCATCGAGACCGCCCCTGACGGCGCTGGCGCTGGGCGGTCAGGCGGCCGCGTGACGGCCGTGCGCACTACTGCGGGCGAGATCGAGACCGAGATGTGCGTGATCTGCTGCGGCGTCTGGTCGCCGCGGCTGGCGAGGATGGCGGGCGCCAGGATCGCGCTCACCCCGATCGTGCACCAGATGATCAGCGTCGGGCCGATCGCGAAGTTCGCCGACACCCCAGGCGAGATCAGTTATCCGATCGTGCGTGA
>DATELR010000296.1:0-6096 GCA_035276345.1 Streptosporangiaceae bacterium | reverse complement strand
GCATCCGCCGCCTGCTGTCCCGTCGCGTCCGCCGTCCTGCCGCCAGAGCGTCGCAACGCTGCCGCGCCGGCCTCATGCAGTCCTGATCCAGTCGCGATCGCCGTGACCCTGGCGCCCCGCGCGGCCAGCCGCGCTCCGGCGAAGAGCGCGTCTCCGCCGTTGTCGCCCGTTCCGGCGAGCACCACCACACGCGACCCGTAGACCCGGCCGAGAAGGCTGGCACAGATGGCAGCCAGGCCGCTTGCCGCCCGCTGCATCAGCGTTCCGTCCGGCACCCGCGCCATCAGCGCGCGTTCGGCCGCCCTGACGTCGCTAACGGCGTGGGCATATCTCATGGTGTGCCTCGCTCCGGTTCCTCGTCGCTTCCTGGCGGTTGCCCGCGTTCGTGGTGTGCCCAGGACAGCTCGCCGATCACCATGGCGACGCACATGCCGCCGTCATGGCTCAGTGAGACATGCCATGTCGCGATGCCGTGGGCCTGCGCGACCGAGGCCACCGTGCCGCGCACGCTCAGGAACGGCCGGCCGGCCGGATCACGCAGCACCTCCGCGTCGGTCCAGCGCAGGCCGACGGGCGCGCCGAGCACCTTGGCGAGCGCCTCTTTGGCCGCGAAACAGCCGGCGAGCGATGCCGCCGGCGTCTTCCTGCCTGCTGCCCAGGCCCGCTCGGCTGGCGTGAACAGGCGCGCCGCGAGCGGAGGACTGCGGCGCAGCGCGTGCTCCAGCCTCGCGATGTCAACGATGTCGACGCCGATCCCCGCGATCACGATCTCAGCCTGTCATGAGGCACTGGCAGTGATCGGCTGCGACTCGGCATCCCAGCCGACCGGCCAGGCGGCTAGCCGACCGCCCGTACCACGTCGGCGAGGCGGTCAGCGATCTCGTGTGCCTGGCCTCCGTCGATCGCTTCGACCATGACCCGGACGGCGGGCTCGGTACCACTGGGCCGGACGAGTACCCGGCCGGAGTCACCGAGCTGGCTGGTGGCATCCGCCACAGCCGCGGCGAGCTCGCCCGACGCGGCCACCTGCTGCTTGCTGACGCCATGCACGTTCACGAGGACCTGCGGAACCCTGGTCATGACGGACCCGAGTTCGGCCAGCGATTGCCCTGTCGAGGCGGCGGTCGCCAGCAGCTGGAGGCTGGTCAGCATCCCGTCGCCGGTGCTGCTGTGGTCCAGCATGATGATGTGGCCGGACTGCTCGCCGCCCAGCACATACTTGCCGTCCAGCATCGCGGCGATGAGGTACCGGTCGCCGACAGGGGTTTCCACCATGTCGATTCCCGCGTCGCGCATCGCCAGCCGGAAGCCGAGATTGGCCATAACCGTCGCCACGACGGTACTGCCGGCCAGCCGGCCCGACTTGTTCAGCGCCAGTGCCAGGATCGCGAGGATCTGGTCGCCGTCGATCACCTCGCCGGCCGCGTCGACCGCGAGGCAGCGGTCGGCGTCACCGTCATAGGCGATGCCGGCGTCGGCACCATGCTCGATCACTGCCGCCTGGAGCGTGCCTAGGCTGGTTGAGCCGCAGCCCTCGTTGATGTTGATGCCGTCCGGCTCGACCCCGATCGCGATGACGTCCGCGCCGGCTTCGGCGAGCATCCTCGGCGCAAGTGCATAGGCCGCGCCATGAGCGCAGTCAACGACGACCCGCCAGCCGGCCAGCGGTCGGGCGGCAGGCCCGGCAGACGAAGCAGCGTTCGCTACGGTGGGGCGCACCGTGTTCAGCAAGTGCTCCAGGTAGCGTTCCGCCTCGCCCGCCGCGTCGGTGATCCGGCCGAATCCCGCGGCAGGGATCCCGGGACCCGAACCGTCAGCCGAGGCCAATGTCGCGGCCATCCTTGCCTCGATCTCGGCCTCGACCTCGTCGGCTAGCTTCACTCCGCCCCTGGCGAAGAACTTGATGCCGTTGTCGGGCGCAGGATTGTGCGATGCCGAAAGCATCACGCCAAAGTCCGCGTCGAGAAAGTCGGTCAAGTAGGCAACGGCCGGCGTCGGGATGACGCCGAGCCTCCGGACGTCGACACCGTTCTCTGCGAGCCCCGCCACGACCGCGGCCTCGAGGAACTCACCCGACGCGCGTGGATCCCGGCCGACTACGGCCATCGGGCGCGGACGCGCCGACCTCTCGCGTTCCGCCTGTGACCGCTGCTGGGCCGGCACCCTGCCGAGTACGTACGCGCCCGCAGCCGCCAGGTTGGTGGCAAGCCGGGAATCAAGGTCACGCCCGGCGACGCCGCGTACTCCGTCAGTACCGAATAGGCCCATGGATGGCAGCACCTTTGAAGGCAACGCCCCAGACTAGCGCTTGGAGTACTGCGGTGCCTTACGTGCCTTCTTCAGGCCTGCCTTCTTGCGTTCCTTGATCCTGGCGTCCCTGGTCAGGAATCCGAGACGCTTCAGGGCCGGGCGGCTCGCGGGATCAACCAGGATCAGCGCCCTGGCAATGCCCAGCCTGACCGCTCCCGCCTGGCCAGTTACCCCGCCGCCGGTGATCCGGGCGACGACGTCGAACTGCCCTTCAGCGCCGAGCGTCACGAATGGCTCGTTGATCAGCTGCTGGTGCACTTTGTTCGGGAAGTACACGTCGAGCGTGCGGCCGTTAATCAGGAACTGCCCTGTGCCGGGCATCAGGCGCACCCTGGCGATGGCCTCCTTGCGGCGGCCGGTGCCAAGCGCGTTCCCTGTCACGACCGGCCGGCGGGTCGCTGTCTTGGCTGAGGTGCTCGCCGCCTCACCGGTCTCGGTGGTGTATTGCGACTGGACTTCAGCGTTCTCATCGACCTCGTCGCCAGCGCCGGTCTCCGGCGCCGCTGTGGGCTCAGCCACGGTGTCTTCCTCGTGCTTCCTGATCGGCTTGTTCTGTCCTCATGCCGCCCGCGTCGGCTACTTGCCTGCCTTGGCGGTGCCAGCCTGCTGAGAGACCTGGTTGATCTCGTAAGGGACCGGCTTCTGCGCCTGGTGCGGATGCTCAGGGCCGGCGTAGACCTTGAGCTTGCTCAGCATCTGCCTGCCGAGCGAGTTCTTGGGAAGCATGCCCTTGACCGCCTTGGTCACGACACGCTCCGGGCTCTTCGCCATCAGGTCACTGTAGGCCACTGCGCGCAGGCCACCCGGGTACCCCGAGTGCCGGTACGCGCGCTTATCGGCAAGCTTGTTGCCGGTCAGCGCGACCTTTGCGGCGTTCACGATGATCACGAAGTCACCGGTGTCCACGTGGGGCGCGAAGATGGCCTTGTGCTTGCCGCGCAGCAAGATCGCCGCCTGGCTAGCCAGCCGGCCAAGCACGATGTCACTCGCATCGATGACATGCCACTGTCGCTCGACATCGGTGGCCTTCGGGCTGAATGTGCGCACAGTCATGAGCCTTCGCGTGAGTCCTGATGGTTGGGGCCCGCACCAGGCAACTTGCCAAGTGCGGGAGATCCGTCGCGCCGACCGCAGCAATTCCAGCCCTCAAATGGGCGCACAAGCCTGCCGGCGCACATGGACGCTCAGCAAGGATACCGGCTGCCCCTATCACTGGTCAAAAGAGCGTGGCAGAACGCAGACCTGCCGGCTGACGCCGAGCGCCGGGGCGGCCAAGCCACCTGTAATGCACGCTACCTTCCTCGCGGGGTGCCCACAGAACGGTACGCTCACGACATGCGGAATGTCGGTGACGGCGCTGGTCGAGGAGGACAACTATCCGGGGGACATTCCCGGCGGCGACGCTCCGACGACGATGGCTCGGAGTTTTATACCCCGGCCTACCGGCAACGGTCGGGCCAGGCCGAATATGGCGCCTCCGCAACTAATCCTGCCCCCTACTATGACGATCTCGATTCGGGCTACAGCTGGTCGGCGGACGACCCTGACGCGTGGCCGGCGATGAGCCTGTCAGGCAGGGACGCCGTCGGACAGCCCGCGCGCAGCAACGCCGTTCGCGGCTTCCCGCCTGCGCCCGGAGACCCGTTGCCGGTATATCCGCCAGGGCCATTCGCCGCGTGGAACGTCGGCCAGCCAGGACGCTCTGACGGACGCAGCGGACAGTCGGGGAGGGCGGGGCTCACCGATGCCTCGGCGCTGACTACGGCGACCATCACGCCCGATGAGTTTGATACGGACTACTCGCTGCCAGCCATCAAGGACCCTATTCCTGGCCGTGACCGACGTTCGGCAGGCTCTGACCAGCGCCAGGCCACCGACGTAACCGGCCTTCCGATGGCGCAGAAGGCACGCAGCGACCAGCGGCTCCGCGAGCCAGCGCCGGTGTCGCATGGCGGTAGGTCAAGGGGTAAAGCTAGCCGTGCTGGCGACGGAAGCCGGAAGAAGCGCCAGCCCGCCTGGCTCGCGATCAGTGTCGCCGGCGTGATCATCGCCGCGGTTGCCGCGATCCTGGTCGTGACGCTTCCGCACGGAGGCTCTCCGGCCCCGCGCAACACGCCTACCAGTACTCCCAGCCCGGTGAGCGCATCACCGACCGCGCCACCAGGGCCATGGGGATTTATCGGCAGCAGGAAGACCGACCCGCTGCCGCTCACGGCGGCAGAGCTATTTCCTGCCTCGGTGTCGAATGGCGGCACCGTGTACAGCCGGGCCATCAAGGCCAAGGGCACGAATTGCCGGGGGGCGCTGATCGGCTCAGCGTTGCAGGCGGCGGTCAGGCGCGCTGGCTGCAAGCAGACGCTCAGGGCGACCTATCTTTCCAAGGGCGCGAAGGTGATGGCGACCATCGGCGTCTTCAACCTCAAGACCTTCGGGACGGCGAGCAAGGCGGCCGGCAAGGCCGGTCACAACGAGTTTGTCGCTCAACTGGCCGCGAAGGCGGGACCAGCTAAGTCGATTGGTCAGGGCACCGGCCTTGAGGAAGCCATCGTCAAGGGCCATTACCTCGTCCTGGTCTGGGCGGAGAACACCAACTTGAATGCGCCGAAGACCCAGGCTGGCCGCACGCGCCTGACTGACTTTATGAATCTGCTGGTCAAGCACACCGTCAATGTCAGCCTGAGTAACCGGATGGTTGACGGCAAGCCGGTCGCGAGCTAGCGCCCGGAATTGGTGCCGCTCAGCGGATCTGACCCAGTGTTCCTGAGCCGCCTGGTCGCCAGTGCACGGGCAGCCAGATCGGCGTCGGCCGGATAACCGACCTGCTCAAGGCATAGCGGGTGCGGCGGCGCGACCACGACCGCAGGATCGCGCACCCTGGCTGCGAGGACATCGGCTAGCCACCGGGCCGGTTTCCTGCCGTCGCCGACCGCAAGCAGCGCTCCAGCAAGCGACCTGACCATGTTGTGGCAGAACGCGTCGGCGACAACGGTCGCCGTGATCACGCCGGTCTCATCTCGCTGCCAGTCGAGTCTGCGGAGTTCTCTGACCGTGGTCGCGCCCTCCCGCTGCCGGCAGAAAGCGGCGAAGTCATGCTCGCCCAGGCAGGAAACCGCGGCCTCGTTCATCAAGTCCGCATCAAGTGGCCATCGGTGCCAGAGCGTATCGTGCCTGCGGAGCGGATCCGCGCGCTCCTGACCATCGCAAACCCGGTATGAGTACCGTCGCCAGAGGGCCGAGAATCGCGCATCAAAGTCTGCGGGCACCTGGCCGATCGCGTGCACGCGAACGTCAGGAGCAAGCGCCCCGTTCAGCCGCCGCAAGGCGGCACCTGCGGCCGCTGCCCAGATCTGCTCCGGTACATCGAGGTGCGCCACCTGGCCGCGTGCATGCACGCCGGCGTCGGTGCGCCCGGCCACTGTCAGCGACGGCTGCCCCGATGTACGCAGAACCCGAGCCAGCGCGGTCTCGACGTCTTCCTGAACCGTGCGCAAGCCCGACTGCCGGGCCCAGCCGTGGAAGAGCGTACCGTCGTAACCGAGATCGAGCCTGAGCCTGACCAGGACCGGCTCATCAGTGCTGCTCGCAGGCGCCGGTCCGGATCCCCCGGCCAGCACCTGCGTCCGCTCGGCTACTTCTCGTCTTCCTGTTCGGCATCGGCCTCGGCCGCTGGCTCAGCCACCTCGTCGTCAGACTCGGCGCCGCCCTCGTCCTGAGCCTCGTCGGCGGCCTCCGCGTCAGCGGTGGCCTCGGCCTCTTCGGCCTCATCGGCCGCGGTCGCCTCCTCGG
>DATELR010000295.1:0-8671 GCA_035276345.1 Streptosporangiaceae bacterium | reverse complement strand
TGATCCGGCCGCGCGCGTGATTGGTGCTGCCCACGCCGGGCGCCCCGGCATGGCCGCGGGTGTTCTGACCGCCCTGATCGCGGCTATGCGAGACGCCGGCGCTGACGTCACCCAGATGCACGCCATCATCGGCCCGGCCATCTGCGCGAACTGCTATGAGGTACCGGCCGCCATGCGCGACGACGTGGCGGACGCTGTACCTGGATCGGCGTGCAAGACGCGGCGCGGCACACCCGGCATTGACCTGCGAGCGGGCCTGCGCGGCCAGCTACAGCGGCTCGGCGTCCCGGCGATCGCCGACGATGCGCGCTGCACGGCGGAACGCACCGAGCTGTATTCGTACCGCAGGGATGGCGCTACCGGGCGCTTCGCCGGCCTGATCTGGCTCAGCTGATGGCCGGCTCTGCAACGAGGCGGGAAGAGCTCAGCGCCAATCTGGCAGCGTTGCGAGCGCGTATCGCCGACGCCTGCGAACTGGCTGGCCGGGCGGCGGACGAAGTCACGCTCATCGCCGTCACGAAGACGTTCCCGGCGTCCGACGTACGCCTGCTGGCAGGGCTGGGCGTGCTGGATATTGGCGAGAACCGGGATCAGGAGGCGGCGCCCAAGGCAGCGGAATGCGCGGGCCTTGAGCCCCCGCTGCGCTGGCATTTCATTGGCCAGTTGCAGGCCAACAAAGCCAAGAGCGTCGTGCGGTACGCCAACATCGTTCATTCCGTTGACCGGCCCCGGCTGATCGAGGTGCTGGGAGCTCGGGCTAGAGCAGCGGATCGCGAACTCACCTGCCTGATCCAGGTCGACCTCGATCAGGCTGACGACACCGGCGAGAGTGGCGAGCATACTGGCCTGGCCCCGCGCGGCGGTGCCGCGCCCGACGCGGTGCCCGGGCTGGCGGACGCGATCGCCGCCGAAGAAAGCCTGACACTTGGCGGCGTCATGGCCGTTGCCCCGCTTGGCGTATCGCCGAGGCCGGCCTTCAGCAGGCTGGCGGGTGTAGCCGCCATTGTGAGAAAGGCCCATCCAGGCGCAACGATGATTTCCGCGGGCATGACCGGTGACCTGGAGGAGGCCATCGCAGAAGGTGCGACACATGTACGTGTCGGTACGGCGTTGCTCGGCGGCCGGGCGGCCTTGGTCAGGTAATGTCCGACCCGTAGCACGCGGCGTGGGCCTGGGCTGCACGGATGTTTGCTGCACACCAGCATCAGGAGGATTGAGGATGGCCAGCGCAATGCGCAAGATGGCGGTCTATCTCGGCCTGGTGGAGGACGACCGTCGCTACGAGGATCCCTACACCAGCGAGTACGGCGACGCGGATGATTACGGCGACTACATCACCGAGTACTCCGACAACGGAAGCGTGACCGAGTCGCACCCGGGCTATGCGGCAGAAGATGGCCGAACCAGGCTCGATCAGCGATCCGCAGTTGAGCAGGTGCACCCCGCTGACCTGGCCAGGATCACGACCTTGCACCCTCGCACGTATAACGAGGCCCGTACGATCGGTGAGCATTTTCGCGAGGGAACACCCGTTATCATGAACCTCACCGAGATGGTCGACAGTGATGCGCGTCGCCTGGTCGACTTCGCGGCCGGCCTGATCTTCGGGCTTCGCGGCTCGATCGACCGGGTCACTAACAAGGTCTTCTTGCTGTCTCCGGCTAATGTCGAGGTCACAGCGGAAGACAAGGCAAGGATCGCGGAACGAGACTTCTTCAACCAGAGCTAGCGCGGACACGGTCAGTAACGCGCCGCGGTTAGCTCGCGAAGTCAGCGATCGTCGCAATCGAGTAGATGCGGGCAGGCAATATGGCGTGGCGGCAGACGAGTCGGCGTGAGATGCGCCAGGGCGGAGCCACGCCGTGACTATCTTCCTGACCGTCGTCTATTACATCCTGTGGCTCTATCTGCTGCTTCTTATCGGCCGTCTCATCATCGACATGCTGCAGAGCTACAGCCGCACCTGGAGCCCTTCTGGCTTGCTGGCCAGAGTCGCTGAGATCATCTTCACGCTGACAGATCCGCCACTGAGATTGCTAAGGCGCTACCTTCGGCCGGTGCGGATCGGTAGTGTGGCCCTAGACCTCAGCTACACGCTGTTGTTTCTCGTGATCATTGTGTTGCTATCGGTAGTAAGCAGCTTCTGATGCAGGTAGCCTGCCTAGGGGACTCACGCGCCAAGGAGACATGGACATGCCACTGACGCCCGCGGATGTGCGGAACAAGCAGTTCAGCACGACCAGGCTCAGGCCTGGCTACGACGAGGAAGAAGTGGACGCCTTCCTGGATGAGGTTGAGGCGGAACTCGACCGGCTGATCCAGGAGAACGAGGAGCTGCGGGCCAAGCTCGCTGAGGTGCTCCGAGGCGGCAAGATGGCGGCGCCACTGAACTCGCCGCACATGGACGGCCCCGATCTGATGCCGAGCGAGCCGCACCGGCCAGAGCCGGAGCGGCGCCCTGAGCCGATGCCGATGATGAAGTCCTCTGCCGAGGACAACATGGATACGGCCGCCAGGGTCCTTGCTCTTGCGCAGCAGACCGCCGACCAGGCGATCGCCGACGCTCGTCGCGAGGCCGACGAGACGCTTAGCAGGGCTCGCCGCGAGGCAGACGATGTGTTGACCAAGGCGCGCCGTCAGGCTGAGCAGATCACCAGCGATGCCCGGGCACGTGCTGAGAGCCTCGAGCGCGACGCGCAGGAGCGGCACCGCCAGGCGATGGGTTCCCTTGTTCAGTCGCGCGAAGAGCTTGAGCGGCGGGTTGATGACCTCCGGGCGTTCGAGCGCGAGTACCGCAGCAGGTTGAAGGCGTACCTGGAGGGCCAGCTCCGTGACCTCGAGGCGGGTGCGGCGGACAGCGGCGTGTTCCCGGCCGTCGCCGCGACTGGTCCGCAGCCAGCTGTTCCTGTTGGCGTCGGCCACATGCGCGGAGGGCCGTCGGGCACCGGGTTCCCCGGGATGTCTGAGCCGATGGGTCACAATGGCGGATACCACCCGGCGGACAGTGGTCAGCACGACCGACGCTAGCCGGCGTTCTGCCTAGCTGGGCATAGCATTTCGAGCGGAGTTCGACCGTGATCCGGTTCGGCGTTGTCCTATCGGTCGTGGTCATCGCAATCGGGCTGCTGGTAACGGGTGTCGTTGCCGGCAGCCTGTTGCTTGTGGTGATCTCCATTGGCGTCGCGCTGCTGGCATTCCTGCTGCTGATTGGCGTCGTGATCAGTTTCCGTCACGAGATCTTCGGCCGGACGTCACTCGACGCAGCGGACGCGCAGGGCTCGCCTCAGGTTCTGGCCGGGCGTGGCGCCAAGGCAGCCAGCTCCCCGCATGGCGAGCCAATCATCGCGGCATCGCGGCAGGGGCGCCCGCCCGTTGACGCTGGCGAACACGACAGGGGCCAGCAGCCGCCGGCGCGGCCCGCGGCCAAACCGGCCGCTACGACGCACGCAGGCGATCGCGGGCAGCAGGCCGCTGCGGCCAGGACCAAGGCCCAGCAGGCGCAGTTCGCGAAGGCGCAGAGAAACGCTGCACCTGCTCCTGCCACCCCGTCAGTCGAGCGTGCCCACAACGAACAGGCCGAGCGTGAATCAGCTCAGCGGGACAGGGCCAGGAGCGAGCAGCCGGCCGCAAGACAAGCGAGCGGTGCACGCGGCGCAGCGAATCTCGAAAGCTCAGATCGCGAGCGGCTCGCGAATCAGCACGGGGCGCGACGGCTCGACCGGCCGAGTGCTGAGCAGCAGGCCGAGCGTGGTCAGGCCGAGCCGCGGCGGGCATCAAGGCTCGAGCGTGAATCCGCCAGAGCAGCAGGTTCGCGGGTCGCCGGGCCTGGTCCGGCCGCTTCACACGGCGCGTCTGGGGCGGCGCCAGCAAAACCTGAGATCTCCAGACCAGCTCCGTCGAAAGCTGCGGCTGCCGGAGCCGCTGCCACCTCGGCTGGAGTTCCGGCGAAACCGGCCGAGCCGGCCACGGATGAGGTGGCCGGCGTCCGCTCCGGCGACCAGCCGGGCACAGGTACAGCAGGCAAGCCGGACGCTCATGGGCCGGATGCGGCAGCCCCCAACGAAAAGACTGCGACCGCCGAGCCGGCCCCGAGCCAGCCGGCCACGGTAAGCGAGCCGGCGACCGGCAGCCAACCCGACGGCGCGGCCGAAGGTCCAGCGCGAACTGACGACGATGAGATGCGGGTCAGTGTCGTGCCCGGTATCACCAGGTACCACCGGAGCGACTGTCTGCTGATCCGGTTCCTGTCTGCGGATGATCTCGAAGTGATGACCAAGACCGCCGCCAGCGAGGCCGGCTGCGTGCCGTGTAAGGCATGCAAGCCCGACCAGGCGGCCACGGACGCCACAACCAGCTGACAGCCCGGCGTTAATGGCGGGAGCTAGACGCCTCAGTACTGGCTGCCATCGACCGGAGCAGCCGTTCCGCGTGGCCAGCTGGCCAGATGCACCGAGGCAGGCTCGCCGGGCAGCGCGCCACATTGAAGTAGCTTGCTCCACACCTCGTCGGTGACGAACGGAGCGATCGGCGCCATCAGCCTGGTCACCACGTACAGGCCATGTCGCAGCGCCGGCATCCGCGCTGCCTCAGACCGGTGATCGCGCACGAGCAGATCAATGAACTGAGATATCCGGGCTGCGGAGACCGCTGGCTTGAGGTGGTCGAATCCGGCGGTCACATCGTTTATCACGGCCTGCAGCTCGCTGATGAGACGGCGGTCGGCGTCGCCGACACCGGCGTGGCCGACATCTGCTCCGGTCGAGGCGAGCCAATTGATCAGCGTGGTTGCGAGCTGCCAGTAAGGAACTAGAACGTTGTCAGCGATGTCCTCCAAGGCGGCATCCGACAACGGCATGGCGGACTCTGTTTGCCCGGCAGCGACGCAGAACCATCGGATCACATCCGAGCCGTGGCGCTCGATCAGCGGCAGCGGCTCGACCACATTGCCGAGACCGCGGTTCATCGCCCGCCCGCTTCCGTCGACAACGGGTTCTATCGTGAGCACGCGGTACGCCGCCGGGCTTCCATTCACCATCGCGCCGATGTGCCTGACGGCTCCGGGCCACCCGCCGGAATGTTCAGCGCTGCCAACGATGATTCCGTGGTGAGGTGTGTCGTCGAAGGAGGAGGCAGCGGTCAGAGAACGGCGCTCGCGCGCCGACGGCAGCCAGCTCGCGTCGTATCGGGCGTCGAGCACGTGCGGCACGCGACTGGCCCGGCCTGCGCATTGCGGACAGGCGATCATCACGTCATCGATTTGAGGCCGGTGCGGATCCATGCCGGTGAGATCTGCGTCCGCCAGCTCCGAGAGCTGTGCCAGCGACTCGGCGCAGGTTACGTGGCCGTCCGGGCACTCCCAGAACGGAAGCGGCGTGCCCCAGTACCTGGTGCGGGAGATCATCCAGTCCGCGTCGTCGTCCGGCCAGCCCGCGGAAGAGCGCAGATACCAGGCGGATGTCCTGCGTGGGAACACTGGCGTACCGCATCGCCAGCAGGCTTGTTCGCCGTCGGCCTGTCTGGCAGGCGGGAGCAGCGATCCGGCGTCGGTCAGCGCGTCGACCAGGATCCGGTCGGCGTCGGCGAAAAAGGCTCCGCCGATCAACGGAACCTCTGCGGCGAACCGTCCGTCGGTGCCGAGCGGATCCGGCGCGGCGAGGCCGTGCAGCCTGGCGGCATCGAGGTCGTCTGGACCATAGGCGGGAGCCAGCGGCATCAGTCCCGTGCCTGTTTGAGCCTGGACGAAGTAGCCCGCTATGACCGGGTGCGGCCCTGTGGTGTCTCGGCTCACATTGAGCACGGGGTGGTATGTCGCGCCAGCAAGGTCCGCTCCGGTTAGCCGGGCTGCGATATGCCAGTCCTCGCCGAGCATGGGGGCGAGCCGCGCCTCTGCCACGATCACCCCGTCGTCGTGTCCGGCCCGGCGGGCCAGCGCATACGGCTGATGCGGGTGCACGGCGATTGCTACGTTGCCGGCCAGTGTCCACGGCTTGGCAGTCATCGCGAGCAGGTCAGCGCCGCGCAACCTGGGATTCGCGCCGTCCGGAAGCGTCGCCAGCCTGAACCGCACGATGACAGCGGTGTGCTCAGCAGGTCCGCGGCCCCCTGGGTGGCAGAGATCTTGAGCAGACAACGGTGTCTGGCAGCGAGGGCAGTACGGCGTGATGCGCTCGTCGCGCCCGACCAAGCCTGCTTCGAAGAGCCGGCCCAGTGACCACCAGACGGACTCGATAAAGCCAGGGTCCATGGTGACGTCGGGCGGATCGGGCTCAAGGCATCCGAGCCGCAAGCTCAGATCCGAGATCGCCGCGCTATGTCGCGCCGCGAACTCCCGGCATCGTGAGTTGAACCTGGACAGACCGTATGCCTCCAGATCCGGGCGCCCGCGCAGGCCGAGTTCCCGCTCGACCGGGACCTCGACGTCGATCCCGTGGCAGCCGATTCCCGAGCCGCGGCGGGCGGTGAGGCCCTGCATCGTCTTCAGCCGCCGGTAGGTGTCAGCGAGCACCTGGGCGGGCACGTCTTGCAGCCCAGGCAGCCCGGCCGCGGACTGCGGTTCGGCCCAGCAGGTCCACTGCGGCGCTTGGGTGGCGTTTTCCACCGCCCGGTCGCGATCGGCGATGCCGGTCCAGCGGCCACGTACGACAGACTCGATAGCCACCAGATCAGGACGAGGCCTTTCAGCACCGCCCAGATCGGGATGCACCGGATCTCCTGTGTCGGGCACGGCCGGCCGATCGGTTTCGGCTGCCTGCCGATCCGAAGCATGACGCGTCATCAGTTCCCCCGTGACGGCCGCGCACCGCCGCCGCGCTGCTTGCGGGCCGGCCTCGCAGCTGCGGGCCAGCCGGCGCAGCCCACCACGATAGCCGACGCGGCCGTGGCCCTATCGCCGGTCCGGTCCCCCGGGCGTCGCAAGCAAATTGACGTGTGGCAGTCTGGCTTGTTTGCGAATCGCGCCGGTCAGCACTTATCCTCCGGTGACGCTTGTCAACCAAGATCATGATGGGCTCCGAGCCAGGGGAGGCGGGGAATGACCGCAGCCGCACAATCTGACGCTGCCAGCTTCCCCGTCCGCAAGGGCGAGCGGCGGTGGACGACCGCCGAGATCACAAAGATCAGGACCCAGCTGGTCGGCGAGGCGGCCGAGCTCCGTGACGAGATCGAACGGGCCGAATCGGACATCGCGGACCGATTGGGCGATTCAGTGAGCGATGCCGGGGATGACCAGGCCGACGTCGGCGCGAAGACCTACGAGCGCGAGCACGAGCTTTCCCTGACCTATAACGCACGCGACCTGCTGGTCCAGAGCGAGCGCGCCCTTGCCAGAATTGAGTCAGGAACCTACGGCGTGTGCGAGTCGTGCGGGGAGCCAATCGGCAAGGCGCGCCTGCAGGCGTTCCCGCGTGCAACCCTGTGCGTGAGATGCAAGCAGCGAGAGGAACGGCACTGACCGGTAACAGGGTCGCGAGCGACCCGCAGCCACCTGACACGATAGCCTCCGTGAGCTCGCCCTCAAGGCGTCGCGGGCGGGTAGCGGCGTTGCTCGCCGTCGCCGTGACCGTGCTGGTCGCCGACATCGTCACGAAGGCCGTCGTTGTCGCGACGCTGTCGGGCCGCGCGCCAGTCAGGTTGCTCGGCGGTTTCCTGACGCTCAGGGTCACGCGCAACCCTGGCGCCGCATTCAGCATTGGGCCGTCGCTCACCATCGTGTTCGCGGTCATCGCCGTCGGCGTGATCGTATTCATCCTGCGCACGTCCCGGCGGATCCAGAGTCTCGCCTGGGCGGTGACGCTCGGACTGCTGCTTGGTGGCGCGACCGGCAACCTGACCGACCGCCTGCTCCGGTATCCAGGGCCTTTCCGCGGGTACGTCGTGGACTGGATCCAGATTCCGCACTGGCCAGTGTTCAACATCGCGGACTCTTGCATCGTCTGCGGCGGAGTGCTCGCGGTGTTCCTGGCCGTCCGCGGGGTCAGGATCGACGCCTCTGTCGCGGAACGTCACGCAGGTCAGCGGCAAGCGCCAGGGCATGAATCACCAGCCGGTGAAGCAGGAAGTGAGCATGGCGATCAAGCCTCGCCAGAAGCTCCCCGGTCGCAACATCAGCAGGGCGGCGGCGAGGCGTGACCGTCCCGGCCCAGCGCCGGGTCCCTGTGCCCGATGGGCTTGACGGCGAACGGCTTGACGCGGCGATCGCCAGGATGTTCGGCCTGTCAAGGACCAGGGCCGCTGAGCTAATCGGCGACGGCTCGGTGCTGGTTGGGGGCAGGCCGGCGGGCAAGTCGGACCGGGTGCCTGCTGGCGAATGGCTGGAGGTGACCTTGCCTCCCGCTGCTCCCGGGCCGGCGATGGCCCCGCCAGAGCCGGTGCCTGGGATGGCGCTGGTCTACGAGGACGGCGACATCGTCGTCGTGGACAAGCCGACCGGGGTGGCCGCTCACCCGACGCCTGGCTGGACCGGGCCGACGGTCCTGCAGGGCCTGCTCGCGGCCGGTCACCAGATCGCCACCAGCGGCGCGGCCGAGCGACAGGGGATTGTGCACCGGCTCGACGCGAACACGACCGGGCTGATGGTGATTGCCAAGAGCGAGCACGCATACAGCGTGCTCAAGCAGGCGTTCAGGGACCGAACGGTAGACAAGCTCTATCACGCTCTGGTTCAGGGTCACCC
>DATELR010000294.1:0-24068 GCA_035276345.1 Streptosporangiaceae bacterium | reverse complement strand
CGGCAGCAACGGATCAGGTGCGCCCAAGCCCGGCGTCGCCACGGGCACGCTGCGCGGCACCATGTCGTCCGGCGCCATCGACACCATAGATCCCAACCGCTGGTGGTTCGCCGTCACCTGGGGACTCTCGAACGCGCTGTGCACGACGCTGGTCAGGTACGCCGACAAGCCGGGAGTGGCCGGGACGCAGATCGTCCCGGGGACAGCGAGCCTGCCGAAGGTCACCGACAACGGCCTGCTGTACACGTTCACGATGCGGCCGGGCGCGCGGTTCTCTGACGGCAAGCCGATCACGCCGGCGGACGTCAAGTACAGCTTCATGCGGCTGATGAATCCGAAGGTCGGCACCGGGACCGGCGGCTATTTCACTGACCTGATCGGCGCATCGGATTACATGGCCGGCAAGACCAACGATGTCAGCGGCATCACAACCACCGCCAAGACAATCTCCTTCCACCTGAGCCAGGCAGACGGTGCGTTCCTCTACAAGATCGCGCTGCCCACTACCTGCCCGGTTCCGGTCGGCACGCCGATGAAGCCGATCGAGGACGGATCGCTGGAGATGAAGTACGCCAGCGGGCCTTTCAAGATCGCTTCGTACTCGCCGTCCAGGCAGCTCGTCCTGGCGTTCAACAAGAACTATGACCAGGCACTCGGCGTGCGCGGGCACGTCGCGAAGATCATTTTCACCATCGGCGCGGAATCCAGCCAGTCCGTGCTCCAGATCGAGGCCGGTCAGCTCGACTTCCAGACCTCGAACCTCGGCACCGCCGACATCATCAAGGTCTCGCAGAACAAGGCGCTCGCGGCGCAGGTGCACGTCTCGGCGCGGCCGTCGCTCACCTACATCTTCCTGAACAACGAGGTTCCCCCGCTGAACAACGTGAAGGTCAGGAAGGCCATTAACTTCGCCGTTAACCGCACCCAGATTCTGGCCCAGTGGGGCGGGCCGCTGGCTGGCGCGCCGAGCGACCAGATCATTCCGGCGGGTCAGTCCGACTACAAGGCGTACTCGGTCTACCCCGACACCCCGAACCTGGCAGAGGCCAAGAAGCTCATGCAGGAGTCAGGCGTCAAGACACCTGTGACGCTGGTGCTGCGGACGCAGAACGACACGCCAGGCTTCATGAACATGGCCCAGGTCATCCAGGCGAACCTGAAGGTGATCGGGATCAACGTCAAGGTCGTCGGCACGCCGAACAGCGTGAACAGTTCCTTCATCGTCAACCCGAAGGCGCATGTCCCGATGGGGATCGAGCCATGGTCGCTCGACTTCCCTGACGGAGAGGCGATCATCAACACCGGCCTTGACCCGTCGGCGCCCGATGCGCCGCCGAACATGGCCAGGTGGGGCGACAAGTCGTTCATCGGCGCCTTCAACCACGTGCTGGCGCTGCAGGGGACGGCACGCGCGAACGCATACGCCACGCTCGACAAGCAGATCATGTCCGAGCAGGCGCCGTACGCTCCGCTGTTCAACCCCAAGTGGTATGACTTCGTCTCCAAGCGGCTGGGCGGCTACGTCTACAGCGAGGCGATGGACGCCATCAACTACAACACCCTGTACATCAAGTAGCCCTGCTGCCAACGAGGAAGAGGAACACGAGGTGGCGCTTCGCGGCCGGGCTGACCGGGGGGTCATGCCCATGCGGCAAAAACGGCAGCCTGCCGCGAAGTCCCCGCAGGGACCAATGATCGATGTCAGCGATCTGACTGTCTCGATCCCGACCGAGAGCGGGACCATCGAAGCGGTCAGGGGAGTCAGCCTCACGATCGAAACGGGCGAGACCATCGGCATCGTCGGTGAGTCCGGGTCCGGCAAGACGATGCTGGCGCTGTCGCTGCTCGGGCTGCTGCCCTCGACGGCGCGGGTGACCGGCTCGGTATTGCTCGATGGCGAGGAGCTGCTCGGCGGCAGTGAACGGCAGTGGCGATCGGTCCGCGGCAACAGGATCGCGATGGTTTTCCAGGACCCGATGACCGCGCTGAACCCCATGTATCAGGTGGGCTGGCAGGTCGCTGAGTGCGTGCGGCTGCACCGCAAGGCACCGCGCGGCGAAGCGTGGGCCCGCGCGGTGGCCCTGCTCGCCGCGGTTGGACTCCCCGAGCCCGCACGGGTCGCACACCGGTATCCGCATGAACTGTCCGGCGGCATGCGGCAGCGAGTGGTCATCGCCATGGCGATCGCGAACGAGCCCGAGCTGCTCATCGCGGACGAGCCGACCACCGCGCTCGACGTGACCGTCCAGGCACAGATACTCGACTTGCTCGCGACCATCAAGGCAGAGACCGGCGCGGCGATGATCCTGATCAGCCACGACCTCGGCGTCGTCGCGGGAGTCGCCGACCGGGTGCTCGTCATGTACGCCGGCAAGGCGGCCGAGATCGGGTCTGTCGACGACGTCTTCGCCACGCCGCGGATGCCGTACACGGCCGGGCTGCTCGCATCGTTGCCTTCGCTCGACCAGCGCAGAGAACGGCTGGCTTCCATTCCTGGCACGCCACCTTCTGGCATCGGTTACGGGCCAGGCTGTGCGTTCGCGCCCCGGTGCCCGATCGCAGCCGCAGCCTGCTCCGAACAGCCGCAGCTGATCAGCGTCGGCGCGGGTCACGCGGCGGCCTGTCATTTCGCGACAGGTAACGTCGCACTGACCAGCCAGCAACGGCCGGTGCCGGAGGCCGCGACCTTCAACGATGCGGAACAGGACGCGCGCGGCGATGAAACGGGCAGCGACACCGTGCTGACCGTGCGGAACCTCACCAAGCACTTCCGCGTCCGCGGCACCGGTTTCCGCGACTTCAGCACTGTCCAGGCCGTGAGCGGCGTCGACCTCGAGCTGCGGGCCGGCCGCTGCCTCGCGCTGGTCGGCGAGTCAGGCTGCGGCAAGTCCACGCTCGCCAGGCTGCTGCTCAGGCTCGAGGAACCGACCTCGGGGAGCATCACGTTGAACGGGCGGGAACTGACCGCGCTCAGCGACGATGAGATGCGGCCGATGCGGCGGCAGATCCAGATGGTGTTCCAGGATCCTTACTCATCGCTGAACCCGCGGCTGTCGGTGGGCGAGATCGTCGGCGAGCCGCTGATCGTGCACAAGGTCCCGGACCGGGCCGAGCGGATCGGTGCCTTGCTCACCAGCGTCGGACTGGACCCGGCGAGCGGAGTACGTTTCCCTGGCGAGTTTTCGGGCGGTCAGCGGCAGCGGATCGGCATCGCGCGCGCCCTCGCGCTTGATCCGCAGACGATCGTGCTCGATGAACCGGTATCAGCTCTCGATGTCAGCATCCAGGCCAGCGTCCTTAACCTGCTGCGCGACCTGCAGCGCAAGCAGAACATGGCCTACCTCTTCATCGCTCACGACCTGGCCGTGGTGCGCCAGGTCGCCGACGACATCGCGGTCATGTACCTAGGAGTGATCGTTGAGCGGGGCCGTGCCGACCAGATCTACTCCCGTCCCGCCCATCCGTATACGAACGCGCTGCTGTCGGCGGTGCCGGTACCAGACCCGGTCAAGGAGCGCGGCAGGCAGCGGATCCTGCTGCACGGCGAGGTACCGAGCCCGGCGAACCCGCCGTCGGGCTGCCGGTTCCGTACCCGCTGCTGGAAAGCCGACGAGCGCTGCGCCACCCAGACTCCGCCGCTCACCCGCATCGATGACGCGCACGAGGTCGCCTGCCACTACCCGGAGAACGGGCCGTGGCCAGACCGGGCCGGCGATGCCACGAGCGATGCCGCCACGAACGATGTCGCCAGGAGGGAGCCCGCGTGACCCGCTGCTATGCCTGGCCGCTGACCGTGCGCGCCGGGGAGGACCTGAAGCTGCACGTATCGACCGGGTGCAACCGGTTCGGAGTGCGGCTGTTCAGGTACGGCGCGACCGTCGAGGAGGTGACCGGCGCCGCTGGTCCCGGCCAGCTATTCGACGGATTCGAGCTGCCGCTCGGCCGGCCCGATGAGGCGTGGGGCTGGCCGCTGCACGTGATCACCCTCGGTACCTCCCTGGCAGACGGCATCTACCTGGCAGTGCCGGCGGCCGCCGGGCCGGACGGGACGGTCGAGCCAGTGGCGGCCGAACCCGAGCTCGCCAACAGATCCGACGCTTGCCTGTTCATTGTGCGCCGGCAGCCGGCCGAACCAGGGCGACGACGGATCTGGTACAAGCTCCCGATCGCTACCTATGCGGCCTACAACCAGCTCGGCGGCGCCAGTACCTACGCGGGGGCGTTCTGGAGCAGGGACTGGTCGGGCCAGGGGTACGTCGCTAGCTTGCACCGGCCTGGTAACGGCGGCGTCGGCGGACGCGTCATGGACGGCGACGCCCCGGACGTCTACGCGCGCGGCTCGCGGCGCCAGGTGTTCGCGCACTGGGACGCCCCGTTCGTTGCCTGGCTGGAGAGGCGCGGCTATGAGATCAGCTACTGCACGGACTATGACCTGCACGAGGACGAGTCGCTGCTCGGCAACGACGCGCTCATGCTGAGCGCCGGTCACGACGAGTACTGGAGCGCGCAGATGCGCAGGCGGTTGCTCGAGTTCGTTGACCGCGGCGGCAACGTGTGCTTTTTCGCCGGCGACGTGGCCTGCTTCGAGGTGCAATTCGCTTCCGCTGGCGAGCGCTTGTTCTGCGCGAAGATGGGCGGCGGCTCGCCCGAGGGCGATGGCTCGTACCGGGTTGGCGCGCTCTGGCATGTCAACGACCCTCAGGACTGGCTCACGATGTCGAGCGGAGCCTGGGGCGGCGGCTGGTGGGACGGGCGACGCGCCATCGATGCCTACCGGCCCGTCGTCCCGAGCCACTGGATCTTCGATGGTGTCGAGATCCCGCCCGACGGCATCAGCGGCGGCGAGCGGACCCCGGTGATCGGCTATGAGACGGACGGCGTCCGGCTGCGGCGCGGTTCCGATCCGCCCAGGCTGAGCGAGCATCGTAAGGGCGGTTCGGGCGGCCGGGTGCTGCTGGCGCTCGCAAAGCTGTCGGCCGGCTGGGTGGCCGGGTACGACCAGGCCAACGCCGCGATCATGATCAGGACCGCTCAGTCCGGCGGGATGGTCTTCTCGACCGGGACGACGGACTGGCCGCTGGCGCTCGAATCCGATCCGGCGATCGGCGCGATCACAGCGAACGTCATTGAGCGGCTGCGGCACAAGCCGCTGATCATTCATGGCCCGGTGCTCGCCGAGGGTGAGTACATAGGCGAGGGAGAAATGGTCGGGGCCGGCCAGACGGCCGAGTGGTACGTCGACGGCAGGCAGCTCACCGAATCGGGACTCGGTGAGCCGGAATGGAGCGTGGCCGGCGGCACGGTCAGCCCCGGCGGGTCGGCCGGGCATGTCATGACCACCTCGCAAGATGGCGATGACTGGCTGACCATCACCGCGACCGCCCGCGACGCAGCCGGTCGGGATTACTTCGGCAGCCGCACGGTACGGGTCGCAGGCACGGAGGAACTACTGCGCCGCCTGATCATTCGCTCGCTCGACGCGCTGGCGTTCCCCGATGAGCAGGGCGGCGCGCTGGTCGACCAGCATGCGTCTGAGACAGAGCTCGCTGACCGGGTCATCCCGGTCAGGCTGGGCTGGCTCCAGCAGCACGCAGGACGGCTCATCGACAGAGTCGGCCAGCTCGAAGCGCGCTGGGCCGCCGCAGGCAGGATGGCAGACGGCGCGCTGAACGCCGACGAAGCGTGGCAGCAGCGGGACGCCGGCCACGGGCAGGCCGACCGCAAGCAGGCCGGAAGATGAACACGAACGAGACGGCAGGCCGTGATGCACCTGGCGAGAAAGCCAGCGAGCCCGGCCGGTTCAGGCTCGGTCTGGTCGGCGCGGGCCGGATGGGACGCACTCATCTGGCGGCGATCGCGGAGTCGCGCCTGGTCACCGTTGCCGGGGTCGCCGAACCCGACCCCGGCGCACGGGCTGCCGTCGCGGCGGGCGGCGTGCCAGCATTCGCCAGTCTCGCCGAACTGCTATCCGCAGCTGAGATTGACGGAGCGCTGATAGCGGTCCCGACCGACCGGCACGTTGCGGTGATCAGCCAGGTGATGGCGGCTGGCGTCCCTGCGCTGTGCGAGAAGCCGTGCGGTCTCAGCGTGGCAGAGGCGACCAGGTGCGCCAGCATCGCCGCGGAAGCTGGTCTCATGTTGCAGGTCGCTTACTGGCGCAGGTTCGTTCCGGCCCTGACCGAGCTCCGGAACCGGATGCTTGACGGCGAGCTCGGCGAGGTCCTCGCGGTCAACTGCTACCAGTGGGACGCGATGCCGCCGACCGCCGAGTTCCGCGGCAGCAGCGGCGGGATCTATGTGGACATGGGCGTGCACGAATTTGACCAGGTGCGATGGCTGACCGGCCAGGAGTTCACCAGCGTCAAGACGGCGGAGGTCGCCGGAGAATCCGACCCGGATTGCGCGCAGATCGTGGCCGAGCTGGACGGCGGCAGCACCGCCATGGTCAGCCTGGGGCGCTGGCATCCGGCCGGAGATAGCTGCAAGGTAGAAGTGTTCGGTACGAAAGGGACCGTGTCCTCGCGGTTCCTCGACCCGGCTCACGGTGAGGCGACCTTCCTCGAGGCGCTGCGCGGCCAGGCCGAGGACTTCGCGAGGGCCGTGGCGGGTTCCGCCGCCGGCCGCCCTGATTCGCCTGCTTCGGCAGGTTCGCGGGCGACCGGGGCAAGCGTGGCTGACGCGATCGCGGCACTGCGGATCGCCACCCTCGCTGACGCACGCGCGTCCCAGCTCGCCCCTTCACAGTGAGGATCTCGATGGTCAAGATCGGCAACGCTCCAGTCAGCTACGGAGCGTTCGAGGTGACGGTCGGCAAGCACGAGGGCGTTCCCACGGCGGCTGAGGTACTCGACGCGGTTGAGGCGGCCGGGTACGACGGCATCGACCTGGGCCCGCTCGGGTATCTCGGGCTCGGCGAGGAGCTGCGGTCAGCGCTCAGCACGCGCGGGCTGATGCTGACCGGGGGCTACGTTGAGATCGACGTGTCCTCCGATGACGCCCCTGAACCTGGCATGGCCGAGCTCGCCCGGGTGTGCGAGCAGTTCGACGTCGTCGCGGAAGGAACTGTGAGCGAGTTCCTGCCGAGGCCCACGGTCGCCCTGATCGGTTCGGCGGCGAGCGACGGCGATCAGCCGCAAGGCGAGCGCTGGGACCGGATCGAGCGGGTGGTCGGCGAGGTGGTGAAGCTGTGCGGCGGGCGTGGTTACCAGGCTGTGCTGCACAACGAGGTCGGCACGCAGCTCTCCTCGCAGGACAGTCTCATCCGGGTGCTGGAGACAACGCAGGCTGCGCTCTGCCTGGATACCGGTCACCTGGTCGCGGCAGGCGGGGACCCGCTCGCCATCCTGCGCGACTGGCGGGACCGGGTCGCCCACGTGCACCTCAAGGACGCAAGGCCGGCGGACGCGCCGTTCACCGATGCGATGCAACTGTGGGACGGCGACGTGTTCTGCCGGCTCGGCGCCGGCCGGGGCCGGGTGGATGAGGTCCTTGATTCGCTCCGCACCGGCGGGTACGAGGGCTGGATCGTCGTCGAGCAGGATGTCCTGCCCCGCAGTCCGCAGGCTTATCAGCGAGCGAGCGCCGATCAGCAGCAGAACCGCATGTTCTTGCGCGACCGCGGCTGGTAGGCCGAGCCGGTCATGACCGAGCCAGGCCGCTACGACGTCCTGACGATGGGCCGGGTGGGCGTTGACCTGTACCCGTTGCAGTCGAGCGTCCCGCTGGAGAGCGTCACGACCTTCGGCCGGTTCCTCGGCGGCAGCGCGACGAACGTTGCCGTCGCAGCCGCCAGGCACGGGCGCAGATCGGCGGTCATCACGCGAACCGGAGACGATCCGTTCGGCCGTTTCGTGCACGCCGCGCTGGCATCGCTTGGGGTGGACGACGTCTTCGTCAGCTCGGTGGCCGACTTGCCGACCCCGGTGACCTTTTGCGAGATCTTTCCGCCCGACCATTTCCCGCTCTGGTTCTACCGGTACCCGAAGGCGCCGGATCTGGAGATCCGCCCCGAAGAGCTGGACCTGAACGCCTGCAGGGACGCCCGCATCTTCTGGGCTACGGTCACAGGGCTGTCGCAGCAACCAAGCAGGGGCGCGCATCACGTGGCGTGGCGCGCGCGTGGCCGTCGCCCGCTGACCGTGCTGGACCTCGACTACCGGCCCATGTTCTGGCAGTCGCGGGAGTCGGCGCGCAGCGAGGTGACAGCCGCCCTCCCGCACGTGACGATCGCCGTCGGCAACCGGGACGAGACGCTCACCGCCACCGGCGAGAGTGATCCGCGCGAGGCTGGGCTGGCGTTGCTCGCAGCAGGCATCAAGCTGGCGGTGATCAAGCTGGGTCCGGCAGGTGTGCTGGCGATGACCGCAGATCAGGAGGTGACGGTGCCCCCGGTGCCGGTGTCTGTCCGCAATGGCCTGGGCGCCGGCGATGGCTTCGGCGGCGCTCTGTGCCACGGCCTCCTGAGTGGCTGGCCGCTTGAGCGCACCCTGCGTTTCGCGAATGCCGCCGGCGCGATCGTGGCATCCCGGCTGGAATGCTCAACGGCGATGCCTACGACCCGCGAGGTTGAGGAGTTGCTGGCCGGGATGCAGCATGAGTGAAGAATCAATGGTGAACATGGACGCGAACCTGCATCGCCCATCCGGCTCACTCACGCTGGGGCGCTGGTCTGTTGACCTCGACCCAGCGGCCGCGGGCTGGACATGGACGTCGCTCCGGGTCCTGGATCTGGCTCCCGGCGAGACGCAGTCGCTGGACACCGGCCCGTGCGAGATGCTCGTGCTTCCGCTAGCCGGTTCATGCGGCGTCAGCTGCGGCGGCCAGCGGCTCGACCTTGCCGGACGGGCCAGCGTGTTCGACGGGCTGAGCGACTTCGCTTACCTGCCGAGATCGGTCAGCGCCGAGATCACCAGCGCAACTGGCGGCCGGTTCGCGCTCCCGGCTGCCGTTGCCGCCAGGGACTTGCCCTTCAGGTACGGTCCGGCTGATGAGATCGGCGTTGAACTGCGCGGTGCGGGCTCATGCTCGCGTCAGGTCAACAACTTCTGCACGCAAGACGCGTTCGAGGCGGACCGGCTGCTCGCGTGCGAGGTCATCACCCCGGCGGGCAACTGGTCCTCGTATCCGCCGCACAAGCACGACGAGGACCGGCCAGGAGAGTCGGTGCTCGAGGAGATCTACTACTTCGAGATCCGCGGCACAGGCGGCCATCAGGGCGTCGGCTACCAGCGTGTCTACGGAACCGCCGAGCGGCCAGTTGAGGTGCTCGCGGAGGTGCGCAGCGGGGACGTCGTCCTGATCCCGCATGGCTGGCACGGGCCGTCGATGGCCGTGCCCGGATACGACATGTACTACCTCAACGTCATGGCCGGTCCTGGGGAGCGCCGCTGGCTGATCTGCGACGACCCTGATCACGCCTGGATCAGGCAGACCTGGGAGGGCGAGCCGGCCGATTCCCGGCTGCCCTTCTACGACACTGCGCTCGACGACTGATGGAGTAACCGATGAGGCTCACCGCCGGGCAGGCGATCGTCCGGTTCCTTGCCGCTCAGTACAGCGAGCGGGACGGCGTTAGCCAGCGGCTTGTCGAAGGCTGCTTCGGGATCTTCGGCCATGGCAACGTCGCAGGACTTGGTGAGGCCCTACTGGCCGCCGAGCTCAGCGCACCTGGTTCGCTGCCGTACTACCAGGGCAGGAACGAGCAGGCGATGGTGCACGCGGCCGTTGGCTTCGCCAGAATGCGCAACCGGCTTTCCACGCTGGCCTGCACGTCCTCGGTCGGACCGGGTGCCACGAACATGGTGACCGGCGCCGCTCTTGCCACCATCAACCGGCTCCCCGTGCTGCTGTTGCCCTCTGATGTCTTCGCGACCCGCCCGGCCGAGCCCGTGCTGCAGCAGCTTGAGCATGCGGGGCAGCGTGATGTCTCGGTCAACGACGCGTTCCGGCCGGTGTCCCGGTTTTTCGACCGGGTGAGCCGCCCGGAACAGCTGCCTGACGCGCTGCTGGGCGCGATGCGGGTGCTGACGGACCCGGCCGAGACCGGTGCCGCGACGGTCTGCTTGCCGCAAGATGTCCAGACGCAGGCCAGCGACTGGCCAGATGAGCTGTTCGCGCCGCGTACCTGGCACGTGCGCCGCGCCGTACCCGACCCGGAATCGATCGCCAGCGCGGCCAACGCGCTGCGCGGCGCAACCCGGCCGATGATCGTCGCGGGTGGCGGCGTCATCTACTCAGCTGCCGAGGCGTGCCTGCGCGAGTTCGCCAGGGCGACAGGGATTCCCGTGGCGGAGACCCAGGCGGGCAAGGGCGCGATGAACTACGACCATCCGCAGGCGATCGGCGCGATCGGCGCGACAGGCAGTGCGTCGGCAAACGCGATAGCAGCCACGGCCGATGTGGTCGTCGGGATCGGCACGCGCTGGTCAGACTTCAGCACCGCCAGCAGGTCGGCGTTCGCAGCACCCGGCGTGCGGTTCATCAACGTCAACGTCGCCGCCGTCGACGCCGCGAAACTCGGAGCGATCGACGTCGTGGGTGACGCCCGGGCCGCGCTGACCGAGCTTGCGACCGCTTTGACCGGGTGGCAGGTCGCGGCCGCCTACCGCGCCGAAGCTACCGAGCGCGCGAGGCACTGGGATGAGGTGGTCGAGCACTCCTACCGGGCCGGCAACGCGCCGCTGCCATCGCAGGCCGAGGTGATCGGCGCGGTCAATGCCGCTTCGCAGCCGCGTGACGTCGTGGTTTGCGCTGCCGGCTCGATGCCTGGCGACCTGCACAAGCTGTGGCGGACCAGGGATTCCAAGGGCTACCACGTCGAATATGGCTACTCGTGCATGGGCTACGAGATCGCGGGCGGAATCGGGGTGAAGCTGGCCGCTCCCGATCGAGAGGTGTACGTGCTGGTGGGAGACGGCTCGTACCTGATGATGTCGACTGAGCTGGTCACCGCCGTTCAGGAAGGCATCAAGATCATCGTCGTGCTGGTGCTGAACCACGGCTTCGCTTCGATCGGCTCGCTGTCACAGTCCGTCGGCGCGCAGCGATACGGGACCGCGTACCGTTACCGGAATGCGGAAACAGGCAGGCTCGACGGCGGCACGCTGCCGGTCGACTTGGCGGCGAACGCGGCGAGCCTTGGTGCCCAGGTCGTGAGGGCCGGGTCGATCGGCGAGCTCGCCGAGTCGCTGCGGGCGGCGAAATCGATTGACGGTCCTGTCGTGATCACGATCGAGACTGACCCGCTTGCTGCGGCACCAGATAGCGACTCATGGTGGGACGTGCCGGTAGCCGAGGTTTCCGAGATCGAATCGGTAACGCAGGCCCGCGCGGCCTACGAGTCAGCCCAATCACGCCAGCGGAGGTATCTATGACCGGTCAGGGACAGCTGCGGATCAATGACCTTCAGACGCCTGCGCTCGTGATCGAGGCAGCGGTGCTTGAGAAGAACATCGCGACGATGTCAGCCGCACTGCCCGGCCCGCGGTTGCGACCGCACGTCAAGGCGCACAAGTGCACGAACCTGGCCAGGCGTCAAGCAGGCGCAGGGCACGAGGGATTCACATGCGCGACGATCCGCGAATGCGAGGCGATGATGGCAGCGGGCCTCGGCCAGGATCTGCTGCTGGCCAACGAGGTGCTGGACGCCCGTCGCCTGGGCGCGCTGGCCGCGGACGGCGCGAGGATCACGCTAGCCGTGGACTCACCACAGACCATCGCGGCAGCGGCAGCTGGCGGCGTCAAGGAAGTCGTGATCGACGTCAACGTCGGCCTGCCGCGGTGCGGCTGCGACCCGGAAAAAGCTGGCCAGATGGCAGCGGCCGCCCGTGAGGCCGGGCTCGAGGTTCGCGGCGTCATGGGCTACGAGGGGCACGTCGTCGGGCTTCCCGACGCACAGGAGCGAGCTGAGCAGACGAAAACGGCGATGGAAATGCTGGTGGCGGCGCACCGTGACGTCGGCGGTGAGCTTGTATCGGCCGGCGGAACGGGCACCTACCAGGTCAACACGTGGGCCAATGAGATCCAGGCCGGATCGTACGCCCTGATGGACACCGCGTACGGCAAGCTGGGGCTGCCATTCGGCCAGGCACTTTTCGTCCTTGGGACGGTCATATCGAGTTCGCCCCAGTGGTCGGTCGCCGACGCCGGACTTAAAGCATTCGGAATGGACCACGGCAATCCAGACCTCGATGGCGCGACGGTTTGGTTCTGCTCCGACGAACATACGACCTTTTCTGACCCGCGCCCGGTGGGAGAAAGGGTGAGGTTCGCTCCTGCGCACATCGACCCCACAATGGCCTATCACGAGCGGGCGTACGTGTGTTCCGGTGACGACGTCATCGACGTCTGGCCGATTGATATGCGCGGCTGGTAACCCGCCAGAAAGCGGGACCGATTAGCCGGCGAAAGGCGGTGGATTCTTCGCTTTGTGCGCACATGTGGCTGATACTTCTGTTACGTGTTGACGGGCATGTGAATCGATGTGTAACGTTTCCGACACCCACCGGGGGGACGCGCGGCGAGCCGGAACGAGGTGCTCAGTGACGACGCAGACCCCGCCCGACGCGGTGATCGACGTCGGCGAGCGGGCCAGGCGTTCGGCCATGGGCACCGAGGTGGCTCAGCGGCTCGCCGACGCGGGGGTGAGCATGGTCGCCGCCTGCTGGGTCGACAACACCGGCATTACCAGGGTCAAGTCCGTCCCGCTTGGCCGGCTGGAGCGCGCGGCCGGCTGGGGCATCGGAATGTCGCCGGTTTTCGACGTCTTCGTGGTGGATGACAGCATCACCACCAGCAAGCACATCGGCGGGCCTACCGGTGACCTGCGGCTGATGCCGGATCTGGACCGGGTTAGTCCGCTCGCTGCCCTGCCGGGCTGGGCGTTTGCGCCGGCCGACCGATACACCCAGGAGGGCACGCCCTTCGCTGGATGCAGCCGCTCTTATGCCAAGCGGATGGTCGCCACGGCGGCAGCCCAGGGCCTGACCGCTCGCGCCGCCTTTGAGATTGAATGGGCTGCCGGGACTGACGAAAGCGGCAGATTCATTCCGGCCTGCGAAGGGCCTGCGTACGGGATGACCCGGGTTATCGAGCTGTCAGACTACGCGCGCGAAGTAGTCGAGGCGATCGAGCGACAGGACATCCAGGTCGAGCAATTCCATCCCGAATACGCGGCTGGCCAGCTTGAGATCTCCGTGGCGCCCAAGGACCCGGTTGCAGCCGCCGACGACAGCGTCTTGGTCCGGCAGACCATCCGCGCCGTGTCGCAGCGGCATGGCCTGCAGGTTTCATTCGCGCCCTCGGTCGTCGCAGGCGGTGTAGGGAATGGCGGCCACGTGCACCTCAGCCTCTGGCGCGACGGGCAGAACCTGCTGGCCGGCGGGCCTGGCCGGTACGGCCTGACCGCAGAGGCCGAGGCGTTTGCTGGCGGCGTACTCGACGCGCTGCCTGCGCTCGTCGCAGTCGGCGCGCCAAGCGTCGCAAGCTACGTCCGGCTGGTGCCCTCGCACTGGGCCGGGGCGTACGAGTGCTGGGGCAAGGAGAACAGAGAGGCCGCGCTGCGCCTGGTGACCGGCTCGACGGGAGAACAGGACGTTCGGGCCAACCTGGAGGTCAAGTGCTTCGACCTCGCCGCGAACCCGTACCTGGTCATCGGGTCGCTGCTCGCCGCCGGGATGTCCGGGATGGAGCGCGGCGCGACCTTGCCTGCAGAAGTCGAAGGCGATCCGGTCGGACTGCCGGACGCCGACCTGGCCGCCAGAGGCATTCGCAGGCTGCCGCAATCGCTCGGCGAGGCGATCGGCGCGCTCGAGGCGTGCGATGTGCTGCGTACGGCAATGGGGGAGCCGATGGTTGAGGCATTCCTCGCCGTCCGCCGGGCGGAGATCGAGCTATTCTCCGGCGCTAGCCCAGAAGACATCGTGGCCAGAACCCGCTGGCGGTGGTGATGGCCGTTCCCGAGGCGCACGACTCGGACGTCACGGTCGCCGAGCGCCTGCACCTCAAGCTCGCCGAGCTCACTCCGGCTGAGCGCAAGGTCGCGCGGGCGCTGCTGGCCGAGTACCCGGTCCGCGGGCTGCAACCCGTCGCGAAGCTGGCCCAGACGGCGGGCGTCAGCGCACCTACGGTGATCCGGCTTGTCGGCAAGCTCTCGTTCGACAGCTATGCCGACTTCCAGCTATCGCTGAAGTCCGAGGTATCCGCGCGGCTGTCGTCCCCGCTGACGGTTCACGCCGGCCGCTCGGCCGCCCGCCACCACGGGGATGTGCTGAGCCAGGCCGAGCAGGTGTTCTGCGACGGAATCAGGACGAGCTTCGCGCGGCTGCCGCGTTCGGAATTCGAGCATGCCATCAGGCTGCTGGCCGATCCGCGCCGCAGCGTGACCATGATCGGCGGCCGGTTCAGCTGGATGCTGGCCGAATACCTCGCCGCGAACCTGCGCATGCTCCGCTCCGACGTCCATGTGGTCGCGTCCGTCGGCGCGGACCGGACCAGCACGCTGCTCGATGTTGGCCGTCGCGATGTGCTGGTCGTCTTCGACTACCGGAGGTACCAGCACGACACAGTGACGGCCGCGGCGATGGCGAAGGAGCGAGGAGCGACGCTGATCGCCTTCACCGATCCCTACCTGTCGCCGCTGGCTGCTCACGCCGACGTGATCCTCACATCCAGCGTTAACTCGACTTCACCGTTTATCTCGCTGACACCCGCGCTGGCAGTGGTCGAGGCCGTCGTCACGGCGCTTCTTGACCGGCTAGGCGACCTAGCGCTCGAGCGGATGGCCAGGTGGGATGGCCTGTACGCAGGAATGGTCGGCGATTCGCGCAGCGCCAACGCCATGGAGGAAGAGTGAGCACCGCAGGAGCTGACCGGCTCGCACTCATCGACCACCATGTCCACGGCGTGGTCACCGAGGATCTGGACCGGGCCGGGTTCGAGAATCTGATCTCTGAGGCATCAGGGCCGCCCGCGCCAGGCACCTCGTCGTTCGACAGCCAGCTCGGCTTCACGATCCGTCGCTGGTGTGCGCCCGTGCTCGACCTGGCGCCATCAGTGGCGGCGGAAGACTACCTGCGCCGCCGGGCAGAGCTCGGCGCGGCGGAGGTCAACAGGCGCCTGCTGACGGCGTCGCGGGTGACGCAGTGGCTGGTCGACACGGGCTTCCGTACCGAACAGATCACCACGCCCGAGCAGATGACGCAGGCTAGCGGCGCACCTGCCAGCTATGTGGTCAGGCTCGAGGCGGTCGCTGAGAGGGTGGCGCGGGCCGGAACGACCGCGGCCGACTGGGCGACTGCCTTCGTCGAAGAGCTCGGCGTGGAGAGCGCCGCTACGGGCGCGGTTGGTTACAAATCGATCGTCGCTTACCGCTACGGCTTCGATTTCGACCCCGCCAGGCCCGCCTCCGTGGAGGTCACGGCCGCTGCCGGGCGCTTGCTGCGTGCGATGGAGATCGACCCGTCCGCCAGGATCGAGGATCCGGTGCTGCTCAGGCACCTGATCTGGACGGCGATCGACGTCGGCAGGCCGCTGCAGTTCCATGTCGGGTTCGGCGACACGGACGTGCGGTTGCATCGCTCAGATCCGTCGCTGCTCACCGACTTCCTGATCGCGACCGAGCCGATCGGCACGCCGGTCATGCTGCTGCACTGCTATCCGCATCAGCGCGCGGCCGGGTACCTGGCGCATGTGTTCTCGCACGTCTACATGGACCTTGGCGCGATCCTCAACTATGTCGGGGCCCGATCGGCAGCGGTGCTCGCGGAGGCACTCGAGCTCACGCCCTTCGGCAAGATGCTCTATTCTTCCGACGCTTTCGGCCTGCCAGAACTGCATTACCTGGGGGCGATCGGCTTCCGGCGCGACCTAGCCAAGGTGACCGGGCAATTCGTGTCTGACGGAGCGTGGGCGGCTGCGGATGCCGAGCGGGTCGGCGAGCTGATTGGCTCGGCAAACGCGACCCGCGTATACCGGCTGGGCCAGTCATGATGACAGTACAGGCGGACTGGCTGACTCGCCCAGCTAGTCGCGTCGTCAGGCTGGCCCAGCCTTTTCCTACCTTGTCACGTTCCGCAGTGGCTTGTGCGTCGAGGCGGTCGTGACGAGCACTGCTGTCACCGTGGCGGAGCTAGCGGCCAAGCTTCGTTCCGGGGTGGCCGCCGAACTCGGTACGGCCGTCACGCTTCGGCGCGAGCTGCACGCGGCGGCCGAGCCTTCCGGTTCTGAGTTCAGGACAGCGGCGAGAGTGGCGGCCGCGCTTGGCGCCGCTGATGCTCCTGCCGTTGCCGGGACGGGCCGGCTCGTGCGGATCGGCAACCGGGACGGTCCGTGCGTCGCGCTGCGCGCCGAGCTCGACGCGCTGCCGATCGCCGAGCAGACCGGCGTTTCCTGGGCGTCACGGACCGGCGCGATGCACGCGTGCGGCCACGACGTGCACCTTGCCGCGCTCACGGCGGTGTGCCGCGCGGCCAGCGCGGTTGGCGCTGAGCTGCCTATGCCCGTGCTCGCCGTGCTGCAGCCTCGCGAGGAGGCGATTCCGTCCGGTGCCAGAGATCTGGTCGCGTCCGGTGTGCTGGCAGCGCAGCAGCCGAGCGCGATCATCGCGGTGCATGTGCAGCATCAGCTGCCGCTTGGCACGGTCGCTGCGGCTCCCGGCACCGTCAACGCGGCGACTGACGACATCGAGATCACCGTCGAGGGCGTGGGCGGGCACGCGGGCTACCCGCAGCTGACTGCCGATCCCGTAATAGCGCTCTGCCAGACCATCGTCGCGTTGCAGACTGCCGTTAGCCGCAGATCTGATCCCACGCACGCCGTCGTCGTCTCGATCGGCGTGCTCGAGGCCGGTCAGGCTGCGAACGTCATCCCCGGAACGGCGGTCGCGAAAGGAACGCTGCGGGTGCTCGACGAGGCTGACAGGCCACGCCTGCACCAGATTGTGGGCGAGATCGTCGAGCACACCTGCCGAGCGTACGGCTGCCGGGGCTCGGTCACCATCGACCAGGGCGAGCCGGCGCTCGTTAACGATGAGGCGCTGACAATGGCGACCTGGCCATGGCTTCGCGAGGCCGGATTCGCGATCGATACGTCGTTCCGCTCGTGCGGCGCCGACGACTTCTCATACTTCAGCCGCGGCGGCCGCACCCTGATGCTGTTCCTCGGCACGGGCGGCCCGCACGCGCTGCACCACCCCGCGTTCCTTCCTTCAGACGACATGGTGGGGCAGGCCGCCAGTGCACTGCTGGCCGGATACCTCGGAGCGCTCAGCCTGACCCAGATGCGCGGCTAGTTGCGAAAGGCCGTGGTCGGCACCACGAGGACCGGGCACGGTGATTGCGCAGCACATACTGACTCACACTGCCGATCAGGCCGCTGGTGCTCTTCCGGCTGGCCAGGACGATCAGCTGGGCCGGCGCTTGCTGCGCAGTCTCAACCAGCTTGCGGCCGGCCAGGCCAGGCAGAGTCCGCAGTTCGGCACGGCTGGCCTGCTCGCCGAGGGCGTCTTGTACCTCGTCCTGCAACTGTGCTTCGGCGACGGCGCGGTCGTCGTCGCCGGTTCGCAATGTCGAGATAGGACGGGCGGCTGGAGCTGCGCCAACCGTCCCGCCGCTGCTATAGACCATGACTGCGACCAGCGGCACTTGCCGGTAGTCCGCCTCAGTGGCGGCTAGCTTGATGGTCGTCGTGCCGTCGCCTGACCCGCTCACGCCGACCACGACTGGCCTGGCTGAATCTGTCCCCATCCTCGAGGCGGGTTATCAGGGCAATCACCGGCTCCCATCTGAACGGCCGATGTTTTGGTCATGTTCTGCCGGGTAGCCGCCGCCGATTGAAAGCACAAGCGAAAAGAACGCCGAACGATCCGCGGAGCATTACCGCGGAAGAGGTACGGCTAGGGAAGGTGGCCTATGAAAGGCGGCACGCAAACGGGGATAGCCCTCGCCGTTGGTTACGCGCTCGGACGCCGGCACAAGCTGCGGATGGCAGCCATGCTCGCGATAGCAGCCTCGTCCGGCGGGCTAGGCGCGCTGGGCAGCGCTGCGCTGAAGCGCGGAGCGTCGATGGGCGTAGGCGGGGGTCTCCTCGGCAAGGTGACGCCAGAAGTTGGCGGCATCGCCGGGAAGATACGCGGCGAGCTCATCAACGCCGGTAAGGCTGCTGCAGTCGCCATGGTCAGCAACAGGGTCGAGTCGATCAGCGATTCGTTGCACCAGCGTGCAGACACAATCCGAGGTCCCCGCAAGACGTCCGGCGACGCCGAGGACGAAGACGTTAACGCCGGTGAGCGGGACGACGAGCCTGATGACGTAGACGAGCCCGAGGACTACTACGACGAGGCAGACGACGAAGACGAGTTCGACGACGAAGACGCGGCCGACGAAGAGCCCGCCACGGCCCGCCGCGGTGGCGGCCGGCGGTCGCCCGTCTCGAGGGCAGGGAGGTAAGTCAGATGGCACAGAAGACTCAGGAAAACGGGGCAAGCGACCCTCTTGACCGTCTCAGGTCGGAGGCAACCGGTCTCCTCGAAGCGCTCGGCGACAGAGCGATGACATCAGTGAAGGGCGCTGTCGAGGGTGCGACGGACCGTCTCACTGAGTACACGTCAGGCAGCGGCGCCTCTCCTGGCGTCAAGGCAGTCGCGGCGGGTGCGAAGAACCTGGCTGAGGGCAAGAGCCCAGGGAGCTCGCTGTTGAAGGCTGGAACTAAGGCCGCGAAGGAGAAGATTGCGGGCATGTTCGGCAAGGGCGGCGGTGGCGGCAAGAGCAAGAAGGTCACCAACATCATCGAATCGATCGACGTTGGTGTCCCCATCAAGCTGGCGTATGACCAGTGGACGCGATTCACGGACTTCCCCAGCTTCATGAAGAAGGTCGAGAGCGTCGAGCAGGCAGAGGATGAGAAGCTCAACTGGAAGGCACAGATCCTCTGGTCCCACCGGACCTGGGAATCGAACATCCTCGAGCAGGTTCCGGACGACAAGATCGTGTGGCGCTCCAAGGGGGCCAAGGGCTACGTCGACGGCGCCGTGACGTTCCACGAGCTGGCACCGACCCTGACGCGCGTGCTCGTGGTGCTGGAATACCACCCGCAGGGCCTCTTCGAGCACACCGGAAACATCTGGCGTGCGCAGGGCAGGCGCGTCCGGCTAGAACTGAAACACTTCAGGCGGCACCTCATGTCTGAGGCCGTGCTGCACTCAGACGAGATCGAAGGATGGCGCGGAGTCATCTCGGACGGTGAGGTCCAGCAAAACGGATCGCAGGGCAACGGCAAGAGCAAGCAAGCCAAGCAAGGACGCGGTTCGAAGTCACGCAAGAAGAACGGCGGCCCGGAAAGCGGCGGATCGGGGAGCCGCGAGTCCGCGGGCAATGGCACCAAGAGTCGGCGCAGCAGCCAGGCCAGCAGTCAGAGCAATGGCCGCCAGACCAGCGGTAGCAGGGGAAGTGGCCGTTCTGGGTCCTCGTCCTCGTCAACCCGGCAAGGCTCGCGCAGTTCGGCGAAAACAGCCCAGTCGTCTTCCCGTACCAGGAAGGCAAGCTAACCGATGACGACGCTCAATCAGGCAACTAACCCCTATGTGCAGCGGCCGTCCACATCTCGCGGCCTAGCCGACATCATCGACTCGATCCTGGACAAGGGCCTGGTCATTGATGCCTACGTCCGCATCTCCGCGGTCGGGATCGAGTTGCTGACCATCGACGCCCGGATCGTTATCGCAAGCGTCGACACGTACCTGCGCTGGGCCGAAGCCGTGAACCGGCTCGATCTGCAGAGGCAGGAAAGGGATCTTCCTGAGCTGCTCAGCGACCTCAGGGAGAGCGGCGCCAAGAAGGAAACGAAGGGCGTGCTGGAAGGCGCCGGAGAGAAGCTGCACGACTTCAAGGAGAAGGAAACCGCAGCGGTGCGCGAAAAGACGCAGCGGCGCCGCCGGCAGAATGAGCAGAATGAGGAGTAATGCCGTCAGGCACCCGTACCCCAAAAGGTAAAGCCAAGCGTTCCGCAACCGGACCAGCGCGTGATTCCGCCAAGAATGCGCTGACCTACGTATACGGGATATTCCCGGGCGATATCAAGGTCAACCCCGACCTGGTCGGCGTCGGGGACCCGCCCGGCAAGGTCCGCGTTGTGAGCTGCGGGGACATCGCAGCCTTGGTTAGTGATGTCCCCGCAGGCTCCTCGCTTGGTTCACCGAAGGATCTGGCAACGCATAAGGATCTGCTCGACGCGAGCGCGGCGGTAGTGCCGGCCTTGCCGATGCGTTTCGGCGCCGTGCTCCCCGGTGACCAGGCCGTCACCGACGAGCTGCTGTCCGCGAACCACGACATCTTCACCGCGGCCCTGAAAGAACTTGACGGGCAGGTGCAGTACGTCGTCAGGGCTCGCTACCACGAAAAGGCCCTGATCAGGGAGGTCCTGGCCGAGAACCAGGATGCCGCCCGGATGTGGGAGGTGATCAGGCAAGGCGGGCCTGGCGCCGGCGACGAAGCCAAGATCCGCCTCGGCGAGCTGGTCGACATGACGGTGGCCAGGAAGCGCGAGCAGGAGACCGACACCCTGCTTGCCCGCCTTGACGGGCTCTACGAGGCCAGCGTGCCGCGTGAACTGCGGCACGAGCGTGACGCCGTTCACCTGGCGCTGCTGGTCAAGTCCAGCCGGTCAGAGGACCTCAGCCGCGCGGTCGAACGGCTGGCGGCCGCCTGGGAAGGCCGGGTCGAGCTAAGTCTGCTCGGTCCGATGGCTGCCTATGACTTCGTCGGCATGCCGGAAAGCGGAGGGTGAGCAATGGGACTGCTCAGCTTGCCGTTCCGCCTTCCGCTGCTGCCCGTGACGGCCCTCGTCCATCTTGCTGAACTACTCGAGCGAGAAGCGGAGCGTCAGCTCGACGCCGAGGCCTGGCGGCAACTCGAGGATGCCGAAGAGGCCAGGCTCTCCGGGCAGGCCACGGATGAGGAAATCGCCTTCCTCGAGGAGCAAGCATTGCAGCGCCTGACCGGATGGCGCGCATACGCCGACCAACCGTCAGAGGAGCAAGTGTCAGATGGCTGAACAACGGACCCGGCCGGCCCGGAACGCCAACGGCCGCCTGACGGCGGCGAAAGCGGCCCGGTTCGGGCTTGAGCAGATTGCGGACCTTACCGGCAAAGAGCTAGAGGGTGTCACCAGCGTCGAACGCTTCGACGAAGGCTGGACGGTCGGAGTCGAGGTCGTGGAGGACAAACGCATCCCATCCTCCACCGACATGCTCGCGATCTACGAGGCCGACCTGGACGAATCAGGGGAGCTGCAGTCGTACCGGAGACTGCGACGCTACTCGCGCGGCAGCGGCGACAGTTCCGATAACGGCGACGGACGGTGACATGACTTCCACAATGGCAACTGCCGGATCTCGAATGAGCCGCTCGGGCTCGAGCTTCGCGCCGGGCCGCGAGCCAGCGAACCTCGGGGACATCCTGGAGCGAGTGCTTGACAAAGGGCTCGTGATCGCCGGAGACATCCGGGTCAACTTGCTCGACATCGAGCTCCTGACGATCAAGCTGCGAATCGTCATCGCGTCTCTGGAAACGGCAAGGGACGTCGGCATTAACTGGTGGGAAAACGACACCTGGCTTAGCGCCGAGGCCTCCAGGGATGCCGAGACCTCGGAACTGCAAGCAGAGAACCGCCGTTTGCGGGAGCGGGTGAAGCAGCTCGACTCGGGCAGGAGCGACGATGACTGAGCCTACAGGCTTGTGGGTCTACGCGGTCGCTGAGCGCGCTCCGGAAACGGGACTTCCGACGGGTATCGGCGGCCTGCCAGTGCGATCGTTCGCTGCAGACGGCCTCGTGGCCGTGGTCAGCGAGGTCGGGATGAGTGAGTTCGGCGAATCAGCGCTGCGGGCCAATCTGGAGGATCTGGTCTGGCTGGAAGCAACTGCGAAGGCCCACCACCAGGTAATCGATGATCTGGCGAGCACTCAGCCGGTCGTGCCGATGCGTCTGGCCACCGTGTTTCACTCCGAAGCGAGCCTTCGGGCGATGCTTGCCGCGCGTCGTCACGAGCTGCATGAGGTTCTTGACCGGATCGGGCAGCGCAGGGAATGGGGCGTAAAAGTCTTCGCCGCGACGGCCGATCGCACTCCGAAGACGCGCGCTGACGCCGAGCGCGGCGCGGTGGCCGCCGCCGGCTCCGGTGCCGCGTACCTGCAGCGCCGCCGCACCGAGCTGGACGCTAGCCAGCGGGCCAGGCACGAGGAAGCCCGCAGCGCGGAAGAGGTACATGCCGCGCTTTGCCAGCTTGCCGCCGACAGCCGGCTTCATCCGCCGCAGGTGCCTCAACTGGCTGGCACGAAGGCTCCCATGCTCCTCAATGCCGCATATCTGCTTGATGAGGCCAGCGAGCGCCGTTTCAGCGATGCAGTGCTCGAGCTGGCCCAGCAGCACCGGGCGATACGGCTACAGATGACCGGGCCCTGGCCGCCTTACTCGTTTGCCAGCCTTGATGCAACGCTAGAGGCACAGCCGTGAACCGGCCGGACGACGTTCATCAGCTCCGGACCATCGCCGACTGGGACATCGATTCGCCAGGCCCAGTTGTGTACTCCGAGCGGCTCGCCCTTGTCGACCTGCTCGACCGGGTACTTGGTGGCGGCGTGGTCGTGGCCGGCGACATCACACTCTCGATAGCGGGCGTGGACCTGGTCACGATCTCGTTGCGGGCGCTCGTCGCGTCGGTTAGCGCTCTGACGCAGCCCGCGCGTGAGGACCGAGTTGCGTGATGTCCGAGGACATGCGCGTCAGGCGGGAGCCTCGCCTCCACATTGATGCAGATCCTGAAGACGTCGAGCGCGGGCTCGTCACGCTCGTGCTCACTCTCGTTGAGTTGCTGCGGCAGCTCATGGAGCGGCAGGCGCTGCGCCGGGTGGATCAAGGCACCCTAAGCGAGGAGAAGATCGACGAGGTCGGCAGGACACTGATGGCGCTGGACCAGCGCATGACCGAACTGGTCGACCATTTCGGGCTGGACCGCGGCGACCTCAACATCGACCTCGGGCCGCTCGGGCAGTTGCTTCCTGACGAGTAGCTCAGTCTGACTGCTCGCTGGAATTCGTCTTGCGCTGGTGCTCCTCGATATCGTCAGCGACGTATTCCTCGAACGGCTTCAGCTTGTCGTAGAGCCGCTTGGGCGGCAGCGCCGATTTGGGCTCGCCGACGAGCCAAGGAGCAGCCGCAACGGCCGTCTGCCAGGCTGCCTCTTCTGGATCCGCATCGCCATGGGTCGCTCGATCCGGCCGGCCGGATTCGACCGGATCAACCGAGTCCAGATAGACGTTGACGTACTGGCCGCGGCGCTGCTCGTGACACTCGATCTGTGCGCGCTTGCCTTCCAAGCTCGGAAGGCGCTCGCCGATCGCCTCGCGGAACGTTGTGTACTCGTTGCCGTCGGCGTCCCTGACCACCCAGCGGGTACTTCCGCGCTGAGTCTCAAAGGAGCGGACGGACGCGATGGTTACTTCACGACGCACCGGCCACACCTTCCCGGCGGTGCCTCGCTTACACCTGTCTCTGGCCTAGCAACCCGGCAGCGTTGTCGTGAACCCCTTCACCGTCTAGGAGCCGGCGAGCGGATCGAGACGGCGCAGCCTTGAGTGCCGATCGATGCGACACCTCAATGGTGCATTCGCCGATAAGATTGCTAATTTCCAGCAGCCTGCGAACTACCGGCTGCGGATTGCGGAAAACGGGTTTCACGCCGGGGGGCAGCGTTGATCGGCCGACATCCAGCAGGATCTCGGCCGTGCCGCAATCCATGTAAGACACGCCGGCCAGATCGACGACCAGCCGCTCGATCTGTTTCTCCGCGAGCTGCGCGAGGTGCTCACGAAGCATGTGCCGCGCCGCCAAGTCCAGTTCGCCGGAGAGGCGGACAGTTGCCGTAGTCGTATGCTCTGCGCCATCGGTGAAGCGGATGATGCGCCACTCTGCCAGCACGGGTACCAGCCTCCATGACTCGCAGGATCGACCGTCCGCGCTTACCGAATACGCGAACCTGGTCCGAGCCAGGCTGGCTTGACAACCTAGACCGATTTGTC
>DATELR010000293.1:0-18204 GCA_035276345.1 Streptosporangiaceae bacterium | reverse complement strand
TCCCGGGTCCCGGCGGCCGCGCTTCCCGCGCCGACATCGCACTGACCTGCGCTCTGCTGCACTGAACGCGGCCGCCTCCAGCTATCTGCTGTCACGTCGACCCGCTGGAGGGTGTTCATGTCTACGTTTCTCGGTGTCCCTATGGGCGCCGCATATCATCTCGTCTTCGGCCTCGTCACAGTCCTTTCGCCGCTGTTCGGCGGCCTGGCCGCGGCAGCCGCGATCGTACTGTTCACCATGGCCGTCCGGCTGTTCCTCGCGCCGCTCAGTTATCGCGCGATGAAGGGAATGGACAGCCAGGCCAAGATGGCGCCGAAGGTGCGTGAGTTGCGTCAGCGGCATTCCGGCCAGCCCGAGGCGTTCCAGAGCGCCCTGGCGGCGCTGTACCGGGCTGAGGGCACGTCCGTCTTCGCTGGCTGTCTGCCGCTGCTGGTGCAGTGGCCGTTCTTCAGCGTCATGTACCTGGTTTTCAGATTGCCGGTGATCGGCGGCATCCACAACGCACTGCTCGGCCATGAGCTGTTCGGCGCGCCGCTCGGCAGTTACCTCCTGAGCGGCGCCGGGGTGTTCAGCATCCACGGGGCGGTCTTCGCCGGATTGTTCCTCGTGCTCGCCGGCATTGCCTGGATGGCCGCAAGGAGGACGCGCGCGCTTACCGCAACGGCGGGAGGAGCGGCCCCGGCCGCCCTGACCAGGTTCATCCCGTACCTCACGGTCGTATTCGCGGCGTTCGTGCCGCTCGCCTCCGGGCTGTACCTGGCGACCAGCACGGCGTGGACCCTCGGTGAGCGGGAGGTGCTGCGCCGGCTCAGCCAACGGCGGGCCGCGCTTGCCTAACGCCAGCGCGGGTCGAACGCCGACATCCTGGTGACGATCGCGGCGGCCAGCGCCGCAGCCTGATCGAGGCTCGTGACCATCGGGTTCGCGAGCAGGATCCTGAGCATGTCGTGGTCTGCGGGTGGCCCCGCCGCCAGCGTCGTGGCGGCGAGCCGCTCGTAGGCGGCGTGCTTTGCGAGGATCCCGCGCGGCAGGTCAGGCAGGTCCACGACCGGAAGCGGTTCTGCCCGGCCCGCTGACATCGTTGCGGGACCCTCGACGATCACGTCGTCGGGTAGCCAGCCGAGCCTGCCGCGGTTCGGCAGCCCGAGGATGAGCGTCGATTCCGATCCGGTCAGCCAGGCCTCGATCAGCGGCACGACGGCGAGCGCGTACCACGGCGCTGGGCGCTGCCAGGTCCCGGGGATTTCGCCGCTGCTGAACGCCGCCAGCGTCGAACCAGCCAGTTCGCGCAGCTCGTCGGCCCTGGTCGGCCGGCCTCGCTGGGCTGCCAGCATCCGGTCGGGGTGGGCGTAGTACCGCATGTAAGGGCCGGGCATCGCGCGATGCAGCATCGGCAGGCCCGGGTCGAACGCTGGCACGACTCCGTCAAGCTCCGCGAGCTCATCTGCCGAGGCAGGCACGTACCAGCCGACGTGATTCATGCCCACGTATCTCGCCCGGAGCGCGGCAGCAATCGGGGGCTCGCTCGCGCCGGCCTGACCAAGTCGGGTGGCGATGTTGGCGAGCAGATCCAGCGGTGAGTCACAGACCGTGATGACGTCGAGCCCGAATTCCTGCCGCGATGCCTGGGCGACTATCCCGGCCGGGTTGGTGAGGTTGATCAGCAATGCATCAGGACAGCAGCGCGTGATGTCGGCCCAGACGGGGCGGAGTGCAGCGACCGAGCGGATGGCGCTGGCGAAGCCGCCGGGGCCGAGGGTCTCTTCCCCAGGAAGACCGAACTCGTGCGGGAACGACTCGTCAGCCGCCCGCTGTTGCAGCCCGCCTGGCCTGATCTGGTTCAGCACGATGTCGGCGCCGTCGAGGGCGGCGGCGCGGTCAGCCTGGGAGGTGACGATCGCGGTCAGGCCGAGTGAGTCGGCACGCAACCGGGCGGCGCCGGCCACGGCGGCGAGCCTTTCTGCTGAGCGCCCGTGCAGCACCAGTTCGAGCGGCGGGCGGCCTGGCCATGCGGCCAGCGCGTCGACGAGCTGGACGGTGGCAGGGGCGCTTCCGCCGAGCACCACGAGCCGGGCAGCGCCGGCCTCGGGCGGACGAGTCATGCGCTGCCGTAGAACTCGGTGATCGCGGCGCCGACCCTGCCGACCTCGTCGTCGGTCAGCTCGGCGAACATCGGCAGCGACAGCAGCCGGTCGGGCAAGCTCTCGGCGACAGCAATGGGCTCGGACCGCCAGGGCAGGCTCGCGTAAGCGCCGGCCTGTGTGACGAGCCTGGGGTAGATGACCATGCTGTCGATCTCGCGCTTTTTCAGGTGGGCAGCCAGTGCGTCGCGGTCGGGCGCGAGCACCGTATACATGTAGTACGCGTGCCGCCCTGTGGCGTCGTCAGGCGGCAGGGTCAGCGGCGTTGCGCCGAGCAGCTCCGCGTATCGCTTCGCGACGCGTCGCCGGCCGGTGATCTGCTCATCCAGGTAACGCAGCTTCACGCGCAGGAACGCGGCTTGCATCTCGTCAAGCCGCTCCTGATAACCGAGGATCGCGTGGTCGAACTTGACCTTCTGGCCCATGTAGCGCAGTTGCCTGACCTGCGCCTCCAGCTCGGGCGTGGACGCCGTGATCGCTCCGCCGTCGCCAAGCGCGCCAAGCACCTTGGTGGGATAGAACGAGAAGGCCGCCAGTTCGCCAAGACTCCCGGCCGGGCGATCACCCAGCGTCGCGCCGTGTGCGTGCGCTGCGTCCTCGAGCACCGGTATGCCTGGCGCTGCCAGCCGGATCGCGTCGACGTCTACGCACTGGCCGTACATGTGCACCGGCAGGATGGCCTTGGTCCGCTCCGTCAGCGCGGGCCCGATCGCGGCCGGATCCATGTTGAGCGTGACCGGATCCACGTCGACGAACACCGGTATCGCGCCCGTGTAAGTGATCGCGAACGCGGTCGCGATGTAAGTGTTCGGGACCGTGATCACCTCGTCGCCAGGACCAACCCCCAGTGCGAGCAGAGCCAGGTGCAGAGCCGCTGTCCCGCTGGAGATCCCGATCGACGCGTGGACGCGGCAGTACGCGGCGAATTCCGTTTCGAAGGCCCTGAGGTTTGGCCCCATCGTGAACCTCGGGCCGGCCAGCACGTCCTCGAACGCGGCCCGCAGCTCGGGCGCGATGGCCGAATGCCAGCGGGAGATGTCGTCGTCGGGAACGTGCGGATCAGGCATGGCTCCTCGCCGGGGGACTGGCCGGGGGGTCTTGTTATGCATCGAACCTACGGTGCTTCTCAATCGGACGCCAGGTAACAACCATCACGAACCGCTCGCCGCCTGGCTTGCCCCGGTTTACGGTGCTGGGTTAGCGTCCGGAGGCAGGCGAGGATGACGGCGAGGTGAGTGAGTTGCCAGCGGCAGATACAGCACCAGACTCGTTCGCGGGCAAGGTCGCGATCGTGACCGGGGGCGGGTCGGGCATCGGCGCGGCCATCGTCCGCGCGCTCGCCAAGCGCGGCAGTGAGGTCGTGATCGCCGACATCGACGAGACAGCGGCGAAGGCACTGGCTGAGGAGGTTAACGCCTGGTCCAGCGTGCCTGCCAGCACCGCCATCGTCGACGTCACCGACGCCGCGGCCGTCGCCGACCTGGTCAATCAGGTAGCCGCCGATCACGCTAGCCTGGACCTGATCTTCAACAACGCCGGGATCGCGGTCGCCGGGCTGGTCGATCAACTGACCCTGGATCACTGGGACCGCGTGATCGACGTCAACCTCAAGGGCGTCGTGCACGGCGTGCACGCCGCTTATCCGGTCATGCTGCGCCAGGGCCACGGCCATATCGTCAACACGGCGTCGCTGGCCGGGCTGGTACCTGGACCAGGGCTGGCACCGTACGTGGCCGTCAAGCACGCAGTCGTCGGGCTGAGCCTGTCGCTGCGCGCGGAAGCCGCGATCAGGGGCGTCAAGGTCAGCGCGGTGTGCCCTGGGTTCGTCGATACCCCGTTGCTCAACCGGGTCAATCCGGGACTGCCGCAAACCGAGACCGGCGCGAACGCGGAAACTCTCGCCCGCATGCTCGGCAAGCTGTACCAGGCCGACTCCCTGGCACAAGACGTGCTCCGCGGCATTGAGCAGAACCGCGCGCTCATCGTCGCGCCGCGCTCGGCGCGGATCGCGTGGCGGATGTCGCGGTATACGCCGCGCGTCATGATGCGCACGATCATCTCCGGCGTCCGCCGCGCCGCTGCTGAGCAAGCGCCGCAGAAGGCCGTCTAGGCGGCCGCTTCTTCCGCCGCGGGCCGCCAGAAGCGGTCGGCAACCGCGACCGCGACGACCGCCGCGGCGCTGCATGCGGCAAGCGCCAGCGCTGGGACGTGCGGTGCGAGCAGCCCGAACAAACCCAGAGCGGCAACCGACGCGAGCCTGGGCCAGGAGATCCGCTGCCAGATCGCGAGCTTGAAGGCGGCGTGGCCGATGAGGAACAGCGCGGGCCCGGCCAGGATCAGCCACGCGTCCCAGGCGGAGGCGTGCCCTGTTCCGCCATGTTCTGCCGCCACGGCTGCGACTGCGGCGTCGGCGGCCGCCGCGACGATGATCCCCGCGACCATGATCGGGTGGATCAGGTGATAGGCAGTCCGGCCGATCCTTCCCGGATCCTCCGACCGCGCGATGACGGCAGCCGCGTCCTGCGCGGTCCGGTCGAAGTAGACCCACCAGAACGCGATGCTGCTGACTACTGCGATCACGAAGGCCGTGATCTCAGCACCGGTGAGCGAGCCGGCATCAAGCCGGGAGGCGAGGCTGGCGCCGATCACCACGATGGATTCGCCGATCGCGATCAGGATGAAGCCCTGGCACCGCTCGGCGAAGTGCCCGCCCTCGATCGTCCAGTCCGCAGTCTGTGATTTGCCGAGGCCGGGCGTGTAGAAACCGGCGGCACCGCCCAGTAGGTCGACAGCGACCGCGCAGATCCACAGCAGAACCCGGGAATTGCCGTGGACCAATCCGCCGGCCAGCGCGAGAGATCCACTCACCAGGCACCACGCCAGGATCCGCTGGAAGTTCCTGCGCAGCACCGGTTCGCCGATCACCGCCACGGTGAACGCGCTCCGCCCGACCTGCATCACCAGGTATGCGGAGCCGACGATCAGGCCTGACCGTGCGAACGCCGTCGGCAGGGCGGCTGAGGAGACCAGGCTGATGGCCGCCAGCACGAGCAGCAGCAGCCGGACCGCGATCAGTGCCGGATCGAGCCAGTTCGTGACCCAGGTCGTGTAGGACCAGAGCAGCCAGACCATCGTCAGCAGCAGTGCGGTGAGCAGGGCGGTGAGCGCGTGCCCGCTGAGCAGCAGTCCGGTATCCGGGTGAGCGCCCGAGCCTGGGCCTGACAGCAGGAAATGCGAAAGCTGCGTGACGGCGAAGACGAAGACAAGGTCAAAGAAGAGCTCGATGTTGGTGACGCGCTGCTCACCCGTCCGATCGCGCATCATGCTGGCTCGCTGCGGAGTCACGCCGGCAGCCTACCGAGCGGCAGGCGCGGTACCTTAGCGACGTGATCGACGGCGACCTGACCGGTCTGCCTGCTCAGTTCCGGCCGATGCTGGCCGTGGCGGGTGAGCTCGGCACCGACGATGCGGCCTGGGCCTATGAGATGAAGTGGGACGGGCTGCGGGCGATCGCGATCATCAGGTCCGGCAAGCTGACGTTGTATTCGCGTACCGGCAGAGACGTGACCGCCACGTATCCTGAGCTCGCTGGCCTGGCCGGTGCGCTGGGCGATCACGACGCGGTCCTCGACGGCGAGATCGTCGCGTTCGGCGGCGGTGAGTGGCCGAGCTTCGAGGCGCTGCAGCAGCGCATGAACGTAGCCGCCGCCAGCCAGGTCAGGCGGCTCGCCGCCGAGATACCTGTCACGTACCTCGCCTTCGACCTGCTCTCCCTCGATGGCCGCTCGATCACCGACCAGCGGTACACACTGCGCAGGCCGATGCTCGACGAGCTCGCCGTTGAGGGGCCGCGCTGGCAGACGCCGCCAGCGTTCACCGGGATCCCCGGCGCCGACGTCCAGGCGGTCTCCAAGCAGCATCAGCTTGAAGGCATCGTGGCCAAACGGCTGACCTCCCGGTATGAAGCAGGGCGGCGCTCGGCGAGCTGGCGCAAGATCAAGAACGTCCTGCGGCAGGAGTTTGTTGTCGGCGGCTGGAAGCCGGGCGAGGGAGTGCGGACCGATCAGATCGGCTCACTGATCGTGGGCGTCTACGGCCCTGAGGGATTCACGTTCGCCGGCCATGTCGGCACCGGCTTCACCAGGCAGACGCTGAATACGCTGATGGCACGGCTTGCGCCGCTGCGCCGGGCCACCTCGCCGTTCGGCGCGACCATCCCGCACGACCAGGCGCGCGGTGCGGTATGGACCGAGCCGGAACTCGTGATTGAGGCCGACTTCGCGCTCTGGACAAGCTCGGGACGGTTGCGCGCAGCGACGTACCGGGGAATCAGGAACGACAAGAACCCGGTCGACATCTTCCGCGAATAGGCGCGTAGCGAACGTAAGTGACGCACTAAACGGTCGCGCAGTCAAAGTATCGGGAAAGACGCGTGACAGTCGGCAAGCCGGTCTCCACAATGGACCCTGAAAGGAGACCGGCAGTTATGAGTCGCTTACTCTCCGCAGTCGTTGTCGCCCTGTCTATCGCAGCCGGGATCACCGCGACACAGGCACCCGGCCACGCCGCCACGACCCGGCATGTGCGGATCTGCTGGGGGTCGAACCGGGGTACCTGGGATGCCTTTCACCGCGCGATTCCTGCATCGCGTTGCGTACGCGTCTACTACGACAAGCCGAATGTCTTCCCTCGCCACTGGCCAGATCGGGCCGGCCCGGACGTATGGACTCTGCTGTCAATCCGGCCAACGCCGTGGATGCTGCTCCACCATCGCTTCGACCGCGAGCTCCGCGAGCTTGTCGCCACAGCGCCCGCGCACTCGCTGCTGACGATCTGGCATGAGAACGCCGTCGGAAACAATCCGCTCGGCTACAGCGGCTCGGTCCGCAACCCGGCGGTCTACCGCCGGATGCAGACGTACATGGAACAGCTCGTACATGGCACGAAGGTCCGGTTCGGCACGATCGGCTGCGGTCCGGTGAACCAGGCCGAGAAGTGGTACGCGCCGCATCTGGACTGGTATGGAGTCGACCTTTACCTGAATGACCGGTACCTGGCTGGCGGCCAGCTGCGCAACAGCCCGAGCCCGTTCACCAGCCGCGGCGGCGTGCTGAGCAAGGCGAAGGTGTGGGCCCGGATGGACGGCAACCTGGCAGCCTTGCGGAAGGTGTCTGGTGAGAGGTATCCGCTGATCCGGATCGGCGAGTCGAATGCGTCGCCTGACTCATACCGGAAGATGTGGTTCACCGACGTGGCCTCGTGGTTCGCCAGTCATGACGGGAACCGGCCGGCGTGGATCGACACGTTCTGGAAGGACGGCGAGACGGCACGCCAGGGTGGCTTGTCAGGCCCGTGGCCGCCGGGGGCTGGCGTGGTGCGGCGGCTGAACTGGCTCGCCCACGTCTACTCCTGGCAAGGGTAACCGGCAGCAGGGCGGCCTAGCCGACCGGGCAGCCCTGGTGACCCCGCGCCTGGCCGGAATTGCGGCTGACCATCAGGCAGCTCTCGTTGACGGCCACGAAGTCCCGCGCCGGGATTCGCTTGAGCAGCTCAACGAGCCCTGACGGCCACTGCGGGAACGCGGCGCCGCCGAAATACCAGTTCGAGCCGTTGTCGGCCAGGATCAGGCCGTAGTGCTGCATCTCGGTCAGCACGGCCTTTGCGTCCGCACAGTAGGCGACCGAATGGCAGTAGCCGGCGACGTTGAAGCTGAGCTTCAGGCGGAACCTGGCGCCCATCGGCGGCAGGCTCGGGTTGCTGCCGCTCCCCGCCTGGTGTCTGGCCGGCCAGATGTATGCGGACCTGGTCCGCTGCGCTGTGAACCGGATCGCGTGCCTGATCGGGGTGCCGGTCCGCGCGGCCCGTCGCACCTGGCCGTAGTTCAGCAGGCCGGGCAGGATCGGCAGGCCGGCAGCGTCCGCGGAGGTCCAGCCCGCCGGGCGCAGCTTGTTCGAGCGCAGGCTCCAGATAGCGCCGGAGCCGGCCGTCGGCCGTGCGCCGTAGCGGGCGTTGTAGAGCTCGTAGAGCGTGCAGGTGCTCCTGTTCAGCATCAGCGCGTGCCGGTCACCGCCGGCGTTCTTGCCGCCCTCGATCCTGGTGTCGGTGCCGAACGGGTATCGCCACCTGTCGCTTTCGCTGGCGTACTGGAAATGCACGTTGACCAGGCTGTGCGCGCTCGTGACGACGTTGTAAGGAATCCCGTACGGATAACCGCCAGACGGGCCAAAGTCGGGATGCAAGTACGTCGATGACGAATTCATGCTTCGCATCCAGGCGGCGCTCTGCTTGTCAACCGGCAGCTTGGAGATGTCCGTGTTCCAGACATTGTTGGCGGGAAAGACCGGGCAGTTCGCGAGCGTGGCGGCAGGGATGCCGGCCGGCGGGGGACTGCCAGCGCTCATCGGCACCGATGCCGCAGCTACTCCGCCGCACGCGGCCAGTACGCCTGCGGAAAGCGCGAGCAGCAATGCGCTGGTGTGAAATCTGGGGAGAATCCTCACGAAGCCCGATGCTTCCACAGCGAAGCCGCCAATACGCATGCAACGGCCGGACCGGCCGGTCACCTGGGGGAGGTTGCCTGCGGCGCACGCTCTGGCGCAGTATCGGACAATCATCTAACGCTCGGGAGCTGATCATGAAGGTGCCGCTGACCATTTCCGACTTTCTTCGCAGAGGTGCTCTGGTCTACCCCGACCGGCCAGCACTGATCGACGAGCCGGGAACGGCGGGATCCCTTGGCACGATCACGTACCGCTCGCTCGAGCGTCGTGCTCGCGGGCTTGCGATCGCGCTGGATCAGATGGGCGTCGGCCAGGGCGAACGGGTGGCAATCGTCAGCCCCAACGCGGCCAGGTTCGGCATCGCGTTCTACGGGATCAGCGGTTACGGCCGCGTGCTCGTACCGGTGAACTACCGGCTGAACGCCGACGAGGTCAGTTACGTGGTCGACCATTCGGGTTCCTCTGTGCTGCTGGTCGATCCGGAGTCCGACGAGGTGCTTCGTGACGTGAAGGCCAAGCACCGGATCGTGCTCGACGGCGTCGACGATGAGCAGCTGTTCGCGGAGGCGCCCGACGACGCGGAACCTGCGCCCTGGGAGCCCGATGAGGACGCGACCGCCAGCATCAACTACACGAGCGGCACGACGGCACGGCCCAAGGGCGTCCAGCTGACCCACCGGAACTGCTGGCTCAACGCGGCGATATTCGGCTGGCAGACGACCGTGACCGATCGCGATGTATACCTGCACACGCTGCCGATGTTCCACTGCAACGGCTGGGGGATGCCGTACGCGGTGACCGCGATGGGCACGCCTCAGGTGGTCGCGCGCAAGATCGAGGGCGAGGAACTGCTTCGCCGGATCGAGACGTACGGCGTCACGCTGATGTGCGGCGCGCCCGCCGTTGTCGCCGCCATCCTGGACGCGGCATCGACCAGGCGTGCGAACGGCCAGCCGGTGCCCGGCCGCGACAAGACCAGGATCGTCGTCGCCGGTGCGCCGCCGCCTTCCAAGACGATCGAGCGTGTCGAGGAGGAACTCGGCTGGGAGTTCATCCAGATCTACGGCCTGACCGAGACGGCTCCGCTGCTGACCATGAACCGCCGGCCGGCCGAATGGGATGACCTGCCGAGCAGCGAGCGGGCCAAGCTCCAGTCTCGGGCTGGTTCTCCGGCCTTCGGAGTTCAGGTCGCAACCGATGGTGCTGGCGAAGTGCTGGCCAGGGCCAACCACGTGTTCGCCGGTTACTGGGAGCAGCCCGATGAGTCGGCCAAGGTGCTCGTCGACGGCTGGTTCCACACCGGGGACGAGGGTCACATCGACCCGGACGAGTACCTGGTGATATCCGACCGGAAGAAGGACGTGATCATCTCAGGCGGCGAGAACGTCAGCTCGGTCGAGGTCGAGGACTGCCTGTACCAGCACCCGGCGATCGCCGAGGCGGCGGTCATCGGTGTCCCGCACGAGAAGTGGGGCGAGACCGTCAAGGCCCTGATCGTGCTGCGCCCGGGCCAGGAGGTCACTGAGGCCGAGGTCATCGAGTTCTGCCGCTCCAGGCTCGCGCACTACAAGTGCCCGACGAGTGTCGAGCAGCGCGACGCGCTCGCCCGCACAGCGACGGGCAAACTGCAGAAGTTCAAGCTGCGCGGTCCCTACTGGGAAGGCTTCGATCGTCGAGTCAACTAGGAACGCAGGTTGATGGAGCCGGGCTCGGCGGGCCGTGCCCAGCGCCAGCCGACCCGGCGGTCGTACAGCCAGCACCCAGCACGGCCAGTGCGGCAGCGATTATGGCTGCTAGCTGCCGGAGTAATGCCACGTAGGCGCAAGCGGGTGGCTGTCTCAGGGCTTCGGGCTCGGCACCTGCTGCCAGCTGGTGCCGTTCCATTTCTCGAGCAGATCACCGTACGCCCAGGCGTACCGGGGATTCACGGCGACGACATGGTAGAGGGCAGTAGACGACAGATGCGACCTAAGCCGGCTGCGCATCGCCGTCCAGCGCACGCCATCCCAGTGCTCGATCAGCGGGACCGGTCCGCTACTGTCTCCGACGGCCCATGCGCTGGTGCGGCTCAAGGCAGCGACCCCGAAGAGTTGACTCTCTGGCCCGGAGCGCGGGCCGTCCGGGCTCGGCTGCACTTGCCACCGGGTGCCGTCCCAGTGCTCCACCAGCGTGCTGTAGTCCTGGCCCGTCGGGCCGGACTGATACCAGCCGACGGCCCAGACGTTGCTGCTGGAGGTGCCCGCGACTGCGAAGAGGATGGTCTTCTTGGTCCAGCCGTTGATCGCGTACGGCGTTGGCACTATCGTCCACTTCGAGCCGTCCCAGTGCTCGGCCAGGGCGCGGAATTTCGTTACGCCCACAGTCCCCACCATCCAGATATCGCGGGCGGAAATCACGGCCATGCCGGACAGCTGCGTGCCTAGCCCACGCAGCGGGGGCCTGGTCACGAACCGCCATCTGGTGCCGTCCCAGCGGATGATGCCGCCGTCTCCGTAAGCCCAGACAGCGGTCGGGGAGATCGCCGTGACCGCGATTATGGGCCCGGTAGCGGTGTCACCGGGCGGCCGCGGGGCGGGCACCATGGTCCATCGAGTGCCGTTCCAGTGCTCGATCAGCGCGTAGCTCGGTGCATGACGTTCTATCGGCGACCAGTCGCCCACCGCCCAGGCGTCATTGGGTGCGTCGATGGCCACCGCTACCAACTCACTGCGGACTGGCTTGCCGGTTCCGCGCGGGCTCGGGCAAGGCACTACCGTCCAGCGGTGGCCGTTCCAGTGCCAGGTCAACGGGTAAATCCCCTTGGGCAACGGCTCATGCACCCCCACCGCCCAGGCATCAGACCCGCTTAGAGCCGCGACCGCTGCGATGCCGCCGGGACCGCCAGATGGTGCATACACAGCGCCAGTCCCGGCAAGAGAAGGTACAGAACTCGCCGCTCTGTGCCCAGCGTGCCGTGCGTTAGCCGATCCAGCGACCGCGCAGCCAGTACCGAGAACTGCCGCTACAGCAGTGACGGCAACCGTCGCGATTCCCGCCAAGCGCTGGTGCCCGCTTGCAGGCCTCACCTGTCCGATGCTGCTCATGTCCAGAAGACGCGCCTCGCAGGCCAATGTTGCGCATTTCGTTTACATCATCGCCGAGTCGGACCAGTCCTGCTGATTTCCAGGAGAGAGGTGCTGTTGAGCAGGAGGATCACCCCGGTGACTACGAGCGCGACGCCGATGAACGCCATCGGCCAGACGAGGGGGTGGAACCACCCCGCCGGGTAATCGACCCAACCCCACACGCTCGATGAACCCTTGTCAACATTGCATGACCCAACGTCAAATGAGTACACACAGCCCTGAGTTATACGGACCGGCGCGAAGAGCAGCATCAAGACGCCGACAACCGTCAGCGCCGCACCGACCACCCGTCGCCGCATGCCGTTCACCGCCAGAAGCCTGACACTGACCTCAATGTACTGCGAAACGACCCCGGGATAGCTTCCTCGTGGAATGGCCAGCGCGGGCTCGATCCCGGCCTACAGCGATCCAGCGCTCTAGCTGTTTCTGGTCCGCTAAATAAAGAGTCGCGGAGGATTCTCAGCAATATTGCTGAGAATCCTCCGCGACGGTGAGCAGCGTTGGGTTATGCGGCGGCGAAGGCTGGCAGCTCAGGCTCGGGCGTGTCCGTCGCCGAGACGGCTGGCTCCAGCGCCAGGTCGAGGACCTCCCGGACATCGGTGACCAGGTGAATCTTCAGCGCCTCGCGAACCTTCTCCGGCACGTCGTCCAGGTCGGGCTCGTTGCGGGACGGGATCAGCACGGTCGTGATGCCGGCCCGGTGAGCCGCAAGCAGCTTCTGCTTCAGCCCGCCAATCGGCAGCACCCGCCCGGTCAGCGAGACCTCACCGGTCATCGCGACGTCCGCACGGACCAGCCGGTCAGACAGCAGCGATGCCAGCGCGGTCGTCATCGTGATGCCGGCACTCGGACCGTCCTTCGGCACCGCGCCAGCGGGGACGTGCAGGTGCACGCCGCGCTCGGCGAGATGGGCGACCGGCAGCCCTAGCGCAGGCCCGTTCGAGCGCAGGTAGGACAGCGCGATCTGAGCGGACTCCTTCATCACGTCACCCAGCTGACCGGTGAGCGTGAGCCCCGTGCTCCCGCTCTCCGCGTCCGCCAGCGACGCCTCGATGAACAGCAGGTCGCCCCCAGTGCCGGTGACCGCCAGGCCCGCCGCCACGCCAGGCACCGCCGTGCGCTCCGCCGACTCTGGCGTGAACCTCGGGTGGCCGAGGTACTCGTTCAGGTCGGTCGCGTCAACGGTCACCGTCTCGATTGGCTCGACGGCTACAGGCGACTCTTGGACGCCGAGCATCGCGCCCGGGTCGTCCGCGGGCAGGTCAGTCGGCAGTGTGATGACGGCCTCGGCATCCACAGCGCTCGCGCCTGAACCGCTCGGCGCCTCCTGGGCCTGCTTCGCTGCGATCTTGCGCAGGACGCGCGCGATCGACCGCTCCAGGTTTCGGACGCCTGCCTCGCGGGTGTACTCCGTCGCCAGGCGACGGAACGCGTCGTCGGTGATCTCGACTTCGCCCTCGGCCATGCCGGCCCGGGTGAGCTGGCGGGGGAGCAGGTGATCGCGAGCGATCGTGACCTTCTCGTCCTCGGTGTAGCCGTCCAGGCGGATTAGTTCCATCCGGTCCAGGAGCGGCTCAGGGATCAGCTCTGCCACGTTGGCGGTCGCGATGAACAGGACGTCGGACAGGTCGAGCTCAACCTCGAGGTAGTGGTCGCGGAACGTGTGGTTCTGCGCCGGGTCGAGCACCTCGAGCAGCGCGGCAGTCGGGTCGCCGCGGTAGTCGGCGCCGAGCTTGTCGACCTCGTCGAGCAGGATCACCGGGTTCATCGACCCGGCCTCGCGGATCGCACGAACGATCCGGCCAGGCAGTGCGCCAACATAGGTGCGCCGGTGACCGCGGATCTCGGCCTCATCCCGCACGCCGCCAAGAGCGACCCTGGCGAACTTGCGGCCCATGGAACGGGCGACCGACTCGCCGAGTGAGGTCTTACCGACTCCGGGCGGACCAGCAAGAGCCAGCACTGCGCCGCTGCGGCGGCCGCCGGCCACCGCCATGCCGCGCTCGGCAAGCCGCTTGCGGACCGCCAGGTACTCGATGATGCGTTCCTTCACCTCGTCGAGTCCTGCGTGGTCGGCATCGAGCACACCGCGGGCGCCCCCGATGTCGTAAGCGTCATCTGTGCGCTCGTTCCACGGCACGTCCAGGATGGTGTCCAGCCAGGTCCTGATCCAGCCCGCCTCTGGCGAGTTGTCCGCGCCGCGCTCCAGCTTGGCGGCCTCGCGCAGCGCTGCCTCCCTGACCTTCTCAGGCAGGTCGGCGTCTTCGATCCTGGCGCGGTAGTCCTCCTCCTCGGAGGCCGGCGTACCGTCCAGCGCTGCCAGTTCCTTGCGGATGGCGGCTAGCTGCTGGCGGAGCAGGAACTCACGCTGCTGCTTCTCCATGCCCTCGCGGACGTCGTTGCCGATCGTCTCGGCGACGTCCAGCTCGGCAAGGTGGTCCCTGGCCCAGCCCACCAGCTTCTCAAGCCGCTCAGCAGGGTCCAGGGTGTTCAGCAGCTCAGAACGCTGCTCGAGTGATAGGTAGCTCGCGTAACCAGACGAGTCGGCCAGCGCCGAGGGGTCTGTTATCCGCGAAAGCGCATCAACTACCTGCCATGCGCCCCGCTTCTGCAAGATGGCCGCCGCAAGCCCGCGGTACTCACGCGCCAGCTCGGCCGCGCGCGGGCCAGCCGGTAGCTCTTCGGCAATCGTGCCGTGAACCCAGAGTGCGGCGCCCGGTCCAACGGTGCCGGCTCCAATCCTGACCCTTGCCTCGCCGCGCAGCACGACGCCAGGCTTGCCGTCCGGCAGCCTGCCCTCCTGCTCGACAACGGCAAGCGTGCCCATCGGCGCGTACTTGCCGTCGATGCGCGGGACAAGCAGCAGCTGAGGCTTGGCGTCGCCCTCGGCAGCCGCGTGCGCAGCCGCGATCGACGCCCGAACCTCGGGGTCGGACGCGTCGAGCGGCACGACCATGGTCGGCAGCACGACGTCGTCCACCAGCGGCAGCACGGGAAGGGTGAGGGTGTTGTTCTCGCTCATAAGCCTTCTTCCAGAGAGGGATTACTTAATTACACCTTCCGGAGAATTACCTGCGTGTAAACAGCGGGGGACCGGTGGTTGTTCCGGCTGGTGTTCGCGCTTAGCAAACAGGCGATCCGTGCTGCTCAGACGATGCGTCGAGGCCGTTGGCTGCGGGCGTTCTGGGTAGGCTTGGGCGATCAGGTGCGGCGGATCTCGTCGACCGATCGCCGTTGGGGAGGCAGGCTGCCGTGCGCGCCACTGATGCAGGCAAGCCACTGCGGATCGCGCTGCTGGGGTGCGGCGCGGTCGGATCCCAGGTCGCCAGGCTGCTCGCAGAGCAGTCCGCTGACCTGGCAGCCCGCGCGGGAGGACCGCTAGAGATCGCGGGTATCGCGGTCCGGCGCCCCGAAATCGCCAGGATTCCCGGCATCGATGCTGTACTGATCACCGGCGACGCGGTCAGCCTCGTTACCCGGCCAGACGTGGACATAGTGGTCGAACTGATCGGCGGAATCGAGCCTGCCAGGTCACTGCTGCTCGCGGCGCTCGACGCCGGCCGGTCAGCGGTCACCGCGAACAAGGCGCTCCTGGCCAGCGACGGCGAGGCGCTGCACAAGGCTGCCAGCGCGAACGGCGCCGACCTGTATTACGAAGCCTCCGTCGCCGGGGCTATCCCGCTGCTCCGGGCGCTGCGCGAGTCACTGGCCGGCGACACGGTCAGGCGCGTGCTAGGCATCGTGAACGGCACCACCAACTTCATCCTGGACCGGATGGACTCACTCGGCGCCGAATTCGATCAGGCCCTGGCCGAGGCGCAGCGCCTCGGGTACGCCGAGGCCGATCCCACGGCCGACGTCCAGGGCCACGACGCGGCCGCGAAGGCGGCGATCCTCGCCGGGCTTGCCTTCCACACGGAGGTGACGTCAGCCGACGTCTATACCGAAGGCATCGCCAACATCACCGCCGCCGACATCGCCAGCGCGAAGGCGCTGGGTTTCGTGATCAAGTTGCTCGCGATCTGCGAGCGCAGTGATGGCGGCATCTCAGTCCGCGTCCATCCTGCGATGCTTCCGCGCGTCCATCCGCTGGCCGCCGTGCACGAGGCCTACAACGCGGTGTTCGTCGAGGCGGATGCGGCGGGTCGGCTGATGTTCTACGGGGCCGGCGCCGGCGGCCAGCCGACGGCCAGCGCGGTCCTCGGCGACATCGTCGCGGTCGCCAGGAACCTGCGAGCAGGGATGCGCGGGCCCGAGCCTGCGACCTACGCCGAGCTTCCAGTCGTGCCGATGGCGGAGGCGCTGACCAGGTACTACGTCAACCTTGACGTCGCTGACCGGCCAGGCGTGCTGGCGCCGGTAGCGGAGAGCTTCGCGCGCCGGGGCGTGTCGATCAAGGCCGTGCGCCAGGAAGGCCGCGGCGAGGACGCCACCCTGATCATCATCACTCATACCGCCAAGGAGTCCGCGCTTGCCGACACCGTCGCCGATCTGTCGGCGATGGAGGCCGTCATGGCGGTCGATAGCGTGCTGCGCGTCGAGGGCGAGGAAGGCGAGTGACTTTCTGGCGGGGCGTGATCGGCGAGTACGGTGCCCGCCTTCCTGAGATCGCCGACGACAGCGTGGTGACGCTAGGGGAAGGCGGCACCCCGCTGTTGCCGGCGCCTGCGCTATCGGAGGTCACCGGGTGCGACGTGCACCTGAAGATCGAGGGGATGAACCCCACGGGGTCGTTCAAGGATCGCGGCATGACCGTGGCAGTCTCCCTGGCGGCCGCGCACGGCGCCAGGACCGTGATCTGCGCGTCGACCGGCAACACCAGCGCGAGTGCCGCCGCCTACGCGGCGCGGGCCGGGCTGGACTGCGTGGTCCTCGTGCCGCGCGGCAAGATCGCTCTCGGCAAGCTGGCGCAGGCGCTTATCTACGGCGCCCGGTTGCTTCAGGTCGACGGCAACTTCGACGACTGCCTGGAGCTCGTGCGCAAGCTGGCGGTCAGTCACCCGGTGGCGGTCGTCAATTCCGTCAACCCTGACCGCCTCGAGGGTCAGAAGACCGCAGCCTTCGAGGTCGTGGAGGCGCTTGGTGACGCGCCGCAGGTGCATTGCCTCCCGGTCGGCAACGCCGGCAACATCTCCGCCTACTGGATGGGATACCGGGAGTACGCGGCGGCCGGACGGTCGTCTCGGAGACCGCGGATGCTCGGCTTTCAGGCGGCTGGTGCCGCCCCGCTGGTGACCGGTCAGCCGGTGACCACGCCGGTCACGGTCGCCTCAGCGATCCGGATCGGCAACCCGGCCTCATGGCAGCTTGCTGAGGCGGCACGGGATGAATCGGGAGGCATGTTCGCCGCGGTGACCGATGACCAGATACTCGACGCCTACCGCTTGCTCGCGGTCCGCGAGGGCGTATTCGGCGAGCCGGCGTCGGCTGCGGGAGTCGCCGGCCTGCTGCAGGCCTGCAAGAACGGCGACGTGGAGCCCGATTCTGTCGTCGTCTGCACGATCACCGGCACCGGCCTGAAAGATCCGGACACCGCGATGGCCGGGATACCCGAGCCTGCCATCGTTCCCGTCGACAGCGAAGCGGCCGCGACGGCGCTCGGCCTGGCCTGAGCCGATGACGGGTTCCGAGAGCGTGACGTGGGCCGACCAGGCCGTCGTCGTGCGCACGCCGGCCACCAGCGCCAATCTGGGGCCAGGCTTCGACGCGCTTGGACTCGCGCTTTCCCTGCACGATGAGGTGCACGCCCGGGTGATCGAGAGCGGGTTGTGGATCGAAGTGAGCGGCGTCGGAGAGCAGACAGCCCAGCTCGGCGAGGGCCACCTGGTGGTCCGCGCGATGCGGGCAACCTTCGACGCGCTCGGCGGGCAGCCGCCAGGGATCTCCCTTCAGTGCCAGAACGCGATCCCGCACGGCTTCGGTCTCGGCTCTTCCGCTGCCGCGATCGTGGCCGGCATTCTCGCGGCGCGTGCGTTGCGCGGGGGACAGGCGCGCCTGCCGGACGACGCTGTGCTGCAGCTGGCCACCGACATCGAAGGCCATGCTGACAACGTCGCCGCGTGCCTGGCGGGCGGCCTGACCATCGCCTGGAACAGCGGCTCCGTCCGCAGCCTGCGCCTCGAGCCGGTGCCGGGCCTGATCCCAGTGCTCTGCGTTCCGGCCGTGCCGCTGGCGACCGAGGCCGCCCGACAGGTACTGCCCGCGACCGTTCCGCACGCGGATGCCGCGCGAAACGCGGCACGCTCAGCTCTCCTCGTCGCCGCGCTCACGCAGCCTGCACCGGACGCCGGCCTGCTGCTCGACGCCACCGAGGACTTCCTGCACCAGCCCTACCGGGCCAGTTCGATGCCCGCAACCGCTGAGCTGGTCGCCGGGTTGCGCAAGGCCGGCATTCCAGCCGTCGTATCGGGTGCTGGCCCGGCCGTACTCGCTCTCGTC
>DATELR010000292.1:0-13547 GCA_035276345.1 Streptosporangiaceae bacterium | reverse complement strand
TGGGGCCGGCCCGATCGCGCTGGTACCACTCGATAACGTTCCGGGCAACGGCGACGTGGTCAGGCGGGTCCTGTTCGATTTCGCTGAGCTGATCGATCCACGTCTCGCGGCGTGGCTGGGAGAGTCGGTGAGCGTGGTGCGGACGGTCGCGGACCGGATCACGCCTCGTTCTGGGCCCGGCGACATCGGTGCCGCGCGGCTCGCGACCGGGCTGGACGACAGCTGCCCGGTTGTCACCGAGCCTTATCGCGAGTGGGTGATCAGCGGCGGGTTCCCGGCCGGCCGCCCGGCCTGGGCCGAGGCGGGCGCCCTGTTCACGACCGATCCGCGGCCCTACGAGCGGCGAAAGCTCTGGCTGCTGAACGGGGCGCACTCGCTACTCGCCTACGCTGGGCCGGCGCTCGGACACCGGACCGTCGCCGAAGCCGCTGCCGACGAGACCTGCCAGAACTGGCTCGATGAGTGGTGGGAGGTCGCGGCCGCTCATCTTGCCCGGCCGCCTGACGAGACGGCTGCCTACCAGCAGGCACTGCTCGGGCGGTTTGCGAACGCCAGGATCAGCGACCCGCTGGCGAGGATCGCGGCCGACGGCTCCCAGAAGCTGCCGGTCAGGATCCTTCCCGTGCTGCGCGCGGAGCGAGCCGCCGGCCGGCTGCCGCCGGGCGCGACCCGGCCACTGGCGGGATGGGTAAGTCACCTGCGGGGCCTGGGCGCGCCGGTCAACGACGTCCGGGCCGCCGACCTGCTGCCACTGGCGAGCGGCCAGCTCGCAGCCGCGGTCCCGCGGCTGCTCCGTTGGCTGGCCCCCGACCTCGGCGACGACCGCGACCTGGCAGCCGTAGTGGCGGACCAGACCAGAGACCTGGCCTCCATGGCCGCCCGCCGCCTCCCCGGCTAGCCGTCGCGCCCGGCCGCGCGGTATGAAGGTGACATCCACGCCGGTTTCCGGTGATGACCGTCACATCGATACCGCATGCGAGGTGGCCGGAACGCGACGTGTGGCGTTGCCGGTCGGGGGCAAGGGCTAGATGAGGCGAGGCTCCGTCCCGGCGGGGACCCGGGAGCCAACGGAAGGAGACAGCCGTGCCGATCGCGACCATCAATCCCGCAACTGGCGAGACCGTGCAAGCCTTCGAGGAACTGAGCGAGGAGCACGTCGAGCGCGCACTGTCGGCGGCGGCTGCCGCGCACGCCAGTTACCGGCTCACCAGTTTCGACGCGAGGGCAGACTGGATGCGTCGGGCGGCGGACATCCTGGACGGCGAGCAGGACAAGATCGCCGCGATGATGACCATGGAGATGGGCAAGACGCTGGCGGCGGCGCGGCAGGAGGTCGCCAAATGCGCGATGGCGTGCCGCTATTACGCCGACCACGCTGCCGGGTTCCTGGCCGATGAGCCAGCGGATGCCGGCGCCGTCGGCGCCGTGCAGGCATATGCGCGCTACCAGCCGCTCGGCCCGGTGCTCGCGATCATGCCGTGGAACTTCCCGCTCTGGCAGGCCATGCGATTCGCGGCCCCGGCCCTGATGGCCGGGAATGTCGGGCTGCTGAAGCACGCCTCGAACGTCCCGCAGACCGCACTGTTCATGCAAGACCTCTTCACCCGTGCGGGCTTCCCCGAAGGGACGTTCCAGACGCTCCTGATCAGCTCGTCCAGGGTTGAGGCTGTGCTGCGTGACGAGCGTGTCGTCGCCGCGACGCTCACCGGCTCAGGTCCGGCCGGGCAGTCGGTCGCTGCGATCGCCGGGAGCGAGATCAAGAAGGTCGTACTCGAGCTGGGCGGCAGCGATCCGTTCATCGTCATGCCCTCGGCCAAGCTCGACGCCGCGGCGAGGGTCGCGGCGTTCGCGCGCTGCCTCAACAACGGTCAGTCGTGCATCGCCGCCAAGCGATTCATCGTGCACGACGCTGTTTACGACGAGTTCGCGCCGATGTTCGCTGCTCAGATGGCCGATCTGGCGGTCGGTGATCCGATGCTGGAGAGCACTGACGTGGGTCCGCTGGCTTCCGAGCAGCAGCGGGACGACGTCGAGAAGCTAGTGGCGGACGCCGTCGCGCGGGGGGCGAAGGTCCTGTGCGGAGGTGCCGCGCCCGACGATCCAGGTTTCTACTATCCGCCGACGGTGCTGGCCGAGATCACGCCGGAGATGCGGGTCCACCGCGAGGAGGTCTTCGGGCCAGTCGCCACCTTGTACCGTGTCGGCGATATCGACGAGGCGATAGAGCTTGCGAACAGCACCGAGTTCGGGCTGGGCGCGAACGCCTGGACCGAGGATGAAGGCGAGCGGTCCCGGTTCATTCGCGACCTGGCCGCTGGCATGGTCTTCATTAACGGCAACGTCACCTCGTATCCTCAGCTCCCGTTCGGCGGCGTGAAGACCTCCGGGCACGGCCGCGAGCTGTCAGCGCACGGGATCAGGGAGTTCTGCAACATCAAGACCGTCTGGGTCGGCGACTCCGCGACTCGCTGACCTGCGCCCGGCTATTGCCCCACCAGGGGTTCGCCGGGGGCGTCGCCGGCCGGGGCGCCGTGGGTCTCGCGCAGCAGTTTCTTGGCGATCTTGCCGGTGGCCGTGCGCGGCAGCTCCGCTGTGAACAGCACCGACTTAGGGATCTTGTATCGCGCGATCTGACCGTCAAGAAAGCCCAGGACGTCAGCCTCGTCGGCCGCCGCGCCCGGGCGCAGCACCACGACGGCCCTGCCGACCTCGCCCCAGCGGTCGTCCGGCACCCCGATCACGCCGCAGTCGGCGATCGCCGGGTGAGCCCGCAGGGCACTCTCGACCTCGGCAGGGTAGATGTTCTCGCCGCCAGAGATGATCACGTCCTTCACGCGGTCGGCCACGTACACGTAGCCGTCAGGATCTGCGCTGGCGATGTCGCCAGAGCGAAGCCACATCCGGTCCGCGATGACCTGCGCGGTCTCGTCCGGCTGGTTCCAGTACCCGCTCATCACGTTCGGCCCGGCGACGACTATCTCGCCCCGCTCCCCGGTCGGCACCTCAGCCAGCTCAGGTCCGACGATCCGTACATCGGTAAAGAAATGCGGCACGCCGGCCGATCCTGCCTTGCTCTCCGCGTGGGCTGCGTCGAGCAATAGCACGCCAGGCGCCGCTTCGGTCATGCCATAGCCCTGAATGAAGCTGAGGCCCCGTCCGGTGTAAGCCCGGATCGTGGCAAGCGGGACGGGCGCACCGCCGCATAGCAGCGCGCGAAGGCTGGACAGGTCTGACTCCGGCCACTCCGGCAGCGCGGCCATCGCGTCGTACATCGCCGGGACCCCGAACAGCACCGACACCCGGTGCCGCGCGATCAGCTCAAGCGCCCTGGCCGGGTCGAATCCCGGCTCGATGACGAGCGTCCCGCCCTTGAGCAGCACAGGCAGGCTCAGCATGTTGAGGGCAGCGGTGTGGAAGAGCGGTGCGACCACGAGCGCCACCGCATCACTGGACAGGTCGGTGTCGACCAGCACGTTCAGCGCGTTCCAGGTGATGTTGCCGTGGGTCAGCAGTGCGCCTTTGGCCCGTCCCGTGGTCCCCGACGTGTACATGATCAGGCACGGATCGTCGAGGCTGACCGGCACGTCGGACCAGTCCGCCGGACCGGACCCTAGCAAGCTTTCGTAGCCGAGCGTCCCGTTGGCGCCCGTGCCATCTAGCCCGGCGCCATCTAGTCCAACAAGGTGCGTCACTGCAGTCCTGGCGCGCACCCCATTGACGGCAGCGGCGTGCTGCGGGGCGTACACCAGCGTGCCCGCCGCCGAGTCGGCAAGCTGATGGACCAGCTCAGGCGGCGCTAGCCGGAAGTTCAGCGGTACGAAGATTCCGCCGGCCGCCCAGGTCGCGAACATCGTCTCCAGGAACGCCGGATGGTTGGGGCCGAGAAACGCGACCCGGTCGCCGCGCCGCACGCCGAGCGTGCGCAGCCCGGCCGCCAGTGCCGTCACCCGGTCGTGCAGCTCGGCGTAGCTCAGTCGCCGGCCGTCGTGAATGATCGCGACCTGGCCTGGTGTCTTGCGCGCGCGCCGCGCGGTCCAGGAACCCACGCCCTCGTTTAGCACCCAGCTGCCTTCCGCCTGAGTCCATGCCGGAGCAAGTCGCGGCCAGCCTAATCGCGCCGCGACGGGCCGCGGAAGCGGTCGCTACCCCGCGTAATCGCCTGGTTCCGCATTGCGGTTGCATGGAATGCGTGGAGACCGATCACGATGCCACTGTCCAGCACGAGGCCCGTGCTGCCGCGAGGGCGGCATTGCGCTGGGTAACCGACGCCGGTGTCGCCGTCAGCGGCGCCATGACCTGGCCATCGACGCGCACACCCGGCGCGCCGTACTCCGACGATCTGTATTTCGGTACGGCCGGGATACTGGCCGCGCTCGCCGAGGCCAAGCTCGGCGGGCTGAACGAGTTCGACGACCACGCCAACGCCGCCGCCGAGCGCCTGCGCCAGCTCGCTCGGCTGGCAGCACAAGAGGACGTCGGTGTCTGCGCGACCGAGCTTGAGCCCGAGATGGACGTACCGGACCTCAGCCTCTACACAGGCCTCGGCGGGGTCGCCGCGGCGCTGCACATGTGGGCACAGGTCGCGGGCGACAACGAGGCAGAACTTGACTCGCGCGCACTCGTGCGCTCGATCGCCGGGCGCGCCGCGGCAGAGCGCAGCCAGCTGGGCTGGCATGACCTGCTGTCCGGCCAGGCGGGGATCATGCTCGTACTGCTCACGCTCGGAGACCAAGGAGCTCGCCAGGTCGCATCCCAGCTTGCCGACCAGCTCACCGCCGAGGCCCAGTGGGTCGACGGCCTGCCCGACTGGTATCCGCACCGCGACAAGCACGTGTTCCAGCCCAATTTCTCGCACGGCCTGGCCGGAATCGGCTATGCCTTCTCAGTCGCCGGACGCGAGCTCGGCCGGGCGGACCTTCTCGACATAGCCATCGTCGCCGCGCGGCGGCTAATCCAGCTCGGGTCGCAGCCAGACGGGACACTGGCCGTTCCGCACAGCATCCCGCTGGCGACCGCTCAGGCGCCGGTCAGTTACGGATGGTGCAATGGCGCGACCGGGACTCTGCGGCTGTTCGAGCAGCTCGACCAGATCCAGCCGGAGGCAGGCTGGTCCCAGTACGCGCAAGCTGCCCGCCAGGCGGTTCGCTCCAGCGGATTGCCAGCGCGGCTGTACCCCGGATTCTGGGACAACCTTGGCCAGTGCTGCGGGACCGCAGGCGTCGGGGAGATGGCGCTCGACAGGTATCAGCAGACTGGCGACAAAGAGTGGCTCGCCTGGGCAGAGACGCTCGCCGTCGACGTACTGAACCGCAGCATCAATGACCAATCCGGTGTCCGGTGGGCGCACACCGAGCACCGGCAGGATCCCCCTGAGCTCGAACCAACTGTGGGTTTCATGCAGGGAACCGCTGGCATCGCGAGCTGGCTGCTCCGGCTGAGCCGCGTGCAGCACGACGGCCCCGAGGCGGCCACGATCTGGTGGCCCGACCGGCCGGACATTCGCTGAACAGGCGGAGGCTACCCGATCCCTTCGTGAGATTGATCACACAGGGTTGCTGAATCGCCACTCAAAGTGACGGTACAGTGACCTGATGAGTGCTATGCACTGCCAGGTCCTAATCGGCCGCGAGGCCGAGCTTGGCGTGCTGTCAGCAGCGCTCGATCAGACCAGCACCAGCGGCGGGCTCGTCGTCCTCGCGGGCGAGGCGGGCGTCGGAAAGTCCCGGATCTCCAGGGAACTTGCCTCGCTCGCGACAACCAGGGGTTACACCGTCGTGTGCGGGCGAGCCGTGCAGGCATCGAGCCCGGTGCCGCTCAGGCCGTTCATCGAAGCCCTGATCGCGGTAGCTCGGACCACCGCGATGGAAGACCTGCCTGCACTGGCCGAATACCGGCACGCGCTGGCTTCGATCGTGCCGGACTGGGGCGATCATGGCGAGAGCGCCGCCGAGTTGTCCCCGCTGATTCTCGGCGAAGCGGTGCTGCGGCTGCTGTCCGATCTCGGCGGCAAGGGCACCGTGCTCATCCTCGAGGATCTCCACTTTGCCGACCCCGAGTCGGTGGCGATCGTGGAGTACCTGGCGGACCATCTCGCAGGCGAAAGGGTCCTGTGCCTGGCGACCCTGCGCGATACCGAGCCGTCACTGGCGCAGGACATGGTCAGGGCGGTACACGCGCGCCGGTCCGCCACTGTCATCGACATCCCGCGGCTAAACCCAGCCGAAGTCGAGCAAATGGCCGTCGCATGCCTGGGCCAGCCGTCATTTCCCAGCCGGATGATTCGTCGGCTGCTCGCAGATAGCGAAGGCCTCCCCTTCGCGGTCGAGGAGATCCTCGCCGACGCGGTCTCGTCCGGCGAGCTGGTCAGGGGGCACGGAGGCTGGCAGGTGAACGAGAGTGTCACCACCGGCGTGCCCACATCGATCGCCGAATCCGTCCGTCGGCGGCTCACCGAACTTGGCCCGCAGGTCTCCGACGTTGTCTCGGCAGCGGCAGTGCTCGGCCGCCAATTCGACTGGTCGCTGCTGCCCGCGATTGTCCGGGCAGACGAGAGCGATGTGCTGAAAGCCCTGGGGCAAGCCTGCGACGCCCAGCTCATCGAGCCGCATGTGCCACGTCAGGCGCTCTTCAGGTTCCGGCACTCCCTTACCAGGGACGCGATCATGTCGGACCTGCTGCAGCCGTTCCTGGCCGAACGGTCTGCGGCGGCCGCTACCGCAATCGAGGCGGCACACCCTGGGCTGCCAGGTGAGTGGTGCGAGCTGGCGGCCGAGCTCCACGAAGCGGCGGGCGAACGCGCGAGAGCGGCAGGGCTGCTGCTCGAGGCCGGCCGCCGCGCCCTCCAGCGAGGCGCGCTGACCAGCGCTGCCGCCTCCCTTGACCGCGCAAAGCAGGTGCTCGCGCTGGTCGTGCCAGCACCAGTGCAGATGCTGGCTGACATCGACGAAACCCTCGCCAACGTCTACACGCTCACCGGCAACTGCGATCAGCTGGTGCCGACCGCCGACAGGCTGCTCGCTGAGCTGGAGCAGCTTCACGCCGACAACGCGCGGAAGGCCCTCATCCACCTCACGGTCGCGCGGTCCCTGTCGGAGTGTGATCACGCGGAGATGGCCGCCGACCGGGTCGCGGCCGCCCGAGCGCTTGCGGACAGCACCCCCGATTCGTCGCTCTGCGGCTGGGCCGATGCGGTAGCGGCGCGTTGCGCGATGGATTCGTCGGACCCGGACCGCGCGCTTCAACTGGCTCGCACCGCTCTGGCGAGCGCTGAGGCCACGATGTCGACAGCCGCTGAGACAGAGAATGCGTGCGGGGCAGAAGCCGCCTGCACGGATGAGACCGCTTGCGCGGCCGATGCCGCCTGCGAGGCGCTTGAGGTTATCGGGCGCCGGGAACGCGTCAGAGATACCGCCGCGGCAAATGCCGCGTTCGAACGGGCCTTCCAGATCGCTACCAGCAACGCGCTGCCGGTCAGGCGGATCCGCGCCATGCACGAACTCGGCACGATCGAGATGCTCGAGGAAGCCAAAGCGCACCGGCTGGAAGAAGCCAAGGGCCTTGCCATCGAGTCGGGTGCGGTCTCCACTGCGGCCGTCCTGGACCTGCAACTAGCCAACGCCTGGAGCCTCGGCTCGGACACCGATCGCGCGATTGAGGCAGCGCGCCGCAGCCAGGCCGCCGCACACCGGCTGCGGCTCCGCCGGGTCGAAGCCGCAGCCTTGGCCGTGCAGGCATGCATTCTCGCGGTCCAAGGTGACCGAGAGTACTCAGAATCGCTGGCCGGCCAGGCCGAGCTGATCGCGCCGGACGATCCTTCCGTTCTCATCACCACCTGGGGCGAAGCCCGGGTTACCTCCGCGATTGTCGGCAACGACCTGGCCAGCGCGCTCAGACTGAGCCGGACGGGCATCAGCCACGGCAGGAACGACCCTCTGACCGCACCGGCGATGGCCTGGGGATACTGGGCGCTGCTTGAGGCCATCGCGTACCAAGACGGCACCTCGGCCCTCGACGAGGCCGTCTCGGCAGGCGCCGAGGTCACGTGCTGGAACCGTGGCTTGCTCGCCTACGCCCGAGCGGTGCAGGCAGGCCGGCGCGGCGAAAAGGCTCGGGCCGGCGAACTGGCCGAAGCAGGACGCCAGTACTTCCTCGGGCTTGCCCCCTGGTGGAACCACATCCTGCACCGGCTTGTCGCGACCGCTGCGCTGCACGACGGCTGGGGCGAACCGGTTGCGTGGCTTCGCGACGCGGCCGCGGACCTGGACGAGGGCAGATTCGCGCTGGTCGGTTCCGCCTGCAGGGGAATCCTCAGGAAGGCAGGAGAGCGCGTGCCACGGCAGCGCCGTGGCGGCGGCACCGCCATGCCGGCGGAGTTGCGCAGGCTGGGCATCACGAAGCGGGAGCTGGATGTTTTCGTGCTGATCGGCCAGGGCTGCTCCAATGCCGAGATCGGCTCTCGCCTGGTCATCTCCACGAAGACGGTGGAATCTCACGTCACCAGCATCATCATGAAGGCCGGCCTGTCCTGCCGGCGGGAGCTGGTCGCATTTGCGGCGCGGCCGGCCGCGTGCACCTAACCGGCCAAGGCGACATTCCGCCGTGCGCTGAAGCCCTCTACAATCGGCTGAATGCGGCCGCCGTTCCGCGCCGACCACGTCGGCAGCCTGCTGCGCCCACCTGAGCTGCTTCGCGCGCGAGACGACTTCGCGGCCGGGCACATTGACGCCGACCGGCTGCGCATCGCCGAAGACGCAGCGATCCGCGAGGTCGTGCGGCGCCAGCAGGATGTCGGGCTGCAGTCGGCGACCGACGGGGAGTTCCGCCGCGAGTCCTGGCACATGGACTTCATTTATCAGCTCGGCGGAGTGCGCCAGGTGCAGGACGACACCATCAGAGTGATGTTCAGGAACGAGCAGAAAAGCTACGAGTGGGCTCCCCCGTCGGCGCACATCGTCGCGCCGGTCACGCTACCGCGCACGATCTTCGGCGACCATTTCAGCTTCCTTGCCGACACGGCCACGACCGCCCTGCCCAAGCTCACGATGCCGTCGCTGAGCATGGTGCACTACCGCGGTGGGCGCTCGGCCATCGACGAGTCTGTGTATCCGGACCTCGATCAGTTCTGGACCGATCTGGTAGCGGCGTACCAGGAGCAGACGAGGCGCCTGTACGACCTCGGCTGCCGCTACCTGCAGTTCGACGACACGAGCCTCGCGTATATGAATGATCCTGCCCAGCGCGAGCACGTCGCCGAGATCGGCGGAGATCCGCTGCACCAGCATGAGCACTACATCGCCAACATCAACCGGGTGCTGGCGAACCGCCCAGCCGACCTGGCGGTTACCACCCACATGTGCCGCGGCAACAACCAGAGCATGTGGGCCGCCGAGGGCGGCTATGACTTCGTCGCGGAAGCGCTGTTCAGCACGCTGGACGTCGATGGTTTCTTCTGCGAGTGGGACGACGAGCGCTCAGGCGGCTTCGAGCCGCTGCGCTTTGTGCCAAAAGGCAAGCGAGTAGTGCTCGGGCTCGTCACCACCAAGAAAGGCGAGCTCGAGAGCAAGGATTACCTCAAGCGCCGCATCGACGAGGCCGCCAGGTTCGTCGACGGCGACCAGTTGTGCCTGTCGCCGCAATGCGGGTTCTCCTCGACGAAGGAAGGCAACGACCTCACGGACGAGCAGCAGTGGGCCAAGCTCGCGCTGATCGTCGAGACCGCTCAGGAAGTCTGGGACACGTGGTAGCCCGGCGACGGCCATGACCGCTCCGCGGGATGCGGCAGCGGGCAACGACGGCCCTGTCCTCGTCGTCAGCGCGCACGCGGGCGACTTCGTCTGGCGGGCCGGCGGCGCGATGGCGCTTGCCGCTTCCCGCGGCGCCGCCGTGACTGTCCTCTGCCTGACGTTCGGCGAGCGCGGCGAGTCCGCCAGGGCCTGGCGCGACGGCATGGAACTCGACGCGATTAAGGAGCTGCGGCGGTCCGAGGCGGCCAAGGCTGCGGAGGTGCTCGGCGCGTCGATCGAGTTCCTCGACGCGGGCGATTATCCGCTCGCCGAATCGGCCGGGCTCGTCGACCAGATCGTGCGCTGCTACCGGCGGATAGAGCCGGCCGTCGTGCTGACGCACGCGCTGGCCGACCCCTACAACCCCGATCACCCGGCCGCCGCGCGGATGGCAGTGCAGGCCAGGGTGCTGGCACAGGCAGCCGGGTACGACGCACCCGGCCAGCCGCTCGGCGCGCCGCCGGTCTTCCTGTTTGAGCCGCACCAGCCTGAACAGTGCGATTTCAAGCCCGAGGTGCTGCTCGACATCACCCCGGTGTTCGCGATCAAGCGCCGGGCGATGGAAACCCTGGTGGCCCAGCAGCATATGTGGGACTACTACACCGACCTGGCGAGACGGCGCGGCGTGCAGCTGCGACGCAACGCCGGACCTAACCTCGGATTGCCTCACGACACCATGGCCGAGGCCTACATGCGCGTCTATCCGCAGGTGACGGACGTCCTGCGATGAGGAACGTGGTGGTCACCGGCTGCCCGCGGGCAGACCTGGCCGCGGTGGACGAACTCGCGTCGTTCGGCGTGGCGACCGTGCACGAGGCGGCCGGCCGGACCGGCTACCTCGGACCCGGTATCCGGCCGGTCTACCTGGGCTCGCGTACTGGTGGCACTGCCGTCACGGCCCTGTGCTGGCCTGGCGACAACCTGATGATCCACGCGGCGGTCGAGCAATGTCAGGAGGGCGACATTCTGGTCGTCACCATGACATCGCCAAGCACGGACGGCTCGTTCGGCGAGCTGCTGGCCACCTCGCTCGGCCGGCGCGGGGTGCGCGGGCTGGTAACCACTGGCGGCGTCCGCGACGTCGCGGAACTGAACGCGATGGGCTTTCCGGTATTCAGCGCGGCGGTCTCGGCGCAGGGCACCGTCAAAGCCACTCCCGGTGCCGTCAACGTCCCGGTGAGCATCAGCGGCCAGCGGATCTGTCCGGGCGATGCGATCGTGGCCGATGACGATGGCGTCACTGTCGTCGCGCGCACCGAGGTCGCGGCCACCCTTGCAGCGGCGCGGGCACGGCATGAGCAGGAAAACGCGACCAGGGCGGCGCTGCGCGCCGGTGAACTCGGTCTCGACCGCTACGGACTTCGCAAGATCCTGGCCGAGCAGGGAGTCGAGTACCTGGACTTCGACTCGTACCAGGAACGGCGATGACCGGGGGCTCCGGCGGAATCCGGTGCACCATGATGCGCGGCGGCACGTCTAAGGGCCTGTACTTCCTCGCAAGCGAGCTGCCGGCGGGCCGGGCCGAGCGGGACGCGATCCTGCTGGCAATCATGGGCAGCGGCCATCCGTTGCAGGTTGACGGCCTCGGCGGCGCGCATCCGCTGGCATCGAAGGTCGCGGTCGTATCGCCGCCATCCAGGACCGACGCCGACATCGATTACCTCTTCCTGCAGCTCGGCGTGGAGGAAGCCACCGTTACCGACCAGCAGAACTGCGGCAACATCCTGGCCGGCGTTGGTCCGTTCGCAGCCGAGCGCGGGCTGATCGGCACCAGTCACCCGTCGACGACGGCCAGGATCCACATGGTCAACTCGGGCAGCGTCGTCACCGCGACCTTTGCCACGCCAGGCGGAGTTCCTGACTACGCCGGCGACACGACGATCGCCGGCGTTCCAGGGAGCGCGGCACCTGTCGTGCTGCGGTTCGCCAATACGGCGGGGTCTACAACGGGCAGGCTGCTGCCGACCGGCCAGGTCAGCGACATCGTCGACGGAATCGAGATCACCTGCGTGGACAATGGCATGCCCGTTGTCATCGCACGTGCCGCAGATCTCGGCATCACCGGGTATGAGACTCATCAGGACCTCGCCCGCAACGACGAACTGGGCGACCGGATTCAGGCCCTGCGCCTGACGGCGGGAAAGCTCATGGGCCTCGGTGACGTGGCTGGCCTGAGCGTCCCGAAGACGACCCTGGTATGCCCGCCGCGCGAGGGCGGCACGATCTGCACGCGGACGTTCATCCCGGTCCGCCCGCACCAGTCCATCGGAGTACTCGGTGCGGTGAGCGTGGCGACGGCGCTGCTCCTGCCGGGCGCAGTGGGAGCCGAATTCGCCGCGTCGCCGCGCATGGCGCACAGGTACGACATCGAGCACGCCACCGGGCATCTGGAGGTCGACGTGGATGTCGACGCGAGCGCGAACCCGCCGAACGTGCTGAGTGCGGGGGTGATCAGGACCGCGCGCAAGCTCTTCGAAGGCACCGTCTACCCAGCCCGATAGGACCCCCGGTCATGCCCCTGCTGCACGAGGTGGCCCATCTGGGTCACGCCGAATTGCTGACGCCAGAACCAGAGCGGAGCCTGTGGTTCTTCACCGAGGTGCTCGGGCTGACCGAGAACGGCTCGGCGGGCTCGTCGGTCTACCTGAGGACCTGGGACGACTACGAGCATCACAGCCTGAAGCTGACGGCGTCGGCCACCTCGGGCCTGGCGCGGACGGGGCTGCGCGCCGCCAGCGAGGAAGCGCTGCAGCGCCGGGTCGCCGCGGTCGAGGCGTCCGGGCTCGGGATCGGCTGGCGTGACGGCGACACCGGGATCGGGCCCACGTACCTGTTCCGGGATCCCGACGGTCACGAGATCGAGCTGTACTTCGAGACAGAACGGTTCCGGCCGTCGGCGGAACTGCGGCCGGCGCTGAAGAACCAGGCGCAGGCCTACCCAGGCCGGGGGGTGAGCGTGCGCCGCCTCGACCACGTGAACTTCCTGGCCGCGCAGACCGAGCCCAACGGTCGGTTCATCTGCGACGCCCTCGGCGCCAGGGCCACCGAGCAGATCGTCCTGAACGACGGCACCATCTCGGCCCAGTGGCTGCACTTCGCACAGAAGTCTTATGACCTGGTGTACACCAACGACTGGACTGGCACCTCGGGGCGGCTGCACCACCTGGCCTTCGCCACCGATACCAGGGAAGACATCCTGCGGGCGGCCGACATATGCCTGGACAGGGGCGTCTTTATCGAGACCGGGCCGCACAAGCACGCGATACAGCAGACCTTCTTCCTCTACGTGTATGAGCCGGGCGGCAACCGGATCGAGCTGTGCAACCCCTGCGCCAGGCTCATCTTCGCGCCCGACTGGGAGACGATCAGCTGGTCGGAGGCCGAGCGCGCCAAGGGACAGGCCTGGGGCCTCGCCACGATCCCGTCCTTCCATACCCACGGCACTCCCCCGGTGCCGTGAGCGGCGAATCCGTGGCGGCCGGCCGCCCGGTGATCGCTGTCCTGGGGCTTGGCGAGGCAGGGTCAGCTATCTCAGCTGATCTTGCGGCTGCCGGTGCACTCGTACGTGGGTTCGATCCCGTCATTCCTGCGGGGCCGGGCATCACGCAGTGCGACGGCGACGCCGATGCTTGCCGCGGCGCCTCTGTTGTGCTGTCGCTGACCTGCGCGCATGACGCCGAAGCCGCGCTGACGGCAGCTCTGGCGGGTGTCGGACCCGGCGCCATCTACGCCGACCTGAACACGGCATCAGCGGGGTTCAAGGCC
>DATELR010000291.1:0-28916 GCA_035276345.1 Streptosporangiaceae bacterium | reverse complement strand
AGTTCTGGGGCAAGGACTTCAATCCGGACGTCATAGGCGAGCTCGCCGCTCCCGACATCCGGCTCGAGTACTCGCTGCACGCGCCAGTGCGCGGTCGAGACGCGGTTCGCGCGTTCGCGGAGAAGTTCCGGACAGCGTTTCCTGACCTGAACTTCTGGGGTACCGCCGACCTGATCGCAGAGGGCGACTACGTCGTCGGTCAGTGGGAGGGCGGCGGCACCCACACCGGCGAGGCGTTCGATGACATGCCGATCGGCGGGCTGCCGGCGAATACCGGCAAGGCCATGCGGTTCACGGGAACCTCGGTACTGAAGGTCGAGAATGGCCTGATCACCGAGGAAATCGGTCTCGACGACGGAGTGACAGTCCTGCGCCAGCTCGGCCTCATCAAGGAGGCCTGAGCATCGACGATCAGGCATGCCGTGGCGCGATCGCTGAACCCCGCCGCGGCATGCCGACGTCGGCCTTCGCCGGCCGAATCAGCGTCCAGGATGCGAAATCACTCGCGAGCGCAGTGCGTGAGCCATCCTGCCCAGGAAGGAACCAGTTCGGCGGACACGCTCGGACAACACCGGCGGCAATGACTTCAGCACCCGGACAATCCGATGCTGCTGCCGGGGCTCAGCCAGCGCTATGGCGCCTGCCGGCGTGCTTGGCCTGGGCCGCCTTGGCTCTCGCACCCCGGCAGGCGGTGGCAAGCCGCCGCGACCTCTGCCGAACCCTCGGCCGCCGGAACCAAGGCCGCGGACCTGATCGATGGCCCACCGCTCCGGCGCGGTCAGCGCGATCGCTACCGGATTCCGCATAAAGAGCATGGCAGTTGAGCCCATCGGCACACCCGGCCGGCTGAGCCGCCGGAGGTAGTACCTTCTGAGCGGCTCGCCTACGAGCATGACTACCGGGGCCGCGGCGACCACAACCACGGTGACGGCGGACACTACCAGCGCCCGTGACACTGCATTGCGTCTGTGCCTGATCCGGTGGCGCCTCACCGTTCCATTGTGCGCGCGATTCGGCCTTCGATGACGCCGAGCGGTCACGCTGTCAGCGAACCCTGCACAATCGAGTGGTTGCCCGGTCTCCAGCGACCCCTGACCTAGGAGCAAGTTATGGCGAAGCCGGTGCTCATGGTGGTCGACGATGACGACGTCAGCCTGCAGTCGCTGACGGCCGAGCTCGAATCGCGATACGGCGCGCACTATGACGTGATGTCAGCTACGTCCACGGAGGTCGCGCTGACCCGGTTGACCGAGTTGAAGTCGGCAGGATCTGACGTGCCGCTGGTGCTGGCTGAACAGGCCATGCCAGGAATGAGCGGGACGCAGCTGCTCGCGCGGGTAAGAGACATCGTTCCCACAGCCCGCCGCGGCCTGCTGATTTCCTGGGGCGACCGGTCGACACCCGCACCGTACCTGGGTGCGGCGACGCTTGGCTGGCTGGATTTCTACCTGCCCAAGCCGACCTTTTCGCCAGATGAACAGTTCCACCAGCTGGTAACCGGGTCACTGGCTGAGTGGTGGCGAGAGCAGGGCGGCCGGTTTGAGTCGGTGACGGTGATCGGAGATGATCCGTCGGCGCGGCTCCACAACATCAGGGATCTGCTGGCCCGCAACAGCATTCCGTTCGGCTTCTATCCCAGCGACTCACCTGATGGCCAGGCGGCCCTGCGGGAGCTGGGCGTCAGCAATCCCGCGGGACCCGTGTTGTCGCTGTACACCGGGGTTGTGCTGGTGAACCCGACGAACGCCGAAGTAGCCGCCGGACTGGGGCTCGACGTGCGGCCAGCGGAGACGGCTTATGACGTGGTCATTGTCGGGGCCGGCCCGGCCGGCCTGGCTGCCGCGGTCTACGCGGCGTCGGAAGGGCTGCATACTGCTCTTCTTGAGCCGGAGGCGTTCGGTGGTCAGGCCGGGACAAGCTCACGGATCAGGAATTATCTGGGGTTCCCCGGTGGTGTCGGCGGCACGGAGCTGGCGCAACGCGCATACGAGCAGGCGTGGGTGTTCGGCACCCACTTCGTTTACGGCAACCCGGCGGCGTCGCTCACACGAGACCGCGACCAGCTGGTCGTAGGCCTGGTGGATGGTAGCGAAGCGAGGGCGCGCGCCGTGGTGATCGCCACCGGCGTGTCTTATCGCAGGCTCGGGGTCCCCGAACTCGAAGCGCTAGTCGGCGCTGGCGTCTTCTACGGGGCAGGCACGATCGAAGCACAGGCCGTGGCGGGAAGACCCGCCTTCGTGGTGGGCGGCGGGAACTCAGCTGGCCAAGCGGCCCTTCATCTGTCGAAGTACGCCGAGCGCGTCACGATCCTCATTCGCTCGCAGTCACTGGCGGCGAGCATGTCTGACTATCTGATCCGCCAGATCGAAGCTGCGCCCAATATTGACGTCCGGTACGGCTGCGAGGTCGCCGGTGGCGGCGGCGACGGGCATCTTGAGTATCTGCTGCTCAGGAACCGGGACTCTGGCGATACCGATCGGATGTCAGCGGCCGGCCTCTTCATACTGATCGGCGCGGAGCCGTTCACCGACTGGCTGCCAGAAGCGATAGCGCGCGACCAATGGGGATTCATCCTCACCGGGCCCGACACCGGCCACAATTGGCCGCTCCCTCGAGCTCCATTCGCGCTCGAGACCGCAATCCCGGGCGTATTCGCCGTTGGCGACGCCCGGCACGGCTCGGTCAAGCGGGTCGCCTCCGCGGTCGGAGATGGATCGATCGCCATCCGCCTGATCCACGACTACCTGGCGCTATCGCCACCCGGAACCCCGTGATGCCGTAGAACGGTTGCATGGAAACCAAGCAGATACCGATACGCGGGTACCGGCCGGAGGACCGCGACGACCTGTACCGCGTCTGCTTGCTGACATCGAACAATGGCGGCGACGGTACACCGATCTTCCGGGATCCGCGGTTGCCAGGCGACATCTACGCGGTTCCCTACGCGGTCTTCGAGCCGTCGCTGGCCCTTGTCGCTGAGGATGCGGGCGGGATAGGCGGCTACGTCGTCGCCACCATAGACACCCGGGAGTTCGGCCGGCGCCTGGAACGCGAGTGGCTGCCGGCGGCGCGTGCCCGGCATCCAGAACCACCGCCGGACCTAGCGCGCGAGCTCTCGGTCCAGGAGCGCACAGCGCTGAGCAACATTCATCACTGCTGGAAGCCCGGGGAGAACGTGCCCAGCAGCTATCCGTCGCACCTGCATATCAACCTGTTGCCAGCGCTACAAGGCCGCGGGGTTGGCCGCCGTCTGATCGCGGCTTTGCTCGGCAGGCTACGCGAGCAAGAGTCCCCTGGACTGCACCTGGCGACCGCCCTCACCAACCAGCGCGCGGCCGGGTTCTACCGGCATCTTGGATTTACTGAGCTTGAGGCGGACGACAAGCACTTGTTCGCTATGGACCTGAGCGAGCGGTATCCGCCGGCCGAGAGTGCGGTGATTCCCCCGTAGCCGCTGGACACCTGCCCTCATAGGGTCGAGCGATGGGGCACAATGCGAAACCGATTCCTGATCCAGGGTCCGCTGACCAGCCGCGAGATGGAGCGGCACCCGAGCTGATCATCCCGTCCCGCTTCTGCGGTCCGCCGGAGAGCGGCAACGGCGGCTACGTCTGCGGACGCATCGCCGAGTACGTCGACGGCCCGGCAACGGTCACGCTGCGCCGACCACCGCCGCTCGGTACGCCGATGGTCATCGAACGAGACAGCGGGGGTGCAGTCCGCGTGCACCACGCCGGGACGCTGATAGCCGAGGCAAGTGCCTCGCCTGACAGACCTGAGCCGCAGATGCCCGAGCCTGTGTCGTTGGCGCAGGCCCGCGCGGTGGCTGGCCGCTCGTCCTACTACTCCGATCCGGTGTTTCCTGACTGCTTCGTTTGCGGTGTCGGCCGTCCGCCGGGGGATGGGCTGCGGATCTTTCCTGGGCGGGTGCCCGGCCGGTCGCTGTGGGCGGCGGCGTGGACACCTACCCCGTCGGTCACCGGTGCCGACGGAAAGGTGCCTGCGGAGGTGGTGTGGGCGGCGCTCGATTGCCCGAGCGGCATCGCCGCCGGGGAAGCCGCCGACCTGGATGGGGACACGGCCTTCGTGCTCGGTCAGATGCAAGTCAGCGGTCGCGAGCTGCCTGCCGTGGGTGATCAGTGCCGGCTGATCGCGTGGCCGATCGGGCGCGATGGTCGCAAGCTGACTTCTGGTTCGGCCCTGCTGGGGCCCGGCCGCGAGTCGCTCGCTACCGCCAGCGCCGTTTGGATTACCGTGCCCCGCCCTGTTCAGGCTGCGGCCGCTGAGCGAGCTTCATGACCTCGCACCGCCGTGGCGTCGGGCTCACGCCGATGGAGACCAGGCGTGAAGTTATCGTCCGTGCCGCCGCGCTCGCCGACGAACTGGGCTATGAAACCTTCTCCCTGCCGGAGGGCTGGGGGCTAGACGCTGGTCCTGTGCTGACCGAGATCGCGTTGTGTACTAAACGGATCAAGCTGGTCTCTGGCGTCTTGTCCGTCTGGGGACGCACCCCGGCGACCATAGCGATGACCGCGGCCACCCTGCATCAGGTCAGTGGCGGCCGTTACGTGCTGGGCCTGGGGGCGAGCACCGAACAGCTGGCCGAAGGTTTCCACGACGTCCCGTTCCAGCACCCAGCAGCCAAGCTGCGCAATGTCGTGGGCAAGGTCCGGGCACTGCTGGCGGGCGAACCTGCCCAGCTTGGAAATGGTGCGGTCGCACGTCCGCTGCGCCTGGGCATACCGCCTGCTCCTGAGGTGCCGATCTGGGTCGCCGCGCTCGGCCGTCGCACGATCCGGGTGGCCGCCGAACTCGGCGATGGCTGGATACCCGCTCTGGTAGCTCGCGATCGGCTGCCCGGCTGGGCGGCCGAGCTCCGTCAGCTGCGTGCAACTGCCGCGTCAGGCGCGCGGGCTCTGACGATCGCAGCCGGACCCCTCGTTGCCGCCGACAAGAACTCCGGCACGGCCCGTGACATCGCTGCGCGCTGCCTCGCCTGGTACCTGAGCGCGATGGGCGAGGTCTACGCGCGGTCCGTGGCCGGCCAAGGCTATGCCGCCGAGGTGCAAGCAGTCATCGCCGCGAACCCGAACCCTAGCCCGCGACGCGGGACGGTACCCGCCGGTGCCAAGGTCGTGCTCGACCAGCTCGCGGCTTACGGAACCTGCCAGCAGGTCCGCGAGCAGCTGCGGTCGTGGGACGATGCCGCCGACATCGTCGCGGTCATGCTGCCGCCCGGCATGCCCTGGCCCAACATTGAGGCGACTCTCCGGGCGGCAGCGCCAAGCTAACCTGCGCCGCCACGCCGACGGCCGCGCTACCCGCGGCAATGAACTTTCTCCGGCTGACATGCATCGGGATCCTTTCAGCTGGCGCCGCCATTACTGCGGCGTCGCGGCGGTGGTAGAGCGCCTAGACCGGACCGATCCTGATTGTCTGCCACGCAGTGAGTGCGATCAGCGCCACGGCGATCAGCGCAAGACCTGCTGCCTGGTACCAGTCCCGCCACTTGCCGGGCCGGATGAGGGCGATCGCTGAGCCGGCGGCCAATCCGGTGATCAGCCCGCCGAGGTGGCCCTGCCACGAGGCGAACCATGCCGAGAGCACCATCCAGATCAGGAAGGTCCGCATCAGCCGTCCGCTGCCTATCGGGTCATGGCGCAGCCTCCGGCTGATCACGTAGTAGCCACCAACCAGGCCGAAGATGGCGCCCGAAGCCCCGATGGCGCCGGCGTCAGGTGCGAGCAGATAGACGGCCACCGAGCTGCCGAGCGCCGACAGGAGGTACAGGGCGAGAAAGCGCACGCGACCGAGCTGCGCCTCGATGACCCTGCCCAGCGTCCAGAGCCACCACATGTTGAACGCGATATGGAGGATGCCAAGGCCGCCGAAGTATCCCGGCGGTTCGTGGGCGAATGCGGACGTCAGCAGCCGGTACCACTCGCCGTACGCGATGCCCGCATGGTGAAGCTGCACCGTCGCACCGCCTGTTGCGACGTACATGGTGCCGTGCGGGCCTACTACCGCCCGGCCGATCGCGGAGAGCTTGTCCGTCAGTGGCGGGCTGAGCAGTTGTCCGGCATAAACCGCGACATTGACCACGATCAGAGAGATGGTAGCGATCGGCCGGCCTCCGGCGGCCCGGCCCCCGAATATCGTCCTAGCGGACCTGACGCCCTTGGCTCCCTCGCGCACGCATTCCGGGCACTGGAAGCCTACCGTCGCCTCGCGCATGCAGGCCGGGCAGATGTAGCGATCGCACCGGACGCAACGGACGTGGCACTCGTGTTTCGGGTGGCGGTAGCAGACAGTCGTGGTCCCCACAGGCGGCCCTGCCTGGCTGTCCTTCAGTTCATCCATAGGCGAGGCGCACCTCCGTCACGCTGGGCGGTGCGGTGACGATATGGCCGCGGGGGTGCCCAGCCCTAATGACCGAATATCCGGATAAGGGGCCTTAGCCTAATACGTAACGTCTTTCAGGTGTCGCCCCACGTCGATACGTGCAGGTTGATGTGGTCGATGCAGCGCGGGCCTGGTCTGGGTTTCAGTGTGCTGAGCGGACAAGGGTTCAGGATGAACCGGCGCCGCGGAGTCTGGCTGAAATTGAAGTCCTTGGCGAGATTGCCGAGCTTGGCCGCGCTCTCACGAACATCTGGCCGACGGTCGCGGCGACCGTCGGTGCGCGGGTTGAGCCGGGCGCCTGCCATGAAGTCGTCCTCAATGAACTTCAGGTAGGCGTCATAGGACAGCCTTTGATGATCGATGAAGCCACGCTTGGCGTAGGGGCTGATGACCATTGCCGGCACCCTGATGCCGTAGCCGAGCCGGTCGACATAGGGCGGTGGCACGTGGTCATAGAAGCCGCCCCAGTCGTCCCAGGCCAGGAAGATCGCGCTGGAACGCCAGGCCGGGCTGCGCATGATCGCGTTGATGATCCGCGTGACGTATGCCTGACCCGTACTGACCAGCGCCGGCCCGTGCTCGCTGTCCCTGAAGTCAGGCGAGAACCACGACACCTTGGGCAATCTGCCTGCCTTGGCTTGCTTCCAGAACACCCGCAGCGGGCGGATGTTCCCGAGCTGCCGGTCCTTATGCACGTCGGTGAACCCCGGCAGCGGGTTCCAGGTCACCGAAACACCGCCCGGATTGCGACTGGAGACGGCGCCATGATCGAGGTAGAAGCTCCAGCTCACGTGATGCCGGTGCAATAGCCACGTCAGATCTGTCCAAGCGAACGGTACCGGCCGGGACGCCGACCTTTCCTGCGGAAAATTTGAGCTGGTGCAGCTCATCGCGACGCCCCCGCGAGAACACCGTGCCGACCACGCCGAGACTTCGTACAAATGGGCCGGCAGGCTCCATGAACCTGCCGACTCGAACATGTGGTCCTGCAGCACGAAGTTTTTGGCGTAGGCCCAGTAATTCCGGATGTCCGTCCTGACGTGGTACCCCATCACCCGCGGATGACAAGGATGGCCCAGCTTGCACAGCTTCTTCTCCGCCTCCGCCACGAAGCCGTTCATTTTGCCGCCGTTCACGTCGGCCTTGAACGGAAACTCTGAATGCGGGTAGTTCCTGTTGCTGTCGAAGTGGTCAGCGAACGGCCTCCGGCAGCCGCCGTTACGCGGATCGTGCAGGCAGACGCCCTTCGGGATGCCGTCGGCGCCGGGAAAGGTCCCGAAATAAGAATCGAAGGACCTGTTCTCTTGCATGATCACGAAGACATGCTTGATCTTGTGAATGCCTGAGGGTGCGGCGACCGTCGATACGCGCTTCGGCCGACTTTCCTGTGCTGCCGCGCCTGATGCCAGCGCAACGCCGATGATCAGAGCTAGCTGAGCTGCGACGATCGTGCGTGCCGGCCGCATCATCCGCCCTTCGCCATGAATCAACAGCCAAAGCCAAGGCTGATGTCACTGTTGCGAGGAGTGTCCGATGGTACCGGATAACTCAAATGCCCACCGGGTAGCGCCGTACGGCTCAATGGTTGCTACCCCGACCGCGACATGAAGGTCGAAGCGATAGAGGTGCCACGGGGAAGGGCCTGCGCTCGGCGCGCTGAACGGGGCGGTGAATGCGTCGCCGTCAACCTGGGCCGGCCAGCCTCCGTCGCGGTAGGTGGCGGCGAGACGCTCCAGCGTGGCAGCGTCGGTGACTCGCTGCGCGTTTCCTTCCAGCACAAGGTCGATGCCGCGCAAGTGCACCGACACTGCGCAGGCTGGATTCGACGCGAGGTTGCGCGATTTCAGGGTGCCTGGGCCGCTCGTGAAGTACAGCACGTCGTCCACCCAGACGGCACCAACGCCCGCAGCGTGCGGTCGCCCGTCCGGCCGGACGGTGCTAACGAAGAAGGTGAGGTCCGCTCCTGGCGTGTCGGTCGCCAGAATGTCCCGCGGCCGGCTCCATGGCAGCTGTGCGTGCCCGTATCGGTCGAGGTTGGTTGTCGAGATCGGCTCGCTCATGGCTTTAGTCATACCCGTGGAGTCGAAGCAGCGAAATTACACCTCCTTTTCACGGCGCGTCCACGGTGGCTGCCTCCGGCCGTGCGTGGCTGGGGGCATGACCGTGAACACAGGAGCCGGGCCGGACCAGAGCAAGGATGTTCTGCCTGTGACGCCGGCAGCGAGAGAGAGCGTGGTAACGGAGTTGCAGCGCGCGGCCGGCGACGGGCGGCTGCCCCTGAGCGATTTCAGCGACCGGGTCGGGATGGCGCTAACTGCTGACTCTCAAGACCAGCTAGCGGCCGCCACCGCCGGGCTCCCGCTCGCGCCACCAGTGGGACAGGCACAAACGGTCTCTTCCATCCGCACGTTCTTCGGCAACAGGCGCCAGATCGGCCGCTGGCAGCTGCCTGCAGCGCTCCGGATCCGGGCTCTGATCGGCGATGTATACGTCGACCTGCGCGATGCAGTCGTCAACGACCAGGTGATCGATATCTCAGCCGTCACGCTGCTCGGCAATCTGTGCGTGGACATACCAGAAGGCGTAGATGTTAAGCTCACCGGATTCGACGTGCTCGGCGACCGCGAACTCCGGCTCAACCCGGTCCCTCGCCGACCAGGCACGCCGCTCATCCGGCTGCGGGCCTACGGCCTGCTCGGCGATGTGTACGTGCGCACTCCGACCGAAGGCGAACAGCCGCCAAGCTGGTGGAGCTGGTTCCTGCCCAGCAAGTGGTAACGCCTGGCGGCTGACCTGCCTTGTTGACACCGCGTTGTGCTGTACACAAACTACGGGCATGGCGGTCGCAGCAGGGGGACCGGAATCTTCGATATTCCGGCTCGAGCCTGGACCCGTCCCGCTCTATCACCAGGTCTACTTGCGCCTGCGCGACGCCCTTAACACGGGCGAGTGGCTTCCCGGTGACCGGCTGCCTGGCGAGCGGGAACTCGCGCAGCGGTTCGACTGCAGCGTGATCACCGTGCGACAGGCTCTGGCAGCGCTGGAGCGTGAGCGCCGCCTGCGCAGGATGCGCGGGCGAGGGACATTCGTGACCGATCCTCCCATCGAGCGGGATCTGACCGAGCTCACGAGTTTCACCGAAGAAATGAACCGCCGCGGGCTGGACCCCCAGACCAAGCTGATCGCCGCGGAGTCCCGGGCAGCTGACGAAGCCGCAGTACGCGCGCTTGAGCTGCGCCCAGGGGCCAAGGTGATCTTCTTTGAGCGGCTCCGCTGCATCGGGGATCAGCCGCTCCTGCTCGAGCAAGTTCACTTGCCCGAATCCCGCTTCGGTGACTTGCTGCATGCGGACCTGGCCGAAGGATCGCTTTACCAGACCCTCGCGAGCAGGTACAACGTCCGGCTGGTGCGGGCGAGGGAGACGATTGAGCCAGTCTTGCCCGCTGCCCGCGAGGCCCGGCTGCTCCAGCAAGATCGGCATCGGCCCGCGCTACTACTCGAGCTGATCGCCTTCGAAGCGGCCGGGGGGCCTGTGGAGTACTGCAGGGCGATCATCCGGGGAGACCGGGCTAAGTACTATGTCGAGGCCAGAGGCCTGCGATACGGGCTGCTCGGGGCTCAGCCCGAATAATCCCGCGCACTCATCGAGTTGCCTGCGAGGTCCTCCGGCCGTGGGTAGCGGTCGTCAGACGGCCGGGACACGACAGTCGACGCGAGCAACGTGGCGAACCGTACGGCCTTGTCCCAGGGCAACTCTTCCAGCCGAGCTCGGACGATCCCGGCGTTGAACGCGTCTCCCGCTCCCGTCGTGTCGATCACATTCACTTCTGGCGCCTCGATCATGAATTCGGCATCATCGGGCCCAACTGCCAGGGCGCCGAGCGCGCCGCGCTTGACCACGCACCAGCCGCCTGAGCGTTCCTGCAGCGCTCTGGCGGCCTGCTGCACGCTCGCCTCGCCGGTAATTGCCAGGGCTTCCGACTCGTTCGGCGCGAAAACACGCACCCAGGGCAGCAGTTCGAGCACCTCGTGCCTGGCCGCCGCCGGCCAGCCGCCCGGATCCCAGCCGGTGTCCAGGAGCGTCTGGCCTCCCCGGGCACAGCATTCCTGGAGAATCCGTGCGGCTCCGCCTTTGCGGAGCGCAGGTATCAGGAAGTAGCCGCAGACAATAGTCTGCCGCGCGCAAAGCGCCCGGTCAGGGACCTGCGACAGGGAGAACTCGCGGACAGACCCTGGCGCGATGAGGAACGACCTGTCGCGCCCCGCGGCCTCGGTCGCGACGCAGATGCCAGTTGCGCCGCCGGCGGACACGCCGTCCACCGGCACGCCATCCTGCGCGAGCTCGTCGAGCAGCACCCGGCCCAAGGGGTCACTTCCCACGCGGCCGAACAGCTCAGCCCTGATCCCGAGCCCCGCAAGGCACAATGCCGCGATCGCACCGGCGCCGCCGACCCTGAACTCAATCGAATCGACCTCCTGCTCGGTTCCCGGCGCGGGAAGAGCGTCCACCGGACGCGCGACGATGTCGACGTTGATGTTCCCGATAATGCTGACCGCCGTCATGCGCCCGGTTCTGCCTCTTCTGGCCGCCGCCACAACAGCACCGCGCCGCCGTGGCCGTCGATCGCCATGCCGAAATCCTTCGCTGCGATCTGGTTCGTGAGGCCGTCCGGGCCCACAGCCTGCAGGAACGAACCGTCGGGAGCGCTGACCGGTACGTCGACGCTGTCGGGAGCGTGGTTGGTCAGCACGATCACACCGCCGCCGGTTCCGTGCAGAGCCCCGGCCGTGACGTCGGGGTGCGGAACGGCGAACGGATCGGCGGCACCCGCCAGTTCGGCAAGACCTGCGTAAATCCCCCAGGTGCGATCGCCTGGTCCGTGCGCATCGGCCGCGGCCGCCAGCAGAGTCTCTACCGGGTACGAACAGGTCACGGCGTGCCCCGTGCCCTTCTGGTGGACGACGAGCGCCGGGGCTCCCGTCGCGTCAACCGCGACTACGTCACCAGAGCGGGCCTGAAGCCGTACTCCGCGCATCGCCAGCGAGCCATCTCCGCCCGGCAGAACGAGCTCGTCACCCTCGCGATATGGACCCCACGGAGAAATGAATCTCAGGACGGCGGTCGTCGCCACCGGAGCGCGATCCACGATCCTGCACCCGGCCATATCTGCCATCTCTGGGATCGCCACGTCCGCGGAACACGAAATGTACAAGACGCCCCCGCGGCCGAGGAACTCGGCCGCGCCGCTCCAGTAGCTCGTCCTGACGTGGTGCAGCGTGTTCGAGGTTGAGGCCAGCGGAGCCGGCAGGAGAATGAGCGGCACGTCAGGCCAGGCATGGTCGAGCCGCTCGCGAGCGAAGGCCACGGTGATCCCCGCACGGGCTGCCATGACGAACCCGTTCAGCCAGACTCGTACCACAGGGGCAGCATCGCGATCGCGGCCGCGCGTTGCCTCGACCGGCGTGTACAGCCCGGAAGGCGCCTCGAGCCCGAAGGACGCCGGGTCGAACGGGCGGACGAACTCGTGCGGCACCACAATGGCGGCGCGGGCGGGGGTGGGTCCTGCCGAGGCGAGTTCTGCCAGCGGCAGGTGACCGACCGTTCGCGCCAGGTCGGAGAGAACCTGGCCACGAGGCCGGAGGCGTCCCTGGTGATCCGTCACCCCGAACTGAGTCTCGTGCGGCTGCCGTACATAGGGGGCGCGTGAGTAGGCGGCTGGTTCGGCGTCCGTCCAGCACCACGCGAAGAACCCGGTCGCACCGCGGCCCAGGCTCGACCACGACAGCAGCCGGTCGTAGGCGGCGATCGCCTCCGGGTCGAATTGAGCCGACGATGCCCCGTACTCGTGGACCATCACAGGCTTGCCCGCTCCGGCGGCGAGCGCGGTCTCGAACGCACCGGCGTGCGTCATGCGCGGCGAGAGCAGCGAGTCTGGATAAAGGTGCGGCTGGTAGATCGGGTAAGGGTGGACGCAGGTGAAGTCGAGCAGATCCGCCACCTGATCGGCGCGGAACGGCCCGCAGTCCACTTCCTGCCCCGAGGTCCCGATGGTGATCGCGTGGTCGGGATCCGCGTCACGGATCGCGCGGACGATGGCCTCGGTCCACGCGATGGCGTCCGCGTCGGTGGTGTCGTGCGTGATCCAGAAAGGCGGCTCATCGGTCAGATCCCACGCCAGCATCGACGGCTCATCGCGCCATCTCCTGGCCAGCATCCCCGCGTGCGCCGCCTGGAGCTCGCGCATGCCGGGATCCGCGTGCGGATGCCTGCCGTTCCGCCAGGGAACATCCCAGTAGGCATCGCCTACCTCACCGCCGATGAACAGCGCCGGATGTATCCACAGGCCGTGCCGCCGGGCAGCCGCGTTGATCGCGTCCAGTTGCCGGAGGTGATCAGGGTCGTAGCGCGAGGGTTCCGGTTCGACGGCTGACCACAGGACGTCGATTCTGACGGCGTTCATGCCGGCCGCGGCCATCGCCGCGAATGCCTGGTCGAATGCTTCAGTGCCCACTCGCCAGGGCCAGTCTGGGCCCTGCACGGGAACGAAGTGGGCGCCGACCGGCAGCAGCGGCCGGCCTGCTACCGACAGATAATGGCTATCTCCCTGACGTGGCACGTGCGGTCCGGTCATCCCTTGATGGCTCCCTGCGTCAGGCCCTCGATGAATCGTCTCTGCAGCACAAGGAACACCGCGATCATCGGCAGCGCGGTGATCGCGGTTCCCGCCATGGTGTCGCCCCAGTTGATCTCCTGCCGCCTGGCCAGCAGCGCCAGGCCGACCGGCAGCGTTCGCATCTGGTCCGTCTGGGTGATCAGCAGCGGCCACAGGAAGTCATTCCACGCGCCAAGGAACGTGAAGATTGCGAGCGTGGCCAGCCCGGGCACAGCCAGCGGGAAGACGATGGAGCGCAAGATCCTGAACTCAGAAGCCCCGTCGACGCGAGCGCAGTCCAGGATCTCATCGGGGATCGTGCGGATGAACTGCCTCAGCAGAAAGATGCCGAATACCTGGATGGCGCTCGGGGCGATCAAGCCGAAGTAGGTGTTGACCCCGAGAACGGGTGAGATCCGATGCAGCGACACCATGATGCGGAACAGCGGAATGAGATTTACCTGGAACGGGACCATCAGGGTGATCAGGAGCGTGAAGAAGAGGAAATCCCGCCCAGGGAACCTGAGTTTGGCGAACGCATACGCGGCCGCGAGGTCGAAAACGATGTTCAGGACCACGATCCCGCCGGTGACGACCACACTGTTGAGGAAGTACCTGGCAAAGGGCAGCAGCGTGAACACGTCGCGGTAGTTCGCCAGCGTCCACGGGCTGGGGATCCACTGCGGAGGAGCAGCGAACACGGCCGACGGCACCTTGAACGAAGTAGCAAGCATCCAGTAGAGCGGACCGATCATCACCGCGGACGTCACGATCGCAATGCCGTAAAGGAGGTACCTGACCGACTGGCGCGTCCAGATCATGCCCACTCCTTGAACACTCTGATCTGCACGAACGACAGGATTGCCAGGAAGATCGCCAGCAGGTACGCGATCGCCGATGCCTGGCCGAGGTCGAGCGAGTTGAAGCGGTTGACCAGTTCGTACACGACGGTATCCGTGGAACCGATCGGCCCGCCCTGGGTCATCACGAAGACCTGATCGAAGACCTGCGAGCTCTGGATCAGGCCGATCACGTAAACGAACAAGATCGTAGGCCGAAGGCCCGGCAGGGTTATGTGCCAGAAACGGCTCCACGCGCTCGCGCCATCGACCATGGCCGCCTCGTAATACTCGCGCGGGATGGCCTGAATGGCACCGAGGAATATCACCGTCTCGAAGCCGAAACCCTGCCAGACGCTGGAGGCAATTACCGAAGGCAAGGCCGTAGTCGGGTTGTCCAGCCAGTTGGTCGTCGGGAGATGGAGGTAGCCGAAGATGACGTTGACGATGCCCCCGGAGTTCAGGAGCATCTTCCAGATCGTCGCCACGACGACGAGCGACGTCATGACCGGTACGAAGTAGGCCGTACGGAAGAAGGCGCGGAACCTGAGCTTGTTGTTCAGCAAAAGCGCAGACGCGACGCCGAGAACCGGGCCAATGCCCTGCCCTACAACCACGAATATGAGCGTGTTGCGCACGGCCTGCAGGAAGACCGGATCGGTGAGCAATTCTCGGTAGTTGGCCAGGCCGACCCAATTCGGCGACGCAAGGCCGTTGAAGTCGGTGAAGCTCCAGTACGCCGACAAGCCCATCGGCAGGTACAGGAAGGCGACGGCGAGGACCAGGGCAGGGAGGATGAACAGGTAACCGCTGCGGCCCCTGCGGACTCGCCAGACAAAGCTGCCGCGGCGGCGCTGCCGAGGGCGAACCTGCGGTGACGAGGGAAGTGTCCGTGCGGGGGACCTGATCACGGGCGCTTCCGCCCTATCCGGAGAGCTTGGTGTCTACCTGCGCGGCTGCCGCGTCCAATGCCTGCTTGGGGGTCTGCTTGCCAAGGAGGGCAGCCTGCAGCGCGGTGACTATCGCCTGATCGATCGCGTTCCACTCCTTCACGTAGGGATAGTGGGTGGCGATCGCGAGGGTCGGATCCCACACCTTCCAAACATCCTGGCCACCGAAATACGGGTCCGGCTTAGCCAGTACGGGGCTGTGCAGCGCGGCCTGCAATCCAGGTGCGGCCCCGGAGTAGGTCGCGACCCCGACCGAGTTCTTCGGCTCGAGCAGGTACTGGATCAACGTCCACGCCGCGTCCGCGTGCGGCGCGTTGACCGGGATGGACAGGCCGGTGCCGCCGAGATAGCTGCCTGGCTTCTTCGAGTACGGCGCAACCGCGATACCCCACTTGCCCTTCAGCTTCGCCGCGCTGTCCCGCATGATGCCCATGTAGTACGGGCCATCTTCGAACATTCCGATGGTGCCAGCGTTCAATCCGGCCAGCCGGTCGCCCTGCCCCTGGCCCCAGTAAATGCCGGTGCCGTTGTCGAGGAAGCTCTTGTAGTACTCAAGAGCTGCGATGCCCTCGGGGTTGTTAAACGTCGCCTTCGTATTGGCCGAGTTGAGGATGGCGCCATCGTTCTGGAACAGGTAGGAGGCGTAGTGGAAGGTGTCAGGGTCAACTTCCATCAGGTATTTGCCCGGCAGGCCGCCGGTTGACTTCTCGGCCATCGCCACGGCCGCGGCGCGCAGCTCATCCCAGTTCGTCGGGACGCTGATTCCCTTCTGCTCGAATATGTCGCGCCGGTAATACAGCGCATAGCAGTCCTCGTCGAACAGCATCGTGACCGTGCTGCCCTGGAAGCTCATCGCACTCAGCTGAGCGGCCGAATACTGATCCTTGACCGGCTTGCCGTTCAGCACGTTCCCCGAGACCTTGGACAGGTCCATCAGCAGGCCAGTCGCCGCGTAGGTCGGGATCCAGGTCATGTCCAGGGTCGCCACGTCCGGGGCGACTCCTGAGGAGACGGACACCGTGAACTTCGTATTGATCGTGTCCCAGTCCAGCGCCTGATAGTTGACGGTGATCCACGGGTACTTGCGCTTGAACCCCGCCAGGGCCGGCTTCACCGGGGTGGTCGACCCGTAGTAGTCCCAGACGGTAATGGTGACCGGGGTGCGGTCTTGGCCCGATCCGCTGCTCCCGGGCGATGACTCGCACGCGGACAGCATTCCGGCCCCTGCCGAAAGGCCTAGCGCGGCCACGCCCGATCTTCGCAGGAACTGCCGCCGGTCCATCGGATTTGTCCAGCCAAGTGATCCATCGGTGCGCCGTTCGCTCATGTCGGTCCTCCTAACAGCTTGCGGCTCGGAAGGTCACTCTTCTGTCGTCACTTTCGATGCCAGACGGAACTCGCCGGGGCGCCTGCCGAGTGCGCGCGCGAGCCGCCAGGCGAGAAGTTGTGCGGGTATGACGGCGACTGCGCAAGCCATGAGTGGCTCTACGCGGCCGATCGTCAGTGTGCGGCTGGTGCCCGCCGGAGCGTGCGCGTTGGCAACGACGAGCACGGCGGTCTTGTGGCGAGTGACCTCCGCGGAAAGGCGGTCGTCGAGACGGCGGGTGGCCTCCTCAAGCGACAGCAAGAGCACTGCGAGATCGGGACCTGCGAGCTCGAGCGGACCATGCCGGAAGTCGGCGGCATCTAGTCCTTCGGCGGGGAACCGCGCGGCTTCTTTCAGCACGAGCGCGCTCGTCTCGGCAGGGCCGCGGGCGACGCCACGCCCGAGAATGGTCACCCGCTTGCGGCCACCCAGCCATTCGTACAACTCGTGGGCGAGCTCGTCCGGCTTCTTGATGAGCTGCTCCGCCGAATCAGCAGCAGCATGGGCTGCCTCGGCCACGCGCGACAGCGCCGTGGCCGTCGATCTCCTGCTCGCAGCCGCCGACATCGTCTCGACCAGCGCGGCAAGCGGGACGAAGGTCGCTGCGTACGACTTCGTGGACGGGCCGACCTCCTCGCCAGCCGCCGTGTCGAGGCAGATATCGACAAGGGGGGTGAGCGGGTTGTCGGTGCCGTTGGTGATCGCGATCAGCCGCGGCCTGCGGGCAAGCGTTGCGAGCTTTGTTGCCAGCCTCAGGACCTCCACACTCCGGCCCGACTGGCTGACCAGAACCACTGCGCTGGCCGCCGCTGCCGTCTTCCCTTGAAAGTGCAGCAGTTCAGCCGTATTGGTCGTCACAGCAAGGACGCCCCGCTGACCCAGCGCGCTCGCGGCCGCCTGGCACGCGTGGAAGGAACTGCCCATGCCGGTGAGGAGGAGAGGACCTCGCCGTTCATGCAGCGATTCGGTCAGCGCAAAGAACTCCGCCTGGCCGCCCAGCAGATTCGCCGCTCGCCGTATCGCCTGGGGCTGGTCCAGGATCTCGGTCATGAAGGGATCTCGCTGACCGTCAGCAAGCTGATGCCAGGCCATGCCTGAGCCATCGTTCGCCGGGATGAACTGATCAGGCACGTCTGAATCCTCAGGTGCTCGAAAGCTTATAAGCATCTTGGGAATCGGTCGGGTGCCTGTCAAGGGCCATTCGAAACACTACGAGCCGCTGTCACCCTGACTGACTCGCTTCGCAGGCAACGATGGACTCATGCCCTGCGGGCGCGGCGTGTGCATCAGGGTCACCGGCAGTGCCTGCGGCGCGCACGGACCGCCGGAGCGGGCTTGCCGCTGGAACGGTCAGGGCGAGCACGGCCACGCATGCCGCGGCGGTGAGGCCGAACACTGCCTGCGGAGAGGCAACTTGGGCTGCCAGACCCGCCAGCAATGGGCCGGCCAGCACGGTGACCGCCCATACGCCGTTGAGCAGTCCCATGACTACGCCAAGACCGGCGCCGCTCCGCTCAGCACCTTCGGCGGCCATCGGATAGCTGACTGTCCACAACACCGAACGTGCTGCCGTTGTGGCACAAAGCATCGCGACGATCGCGATCGGCGCCGAGGTAAGGGCGGCGGGCGAGAACGCGAGCGCCAGCGCCAGCATGGCCGCCAGAATCACTGACGTGCGCACGGCGCGGCGGCCTGCATAAGCAGTGAGGGAACTTCCCGCTACGAAGACCAGCCCTGCGAGCGCAAAGACTAGCCCGATGCGGCCAGGCGAGGCCCCTTCGGCGTGCAGCTGGCTGGGAACGAGCAGCGAGGATATCCCGGTCGTCAGACCGGCGGTCACGATCGCAGCGGCCGCGGCGAGCGTCAGGCGATCGGATGAGGCGTTCCGCAGGCTCCTGCCCATCGGCGCCGACGGCGCCGGCATTCCCTGTGCCGTCCGGAAGCAAGCGAGACCGCCGGTGAGCACGGCGAAGCACGCTGCTGCTACGAAGCACGGGCTAGCAAGCCCGAAGTACTGGACGAGAACTCCTGCGATGGCTGGCCCGGCCACACCGCCTAGCCCGGCGCTGGCAACCGATCCGCTGAGACCCCGGCCATCCGGTGCCACCTCGGCCATCCAGGACATTCCTGCGGTCCAGACGACGGCGTAGCCGATCCCGAAGACCAGTCTTGCAACCAGCAGCGGCGCGAACGAACCCGCCAGCGCCTGGATCAGCATGGCGATCGTCATCACGAGGCCAGCGGCCAGGGTCAGCCGGCGGGCACCGAAACGGTCAGCCAGAGCGCCGGCGGGCAGGGAAACGGCCAGTGAGGCAAGACCGGTTGCTCCAAGCACGAGCCCTTGCTGCAGGCCGGAGAGCACGAACTGACGGGCATAGTCAGGAACGACAGGAACGACGGCGAACTGTGTGCCGGCACTGGCAAGCACGAGACCGAAACTGAGGAGTCGGAAAATGGTCAGCTTGGTCCGGCTGCGAACGGCGACAACGCGCGAAAACAACTCTCCCCCTTTGAGATTTTGATGCGGTCCTGATGAACGCAGAGGTCTCGATGAGCTCAGCGCCGCTTCCCGAGCTTATGTGAGAAATAAGCAATGTAAACTGAAGAAATGACCGATCTACGATCGACTACTTCGATCAAAAGTGGCATGGGACTGCGCGAGTTCCGGGCCGTGCTCGCCGTTGCAGAGCTTGGGTCCTTCCGGCGGGCCGCAGCCGCGCTCGGCTACACGCAGTCCGCGCTTTCACACCAGGTCGCCGCGCTCGAATCAGCCCTTGGCTGGCCACTCTTTCACCGGCCAGGCGGCCGTGGCCAGGTGCGGCTGACGCCGGCCGGGCAGGCAGTGTGCCTGCGTGCGAGGCGCGCTCTCGGCGAGGTCGAGGCGATGGCTGCCGACGCTGAGGAAGCAGAGCGCGGCCGGAGCGTCCGGTTGCGCGTTGGCGTATCCCAGACCGCAGCCGCCGAGATTATGCCCGCCGCACTACAGATCTTCCGCGATGAACATCCCGGCATGGAGGTCGTGCTCAGCGAGGTCGACGATTCGGAAGAGGTAAGAGTCGCCTTCCGCAAAGGGCTCCTGGACTTCGCGTTCACCCATAATCCCGAGCCGGACGAATTCATCGAGGCTGAGCCCGTGCTTGAAGACCCTTGGGTGATCCTGACCCGCCGTGACAGCGCGATAGCTGAGATGACCAGGCCGGGATTCGACGCGCTCGACGGACTCGATCTGGTCGCCTGGACTCAGCGCTGGCAGGTACAGGTCGAGCTTGAGGAAGGCTGGAGCCGGCGCGGTATCTCGCCGAGGATTGTCTATCGCACCGATGACAACCTGGCGTTGCAGCGGCTCGTTGCGGCTGGACTAGGGCATGCATGCATCGGCCGGCTGGCCGCGCGTCGTGCGGTCGATCCTTCGCTTACCTGGGTAGCGCCGCGAGACTTCCTGAGCCCGCGCACGATCGCTCTGAGCTATCCGCGCAACCGGCAGATGACGGCGGCGTCCAGGGCCTTGTTCGCTGCCATCCGAGCGCAGGCAGCACTGTGAGATTGCGGTCCTCTTACGAGGCGAACTCGAGCTGCCCGGTGACCGAGCCAGCCTCGAACACCTGCGCTAGGCGGCCAGCTTCTGCACCGAGATCCCGACCGTCGGGGCTATCTACAGGGCTAAACACCGAACGGATGCCGTCGACGATTTCCCTGAGCGGCGCAGCAGGCTGCCGCTTCGTGGCATACAGCGCCTGACTCGCCACCAGGGCCAGGATCGCCTGCGCGTTGTGGAATGCGCCGGCGGCTTGCCGTTCCCGCTGGTGGGCCAGCGACGTCGCGGTGGCGAGGTCGTTCTGCTGGTCGACGACGACCGCAGGCATGAGCGCAGGGGCGGCCGCAGCCCTGGCTGCCTCGGCGAAACCGGTCACAACCCAGCCGAACAGATTGGTCGCGCCGGTCAGCGCGCCGTCATATCCGGGCGGGTTCAGCATGTGCGGCAGGTCGTAAGCGGCGCCGCGGTGAAAGGAAGCGATCTGCCGTTCGGTAGCCAGCGCGAGTTCCGCCCACGACGAAGACAGCGACTGAAGGACGGGGCAAACAGTCGCGTTGTGGAACCCTCCGTTGGATGCGACCCGTCCCATCGGGTGGTTCTGATCGGGCGGGTAATACACAGGGTTGACTGTGACGGACTGAAGCGCAACGGCGGCAGCCCGTTCCGCCTCCGCAACGGCCCGCCGGGCTTCACCCAGCAGCCTCGGAATGATACGGAAGCTCACCGGAGCCTGATGCGCGAGGCGACCTGCGGCCTCCGCACCGGCCAGATGCGCGCGAAGCGAGCGGAGCGCATCGACCTGATGCTCGTCGCCCCACAGATTTTCGAGTAGTTCCTCGTACGCCTCGAGCGGTGCCCGGAAAGCGTCAATCGCCAGCGCGAACAGCAGCTCGGTGTGGGCGAGCCGGTTCCGCGCGCGGATCGCGGTGTCCGCGAGGACGGCGGTCGAATAGGGGCTGCCGTTGACCAGCGCCATCCCTTCGCCTTCCTCGAGATCGAGATCGGCGAGCGAGTGGACGAGGTGCAGCATCGGCAGCACCTCGCCGGGGCCGGCCTGGCCGCCGAGCGGCAGGGCGGGCATCGGAGCGCCGAGCATCGCGGCTACGCGCTCGGCGGTCTCCGGCCGGACCTTCGCGTGGCCTTCGAGGAAATCGGCCAGCCGGGCGAAGACGATCCCGCGCACCACCTGCTCGTCATGCCATCCCACCCCGAAGCCTTGTCCGGAGTGCCGGAGGAATGACCGTGCGAAGGCACGCTGAAGCTCGGGCGGAACATGTACTGAAACCTCGATGCCCGGCCGGCGTGTCACGCCGTAGATGAACGCCGTGCGGTCGGACTCGAGCAGAGCAACGAAGCTACGGCGCGCGGCAGTCATGGCTTCACGCGCCACCGGGCCGATCTCAACGCTCTCTCCCGCGAACGCGACCCTGCGGAAGTTGTCGAGCGTCAAATCGGCCCGGCGGTCAGCTACTACCGTCATTCCGGTGTCCCCTGGAACGTGTCCGGGGACCTATCTGAGCTGCTCAGGAGGGGTCTCAGGCCTTCACCGTGTTCCACAGGAAGAACTGGCCCTGAGCGGTCGGGTACGTGCCGGAGACGCCGTTCTGGGCGGCACTCAGGTAGTTGTAGAAGTAGGCGAAGATAATCGGTGTCTCGTCGAGCAGCAGGGTTTCGATCTGCTTGGCGAGCTTGCGCTGCGTCGACAGGTCCACCGCCGCGATGAAGTCCCTGGACAACTTGTCGTAGGTGGCGTTGTTGAAGTGGGCCGCGTTCCAGGCGCCCTGCCCCTTCTTGGCGTTGATGGACTGCAGCGGGGCCGCGAGGTACACGTTCGGAACCGCACGGGCACCGTAGTCGACCAGGCTCATCTCGCCGTCGAGCCAGTCGGACTTCCCGAACACGGCCGTGCCGTAGTACTTCGTCGGAGTCTCGATCGTCAGGGCGATATCCACGCCGATCTGGGCGGCGGATTGCTTGACGATCTGCGCGAAGTGCGGCATCTCCTGGGTTGTCTCGGTCAGCAGCGGCGTCTTGAATCCCCGCGCCACGCCAGCCTGGGCCAGCAGGTGCTTGGCCTTCGTGATGTTCTTCGCCCGCTGGGGCACGCTCGTGTCGGTAGAGGGGTAGTTGGGTGCGAACGGGCTGTCATTTCCTACCACAGCCTGGCCCTTGAACAGCGCTTGCACGAGCGCCGGACGGTCGAGGGTATAGGCGACAGCTTGTCGCACCAGCTTGTTCTTGAACGGCCCGACATCGTTGCGCATTGACAGCTCGCGATGCGTGGCGGCCTTGATGCTCGTCACGTTGTAGCTGCCGCCGAGCAGCTGCGGGCTGTTCGCGACCGAGAACTGGTCGATGCAGTCGATGGAGCCGGCCTGCAGGGCGGCGACCATCGGCCCTTCCTCGGGATAGAAGGTGAAGTCGACCTTGGACGGCAGCGCCTTCTTACCCCAATAGTGCGGGTTCCTGACATACGACGCCCCGACGTTAGGCGTGTAGCTGGTCTTCATGAACCGGCCGGTACCGACAAACTCTTTCTGCCAGTTCCCGTAGTCGTAGTTGTCCGGCACGATGATCATGTTGTAGTTGTCTTCGGACACCGCGTCGACGAAGCCGCCGTCCGGGGTGTCGAGGTGGAACGCAACCGTCTGATCATCGACCTTCTCCACGCCGTCAGGGGACAAGACGCCACCGAAGACGGACAGCGCGTTGGCCGATCCCTTGGGGTCGCTCTGAGTCTTGAAGCTATAGACGACGTCATCGACGGTCATCGGCTTGCCAGTGTTGAACTTGACCCCCTGGCGGATCTTGAATGTCCAGACCGAGGCGTCCGCGTTCGCGCTCCAGCTCGTTGCCAGCCACGGGTGGTAATGGCCGGCGGTGTCGGTGAAGACCAGGAATTCCCCGACGTTGCCCAGCAGCTCCAGGCCGCCCTGGTCGGCGATGGTGATCGGGTTGACCGCTCCGGCCGGCACCAGGAGCCCTGCCTTGATGTCCGCGCCCGCCTTGCCCTTGCCACCGCCGCCACCTGAGCCGCCGGGGATTGAGCCGCCGCAAGCGGCCACGATGCCGCCCAGGATCGGCATCGAAATGCCGACCATGCTGCCCCTGCGAAGGAAATCGCGCCGCGACAGCCTCCCGGCGACGAACTCGTCAATGACATGTTCCTGGACTGGTCCCCGCCCCCTGCGGAGATCATCTAGCCGTGCGTGGTCAACATCTGCTGAACGGCTGGTGTCCATGGGACCCCTCCGAATAACTCATTGTCGCCAACTCTATGGCGTCGGGTATCAAACGCGGATAATTCGGCGAATTCGGCCCACTCGCGTAAAACAAGCTACCGGAGTCAACCACAGTGCTCAATCATCGTTATTGAGTTTCAACATTCTGGAGCGCGCGCAGTTGATCCGGCGGGATGTGGCAGCGCATGAAGTGGCCGGGTTCGGCCTCGGCGAGCGGCGGCTCCTCTGACTCGCAGATGCCGCTCGTGAGACGGCGCGGGCACCGGGTGTGGAAGACACATCCGCTGGGCGGGTTGGCGGGGCTGGGAATCTCGCCGGTGAGAATGATCCGCTCCGCTGCGGCTCCCTCAAGGGTCGGCACCGCCGACAGCAGCGCCTCTGTGTAGGGATGGTGTGGCCCGGTGAAAACGGCCTCGGCCTCGCCGTACTCCATCAGCCGGCCGAGATACAGCACCGCGATGCGGTCCGAGAGGTAGCGGACCACGCCGAGGTCGTGAGAGATGAACAGGTATGTGACGTGCTTGCTGCCCTGAAGCTCGCTGAGCAGGTTCAGGATGGCCGCCTGAACCGACACATCGAGCGCCGAGGTCGGCTCGTCGCAGACGAGCACATTCGGATTCCCGGCGAACGCGCGGGCGATGGCGACCCGCTGCTTGAGTCCGCCGGACAGCTGAGCAGGCCGGAGCCCCAGATACCGCTCCTGCATCCGGACTGACTTCATGATCTCTAGCAGCGACGCCTCGCGTTCGGGTCCGGACACTCCGGCGAGCTTGGTCAATGCCCGGCCGATAATGTGGCGGACGCTGTGCCGCCGGTTCAACGCCGAGTCGGGGTTCTGGAAGATGATCTGCATCGCCCGCAACTGATCACGGCTGCGGCGCGGCGCGGTCGGAGCCAGATTCGAGTCTGACATCTCCAGTACCGACCCCTGGTCGGCGGCGGTGAGGCCGAGTAGCACGCGCGCCAGCGTGGTCTTGCCGCTGCCAGACTCGCCGACGAGGCCGAGCGTCTCGCCGCGGCGCAGGTCCAGGTCGATTCCGACGAGAGCTTTCACGCTCTCCTTGCCGTCGGCGAACGTCTTCGACACGTCACGCAGCGAGATCACCGGCGGTGCCGCACGATCCGGTCCGGGCAGCTGGACGTCCTCTGGCGTGGACCTCGGCAGGGATGGTGCCTTCTCGTGGAAGTGGCAGCGCGAGGTCCGGTCACCCGTGACCGGGTACATTGGCGGCGCTTCCTCCTTGCACCGCTGCTCGGCAATAGCGCAACGCGGTTCGAAGACACATCCACCCGAGATGGACCCGGGCGCCGGAAGGAAGCCGGGAATCGTATCGAGTCGGCCGTGATCCCTGCGCTGACCGCGACGCGGAATGCATCGCAATAGCCCGACCGTGTACGGGTGCCTCGGCTGGTCGAAGATTTGTTGCGCCGGCCCCTGCTCAACGAGTTCGCCCGCGTACATCACGCCGACTCGATCACACATCTTCGCGATCACGGCGAGGTTGTGGCTGATGAAAAGCACCGCGGTGTGGAATTCTTCGCGCAGCGCCGAAACCAGTTCGAGTATCTCCGCCTCGACCGTGGCATCGAGCGCAGTGGTCGGCTCGTCCAGGATCAGCAGCGAGGGCTGTGCGGCCAGGGCCATCGCGATGACGACTCGCTGCAGCATGCCACCAGACAGCTGGTGCGGATAGCGGCGCAGCACGCGACCAGGATCAGAGATCTGTACCTTGCGCAGTGCCTCTTCGGCCCGCTCAGCGGCCTCTTGCTTGCCGAGGCCAGCGATCTCGAAGACCTCTGCTACCTGGCGGCCGACGCGGATGGACGGATTCAGCGCGCGGCCGGGCTCCTGGTACACCATGGAAATGGTCCTGGCCCGTAGCCTGCGCAAATCCTCAGTGCCCAATGACCCGACATCCTGGCCCGCCACCGTGATCGATCCGGAACTCACCCTGCCATTGCGCGGCAGGTAGTGCGCGATAGCCAGGGCCATCGTGGTCTTACCGCATCCGGACTCGCCCACCAGGCCGAACGACTCCTGACGGCCGATCTGGAAGGAGATGTCCTTGACCGTCAGCCGGTCAGTCCCGCGCACGGTGTACGTGACGTCCACATGGTCGGCGTCCACCACCAGCCCTTCGCTCAGGCGCCGGTCGGCCTGAGCGGAAGCGTCGATGATCATCGGACAATCACCGCCTCGATCGAGTCGGCAATCAAGTTGACCGCCACCACCAACGATGCGATCGCGAGTGCCGGGAACAGTGTCTCCCACCAGTAACCCGCAGCCAGGTACTGGTAACTTCCGGCGATGTCGCCGCCCCAGTCCGGCGTCGGCGGCTGAACGCCGAAACCTAGGAACGACAAGGTTGCGACCGTAAAGATCGCGTACCCGAGACGGACCGTGAACTCGACCAGAATAGGCCCGAGCACGTTCGGCAAGATCTCCACGAACATGATGTGGAAGCCGCTCTCGTCGCGAAGCCGCGCCGCGGCTATGTAGTCGAGTTCGCGCTCCTGAAGCACGGCAGTCCGCACCGTCCTGCCGATCAGCAGCCCGAATACCAGGCCGATGACAACGATCAGCGTCGCTGTCGAAGTCCCGATCGCCACCACGAAGAGAAATGCCACGATGACGATCGGCAGCGCGAGCATCGCATCCACGAAACGGCCGACCACGATATCGGCCACGCCGCGGAAGTAGCCCAGCACAAGCCCGATGGTGGTGCCGATCAGCGTGCCCAGGAGCGTCGCGAGCGGCGCGATGATCAAGATGTCCCTTGCGCCGACGATGACCCTGGACAGCACGTCACGTCCGAGCGAGTCGGTACCAAACCAGTGAGCGCCAGAAGGGGCCGCGTTGAACGCCGACAGGCTCCCCGCGACGGGATTGAAAGGGCTGAACGTGTTGCCCAGGACCGCGCACACGACCCACCATGCCAGGATCAGGGCCCCTACCCAAAAAGCGGCCGAGCGCATCAGCAGGCGCAGGTTCTCCCGGCGGATGGCCGTGGCCGAAGAATCGACCGTGCCGGCCGTGCCCCCGGTGGCGCGGGCGAGCGCGCCAATTGTTGCCGGGTCAACAAGCCCTGGCGAGGCGATAATGCCGTCGGTTCGTTCGTCCGCGCTCATCACTCGGCCCGCTGCAGTCTGATCCGGGGATTCAGCACGGTGTAGAGCACGTCCGCGATCAGTGTCGCTACGAGGAACACGAGGCCGATGATGAGAACGCCCGCTTCCAGCATCGGGAAGTCCTTGTTGTTGGCGGCGGTGACAATCAGCCTGCCCAGACCCGGATAGTTGAACAAGGTCTCCACGATCACCAGGCCGCCGATCAGGTAACCGGTCTGCGTGGCGATCACGGTGATGGTCGGCAGCAGGGAGTTGCGCAGGACGTGGCGGCGAATCACCACCGAGCGAGGCAGGCCTTTGAGCGTGGCCGTCCGGACGTAATCGGAGTCGAGCGCCTCGATGGTGCCCGCTCGCGCCATCCGGGAAATGTAGCCGAAAAGGATCAGTACCAGGGGAATCGACGGCAGGATCAGGTAGCGCAGCTGACCAAGCGGGCCAGTTCCGCTGGGCGGATTCGCGGTGACCGGCAGGGCCTTGAGCCCGATCGCAAAGACCACGATGAGAACAACCCCTGAAACGAACTCGGGGACCGTTGACAGGGACAGGCCGGCCACGCTGATGGTCCGGTCGATCGCTCGCCCGCGGTAGAGCGCGGCCACCACGCCCGCCACGATGCTGACCGGGACGACGATGACGAATGCGACCGCTGCCAGCTTCAGCGAGCGTCCCAGGGCCGGAAACACGAAAGAACTGACCGGCAACCGGAACTGGTAGGACATGCCCATGTCGCCGTGCACGATGCCGGTCGCCCAGCTCCAGTACTGGGCGATGAGCGGGCGGTCGACACCAAGCTGGCGGTTCAGTGCCTCCACGGCGTGCTGGGAGGCGAACGGACCGAGGATCGCCCGGCCGGGGTTGCCCGGCAGGATACTGCCCGCGAAGAAGATGATCAGGCTGAGGATGATCAAGGTAAGCAGCACGAGTCCCAGGCGCTTCAGCAGGTACTGGGTCACTCTGCCCTCCCGCTCGCAATTCGGCCTGGATATTAGGCACTCTGCCGGCAGCTACGCTGCCGTCGGCTTCGTTGTCGTCGGCTCCAGTGTGGTCGCACCGGTCTGGTGAAGATTACGTGAATTGACATCCGCTGGCGCTTGATTCTTACCTTCCGTGCTCTCGAACGCAATGGGAACTCTGGTACGGCACCGGTATCCACGGGATAGTTTCTTGCGTGCAACCACAACAACCTGGCGATGAGTTCCGCATTCTCGTCACAGGGGCCGCGTCAGGAATCGGCTTCGCCGTGGCAGTTCGCTGTCTTTCTGACGGCGCCGAGGTCATATTCCTCGATCGGGACGGTCCCGGGCTGCACCGCGCGATCGATGCCTTGGGGGCAGCGGAGCGGGCCCGCGCGAGGGCTGTTCAAGCCGACGTATCAGACCCTGATGAGGTTCAGGCCGCCGTGGCGGAGGCGGCAGCGCCGTCCGGCAAGCTCGGCGCCGTGGTCGCTGCTGCCGGGATCGGCGGGTACACAGGCGACGTCGGCCAGACCACGATCGCGGAGTGGACCCGCACGCTCGCGGTGAACCTGTCGGGCATCTTCCACGTGTGCCGCGAGGCCTTGCCGCTCCTGCGGGCCAACGGCGGCGGCAGGATCGTCACCGTGAGCTCGCAATACGGCCTAGTCGCCGGGGCCGGCAGCCCGGGCTACTCGGCGGCCAAGGCCGGAGTAATCGGCCTCACGCGCGCGATGGCGGTGGACCACGCCGCCGAGGGAATCCTGGTCAACTGCGTCTGCCCGGGGCCGATCGACACGCCCATGCTTCGCGCTTCGACTGGCCACGTTGACCTCGCGCGCCGCGAGGCAGCCAGGACGGCGGGCCGGGTTCTGCTCGGCGGACCAGGCCGCCCTGACGACGTTGCGGGCGTCATCGCGTTTCTGCTTGGTTCGCACGCGGGCTTCATGACCGGCTCGGTCATCACGTGCGACGGCGGCTGGACGGCCGCCTGATCGCTGGGCGTGAACCGTTCAGCTAGTCCCTACCGCGACAGCTCGCGAGGTTTCGAGAGCGCGCTCGGCCGCGATCGCCACCGCGAGCGTGCCGGCCGCATTCGCCGGAGTGCACACCACCGCCGCAGGATCTCGCTTGCTGGCAGCCTCAAGGAAGCGACGCATTGACCGCTCAAACGGATGCATGGCCGATTGACGGCTGACTGGCTGGCCCTTGCTCACGCCGGTGAGGCTGAAGTCGGGGTCGAGCGCCAACCGGAGGGTCGCCTCTGACGCCACGATGTCGAGGCCGTACGAGCCTGGCTGGCCCTGCCGGGTCCAGGCGACGACGATCGTCGCCAGGGCGCCGGACGTCAGCTCAAGCATGAACGTGAGGGCGTCGTCGATGTCCCCGGCGTCTCCCGCGCTTCGCGCCAGCCGGACCCGCCCCGCCCCGACCTGGACGGACGCGACCTCGCCGGCCACGGTGCGGGCCAGATCCAGATGGTGGCTGCCGCGCTCAAGCAGGTTCCCGCCGCCGGCCCGCATGTCAATGAACCACGGGCGGCTCTGGGTCGGGCCGATGCTCGTGCCAAGCAACAGGCCGATCTGCTGGCCGTCGAGCACTCCTGGCAGCTCATCCAGCAGGTCGAGCGCATGCCACTGGTAGCCGATCGCGCACACCGTTCCGGTCCGCTGGGCCGCGGCGACGATCTCGGCAGCGTCTTCGGCGGTGCGGGCGATCGGCTTCTCCAGGTAAATGGGCAGGCCGCGGTCGAGCGCCGCGATGGCCGGCTCACGGTGGGACAGCGGCGGGGTGCAGACCACCAGGGCGTCTAGGTCCTCGCGGTCGAGCAACTCCTGCCAGTCGAC
>DATELR010000290.1:0-6876 GCA_035276345.1 Streptosporangiaceae bacterium | reverse complement strand
GAGGCGCTGCGCCGTGCTGATGGACCAGTCCTCGCAGGACAACACCCTCGCGGGCTTCGGGCCTCCGCCGGTCACTCCAGGGGACGCCGTCTCATGTCAGTCCTCGCGGGACAAGCGAACCAAGCGTTCCCCGGGAGCACCCGATGACGAAAGAAGGTAGTGCCATCAGCGATCCGGACGACCTTGACGCGCTGTCCTCGCGCGAGCTGCACGACCTCGCGGTCCGGCGGGCCCGCCACCATCTCGATGTCGGGTTCTTGTGGGAACTTCTGCGCGAGCTGCCCGCTGGGGAGACCATCGCGGGTCATCCCGATCACGCCGAGGCGGATGCCCTGCACCTGTCAGCCCTGATCGGTGACACGATCGACGCTGACGATTCTGACGTCGTCGACGCGCTACGCCCGTTCTACCTGGGCTACCTCCAGAAGCATCGCGCTGACCTGCCCGCGTTGCCTCAGCACAGCAACGACAAGAACCCGGGAGCGGCCTGACCGCTCCCGGGTCCTGATCTGTCGTTCCTGGGCGATCAGGCCTGCAGAACCGCCTCGATCTCGAGGTGGATCGCTACCTTGTCGGAAACCACGACGCCGCCGTGCTCCATGGCGGCGTTCCAGTTGACCCCGAACTCCTGCCGGTTGATCTCGGCCGTTGCCGTGAATCCGGCCCGAGTGCCGCCGTAAGCGTCCGGCCCGAAGCCGTTCAGTTCCAGCTTCAGCGGAACGCTGCGGGTCACGCCCTTGAGCGTCAGCTCGCCGTCGACGATGAAGTCAGCGCCGTCGTGCCGGATCCCCGTTGACCGGTAGGTCATCAGCGGGTGGTTGTCTGTGTCGAAGAAGTCCGGCGACCTGAGGTGCGCGTCGCGCTGCTCGGCGCCGGTCTCAATGGAGGCCAGGTCGATATCGGCCGTCACCGATGAGGCGAGCACGTCGTCGGCCGTCACCACCTCGCCGCTAAACTTCGTGAACTTGCCCCGCACCTTGCTGACCATCATGTGCCGCACGGAGAAGCCGACCTCCGAGTGCACGGGGTCGATGGCCCAGGTACCTGCGACGAAGCCGGGGATCTGGATCTCGCCCGCCTGCGTATACGTCATATCTCACTCCGTTGTGACTGAGTCTGCGGTCCGGGATGGTCCCGGATATCGTTGAACAATCAACTAACTATCACACGCGCCCGGAGTTGTCAAACGCTCAACTAGATCGGCTATGCTGGTCCTGTGAGAACGACCACACGCTGGCTTAGCGACGAGGAACAGCGCACCTGGCGCCTGTTCCTGCAGGCCTGCGAGTCGGTCTTCGCCGCAACAGATGCGCAGCTGATCCGCGATTCTGGCCTGCCGCACGGCTACTACGAGATACTGGTGCACTTGTCCGAGGCTCCCGGCCGCGCGCTCAGGATGACGCAGCTCGCCAGGGCTTCGACCTACAGCAAGAGCAGGCTGTCGCACGCGGTGACCAGGCTCGAGGAACGCGGCTGGGTCCAGCGCCGGGACTGCCCTACCGATCGGCGCGGCCAGATCGCCGAGCTAACCGACGAGGGCTTCGCCGCGCTCGCGGCCGCGGCCCCCGGGCATGTCGAGCAGGTGCGCCGGTCGCTGATTGACGTGCTGACTCCCGGCCAGATCAAGCACCTGCACGAGATCAGCGCCGCGATCATCGCGGCAGGCTCTGGCGGCAGCGAGGCCTGCGACGAAGTCAGACTGGACTAGCGCTAGTCCCTGTAACTCAGCTCCGCCGGCGATCGTCGTTGCCCAAATCAGAGATGAGATATATCGTCTTAGCGTTGACGATCGACGCCGTGATCAGCGGAGGAGCAGATGGCGACAACATCGGGCCTTCGGATAGGTGACGCAGACCGCGAGGCTGCGGCCGCGGCGCTCCGCGAGCACTTCGCTCAGGGCCGGCTGACCATGGAGGAGTTCCAGCACCGGCTGGAGCTCGTATTCGCTGCCAAGACCGATCAAGACCTCGCGATGATCACCGTCGATCTTCCGCCATCCGTGGCGTCGCTCCCCTGGTCGCCAGACTGGCGTGGCAGCAGCTACGACTCAGGCTCCCGCGACCGGCGGGCAGGCAACGGACGTCGCGCGCGATCGAGCATCGCGGCCGTCGCCGGGTTTGTCGTGGTGATCCTCGCGCTGATCCTGATCGCGTTCATCTTGCCGGTAGCGTTCATCGGCACGGTGATATCCAGGTCGCTGCTGTTCGTGCTGATGGCGTTGCTGTTTGGCAAGCGCGGCCTGCTTCGCCGCTTCCGGCGCTGGCTCCCGCGGTCCATGCGACGCTAGCAGTTCTGAGCGGCCAGGCGGGGATCGCTCAGGTCCGCTCTGGCACGCGCAGCGGCACGAGCAGGTACCTGAAGGCCGGAACACCGGTCGGCTCGTCGTCTGATGTCCAGGTGATCAGCGCCGGCTTCGCCGGGGTGTTGAACTCCAGCCTGATCCGGTTAGGTGCTTCCGGCGCGTCTGTGCCCGAACGCCCTGTGCCCGAACGCCCTGTGCCCGAACGCTCCGTGTCACCAGACTGCTCACCGCCGTTGGCCCGCTCGGCGTCGGCCGCGCCGGATCCGGCGTTCTCTGCCAGGCCAGCGGCCGCGGCCGCCAGGCCGTCGAGCAGATAGCCGGGGTTGAAGGAGATCACCGGCTGGTCGCCGGAGAACTCCGCGGCTACCGACTCAGCAGCCCTGGCCCTGCCCTCCGCGTGCGCTTCGATCACCACATGATCGGGATGGAATGACAGCCGCACCGGCCCTGCCCGCTCGGCCACGAGCGCCGCCCGCCGAACCGCCTCGATCATCGGCCCGGCTGGCAGCTCGGCCCGGCAGGCATACCCGCCGCCGAATCTGCTCCGGTACCTGATGAACTCCCCGGCGATGAGGCGCGCGGTCAGCCGCCGGTCTCCTGATTCAAAGCTGACCAGGCCTTCCGCGGGGCGCGGCCGGTCGTCCGGGTCTCGTTCGCCGGCCGGGCTTGCTGTGCCGCTCGCGTCGGGATCGGACTCGAACGCGACGGTGACCGGACCGGCCTGCGCGAAGGTTCGCGCCACCTCGACCATAATTCGTGCCGGGACCAGCGCGAGTGCCCTGATCAGCGGCTCGGCAGGGGTGAAGCCGACCTCCCGCGCGGCAAGCCGGTACCGGTCGGTGGCCGCGAGCGTCAGCACTTCTGCGGTGATGTCCAGGCATATCGCCGTCAGCATTGGCAGCGTGTCGTCGCGGCTGGCAGCGGCGGCGACCTGACCGACGGCGGCGGCCAGCACGCCACCATCCACCGTGCCCACCGGCCTCGGAGATTCCGGCAACGCCGGATATTCCTGCATCGGCAGGCATACCAGGCCGAATTCGGCCTGACCGCAGCGCAGGTTCACCACGTCGCCGTCGGCCGCGAACTCGGCCGGCTCATCGGGCAGGCTCCTGGTGATCTCGGCCAGCAACCTCCCGGGAACGAGCGCAGCTCCCGATGCGGCGACCTCCGCGTCCACCAGGACCCGGGCCGATACCTCGTAGTCAAAGCAGGACAAAGTCAGCCCGTCCGGCGACGCTTCGAGCAGCATGCCGGATAGCAAGGGAACCACAGGCCTGGACGGCAGTGCGCGGGAGATGAGCGCCACGGCTTCCCCAAGCGCGTCCCGCGCAACGATGAACTTCATAGCCCCGATCCTGGCATTTAGTGCCGACATTCCTGGGCGGTCAGGGATCAGGCCAGCCCTGGGGGCGCCGAGGCAAGGGCGATCTCGATCGCCTTTGCCAGCTCACGAGCGGTCTGTGCGGTCAGTTCGACGGCGACCCTCGCAGCCGGCCCCTGAGCCGGATTGATGAAGTCCAGGTTCAGCGTGTGATCGGCGAGCGCATGGGCCGGATGATCGAAGTAGACGCTGACCTCGCTGAGCCTGAACCAGCCGTCCGCGCCTTTGCCGCTGCCGGTAGCCGGCACGTGCTCGGTGGAGTAAGTGCACATGACTACGCCTTCCCTGCCAGGTGCTGGCCGAAGAACGCCCAGATCTTGTCCCAGCCCTCGACCGCTGCCTCAACGCGATAGGAGGCACGGTCGACGGAGAAGAACGCATGCCCTGCGCCATTGAAGGTATGGAACTCATGGGGCTTGCTGAAGTTCTCCAGCGTCCTGGATAGCTCGGCGGTTTCCGCCGGTGTCGGGAACTGGTCGTCCGCGCCGAACAGTCCAAGGAGCGGGCAGGAAAGATTCTCCGAGAGGCCGATCAGCGGCTTCATGCTGGCCGGAGCACCCTCAGGGACGTGAACAACCGCGCCGCCGTAGCAGTCGACGGCAGCGTCGAACGTCAGGCTGCAGGCGGCCAGGAAGGACTGCCGCCCGCCGGAGCAGTAGCCGATCACGCCGATCTTCCCGTTAGATCCGGGCAAGCCGCGCAGATACTCCGCCGCACCGGCGACGTCGCCGACTACCTGGTCATCGGGCACGCCGCCCTTGGCTCGTGCTGCCGCGGCAGCGTCGTCCGGGCTGACACCCGGCGAGTCGTGGTAATAGAGATTCGGCATCAGCGCCGCATACCCGTGCGCCGCGAATCGTCTCGCGATCTCCTTCGTCGATGAGTCGTATCCAGGAAGGTGATGAATCACGACGACACCGCCGAATGAATCGGCCTCTTCAGGCCGGGCGAGATAGGCCTCGATCTCGGCGTCCTCGTAGCCCTTGATCGTGACCGTCTCGGCAGTAAGTGCTTCGTTCATGCGACGCTTCTCCTTCTTGACACTATTTAAATCAGGAAATATTGCTTCGCGATGATCACGCCATTACCGGGTTTCTGGTTATTCTGCTGGTCGGCAGAAAGCCTGGTGGAAGGGGTCTTCAGCAACTCCAGGTACCGGCATGAGCCTGACATCGCGAGAAGAGGCAATACGATGAGTTCGGCCTCCTATGTGCTGATCCTCATATTTCTTGTAGCCGGCTGCACTCTCGGCTGGTTCGCCAACCGTTCAGTCTCCGCTCACGGCGACGTCAAATCCACCAAGAGGAAGCTCCCTGGCTACCGGAAGACGCGACACCGTAATGGCATTGTCGCGCTAATTCTTGCCTTCGTAATAGCATTTGCCGTCTTGGACCTGATCCATCCGCATCACTGACCAGCCGAACTCAGATCACGGACCTGCCTGGCCGCCGAGGGGCATCAGCCGTGCTAGCCGGTCCGCCGTCAGTCTGCCAGGTCTCTGCGCGGCCGTAAGCAGCACCCGGTCCGGCGGAGCCGTAGCCGGTCACCCTTCCGTAGCCAGCTGGCCAGGCCGTATCGGTTGAACCGGACAACGGTCGCAGCCGTGCATATTCCCGAGCCCGGCGACGGCTCGGCGCGGTTCTTGCCACCGCGCATCTTTGATCAGCGCGGGGGCATATCCGATGATCGATCAGCGGCCGGCAGCCGCATCAGGGGCCGAGTACAAGCGCGCCCGCAGCGTGCGGCCGCCGGCCGCGGCAGCGAGCGGCAACACTGTGCTCTTGCGAGACGGATCTCAGGTGGTGATCAGGCCCGTCCGCGGTTCGGATGCGTCCCTTCTCGCAGACGGCTTCGCGAGGCTGAGCACGAAATCGAGACAACAGCGCTTCCTAGCGCCTAAGCACCGCTTGTCCACGGCCGAACTGCGTTACCTGACGCACATCGATCATTACGACCACGATGCAATCGGCGCACTGGACCGCACCGGGCTCGGCGTAGGCGTCGCCAGGTACATCAGGTCGCAGCGCGATCCGCGCTTGGCCGAGATCGCTGTCACCGTAGTGGACGACTGGCAAGGCCGCGGGCTCGGTACCGAGCTGACCAGGCAGCTCGCACGCCGCGCGATCCAAGCGGGAATCAGCTCCTTCACAGCGCTGGTGACGCCGGCAAACGCCGCCGCAGCCGGACTGCTCCGGGCTATGCGGGCCAGGCTGACCGCGGCCGACCAGGAGAGCCTGGAGTACGAGATCCTGCTGACCAGCGACGATGACGATTACGGATTCGGCGCGCTCATCGGGCTCGGGCGAATATGACACCCTGCCATGGGGCGAGGACAGCTCGCTCGGCCTTGCCGCACTCGCCCGTCGACACGAGCACCTGGCCATCCGGAGGATCAGGGAGCGTCGCCGGCTGGCCAGTGAAGTTGGCGGCCACCTCCACCGCGCCGGCTGCGTACCGCCAGACACCGCTGGGGGCCGCGAGCCGCTCGTAGCGCGGGCTGGCCTGCGCCACCCGCTCCCGCCGCAATCTCAGCAGCTCGCGGCAGAGGGTCAGGACGGAGGCGGGGTCATCTCGCTGGGCGGCGACGTTGCAGCCGGCTGGCTCGCCGACCGGAAGCCAGCTGACCACCCCGGGCGACGTGAAGCCCGCGGTAGCAGATCCGTCCCATTGCATCGGCGTCCGTGCCCGGTCCCGGCTCGGCCTGGCGCTGGTTCCGCCGAACGTGTCCCTGCTCGCCTCGGGCGGGATCGTGACGCTGGTCATGCCGATCTCGTCGCCGTAATACAGGACCAGTGTTCCGGGCAGTGTCGTGAGCACGAGCAGCGCCAGCTTGATCTTCGCCTGATCGCCGCCGCACCACCGGCTGGGAAAGCGATCGATGTCGTGATTGGACGCCGTCCAAACGGGACATCCGCCGGCCGGCAACGCCGCCAGCGTGCGGTCGACGACTGAGGCGAGGTCGTCGGCGTCGAAGCGGGCGAAAATGAGCGGGAAATTGAACGCCAGCTGGAGTTCATCATCGCTGCCGTAAAAGGACGCGAGCCTGGCAATGTCGCCAACCCAGGTCTCCCCCAGCAGCAGGCGCGGTGGCTCATAGCTGTCCGCTATCGAGCGCCAGTCCCGGTAGAGGGCATGCACCTCGGGCCGGTTCTCGTTGTACTCAGCCCGAAAGCCGAACCGCCCGGCCAGCGGT